>JAZQFS010000025.1:0-86784 GCA_045539625.1 Eubacteriales bacterium | reverse complement strand
ATTATTCATCAGCGAAGCGACTTCATTATTCATTCTTCACTAAAAATCTGTGTTCGAAAATGAAAAATTAATGATGAATAATGAATAGTGAATAATACAAACAAAAATCCGCATTCTTTCGAACACGGATTTTTGTTTGGTCGAGGTGACAGGACTCGAACCTGCGGCCCCATGGTCCCAAACCACGTACTCTACCAACTGAGCCACACCTCGAAATGCCTGTATATTCTATCACAATATGAGGCATTTGTCAAGGGCAAAAAGCAATTTGTTACAAATAAATCGCCACATATCGGCGGGGATAGTTTTATTCGACGGATTGTGAAACAGCAGGGGATAGCGAAATATATTTTTCCAGAATACCGTTGACTGTTTCTCTGTCACTTTCCGAAAGAGTAAGACTTTTTCCGTTGTCCTGCGGTTCAACGTGGGAGAAGATTGCAGCATCGGCTAAATTAAGCTTGATGAACGTACCGCATTCTGAGTGATAGTAGTATAAAAATCCCTTGATGTTTATGGCACAATCTGTCAGACAATCACTTGTTCCGTCAGTCCAGTATTCGCCGTTTTGATAAAGCAGGTCGGTGATTTTCAAAGCATCAATTGCTGAAATATTCACTGCTCTTTTTAAAGTGCCTTTTCCTAATTCAAATACCGAAAATTCAGTCACCTTAAACGTGTTTTCTTCAAGGTCGGGAAAACACTCTGTCGTCACAAGCTCATTGGGACAACCGATAATATCGGAGCCTTGTTTTGTATCATCGTTAAAAGAACTGTCCGAATACTCATTCAGCAGGTCTTCAAATACTTCTTCCGTTGCAAAAATACGCCATTCACCGTCTTGTAATAGCACCTCTATTGTACCTTCACGAGGTCCGTACTGATACCCGTAGTCCTCGCCGAAGTTTGACTGATTGTCCTTTTGTGGAAGACGGTTTGAGCCGACGGTGCTGTCAATGTTTCCGTCCATAACTCCGCAGCGGTACTTAACGGTGCTTGCCCGTCCCGTATCATAGTAAAGCTTGCCGTCAACCATTATGCAGGCAATGATGTCGGAAGCATAAAGCGGCTTGCTGTCTGTTTGAGAGAGGTCTGCTGCTTCGGGAACACCCGAAATGCCGTTGTCTGTCAGCGCTTCCTTGACTGCTTTTTCATCAAGACGGTATGTTTTGTAAACGCAGGAAACCAATATCAGAGCAAGAAACATCAGAACTGCACAGTATAAAAGCTTTTTCATATCTTCGCCTCCTTGTCTTTACTGTTTTAGACGGATTAAATGGGAAAAAGTTCCAAAAATAACGGCTCGGATTAACCGAGCCGTCTGAAGCTTTTAGTCTAAAAGATTTTCAAGCAGGTCTGTTTCGCAAAGTGCTGTTTCTGTTGCACGAACAGTTTTGATTTCGTACTTTCCGAAGTCAAGTGTCAGCTTTCTTCCCATAAAGTCCACAGTTGCATTTTGGTTTTCACCTGTTGGATTAAACAGACGGATAATGTATCCTTCACCAACCTCAGCCTTTTTAAATGCAGTGCAGCAAATAATATCGCCGTTAAGCTTAAGAGGGCTTTGCGGCTTTTCACCGATGCCTGTGGGGTAGAAGGAAAGCAATGTGGGCTGCATATTGAAATGCTGTGCACGTCTTGGAGTTGTGTCAAGAATTTCCTTGTGAGCACCGATGTCAAAGCGGAAGGAGAAGTCACGCTCGCCCTGTTCGATGTATGGCAGATATCTGTCCTGAGGCATGGTTATTCTTTGGGGAAGAGGGTGAGCAGTGTAAGAGGGGGAACGCAAAAGAGTTATGTTGAGAACACCGTTTTCGCCATCAAAGGACGAGCCGTAAACGCCGTTGTTGGCAGCGGCTATTGCATGTTTGCCGTTTGTTGCAACAAGATAGCGCTGTGATACGTTTTCCACTAAGTCTGTAAACAGCTCTTCTCTGCCGTAGGCGTGCTCACCGATGCACTTGTCTGCACCGAAGGCACAGGGAACGCTTAGCTTAATCATTTTCTGCTTTTCTGTCCATACAACTCTTACATCAATTCTCAGTCCGTCATTTTCGGAGAGGAAGTATTTTACAAGAGCTCTTGAATCCTCGTAGCAGAATACCGCTTCGATAACCGTTCTGACACTTCCGCTTTCGATAACGTGAACAGGTGCTAATTCATTATCGAGACAGCAGAATTTCTGCGTTTCCTTGGACGTTGCAATACGGAATGAGTCGATTTTATTCTTGAAGGAGTTGACCTCCATACCCCACGGGTCGTAGTTGTCAGCGTACACATCGAGACTGAAGGAGTTTTCTTTTACGTACTCTTTGCCGTTCTTGGTATATGAGTCAACAAGACCCGTGTTTTTGTTGATCTTTATTCCAAAGGAATTGCAGGTAAATACATAGTGCTCGCCGTCCTGCGTGCAGGTTGGAACAGGCTTCTTTTCAATAACATCAAAAGCACAGTCGAAACGGTTAAGGGACATGGGAGCAAGCGTTGCATTGAACACTATTCTCTTTCTCCACTGGATGGGAATTGTGCTGTTTTCCTTTTCACACTGAGACGGCACAATACTTCCGTCGGCAGCATAAAGACGAGGCATTAAAAATTCAGGATTCCAATTCTGATCCCAAAGCATAAATTCGCTTGTAAAATCACCGCTTATTTCGTAAGGATAGGGATTGTACGCAAATACGGGGATTTTGTCCTCGTCTGCCTTTTTCTGTCCCGCAGCCAGTGCGAAGAAGGCTCTTGCTTTTACACGTGTAAGAATTTCCATACCGTGGTCAAGCATACGAAGTGCCATTTCTTCAACGGGCTGAACGGAAGAGCCCGGAATTGAGTCGTGGAACTGAACGGTAAGAATGTCATAAATAGCTTCGGCAAGCTCGGTGTCGGGATACTCCATAAGATTGTTGAGACAGGCGTGAGAGCACATTGTTTCGGCAAGGGTAAAGAGATTTTCCGCCGCTCTGTACTTCTGCTTGATACGTACCTGGCTTGTATAACAGCCCACAGACCATGGGTTTAAGCTCTTTTCATATTTTGGCAATTCTTTGCCTGAATTATTCAGCTCATCAAGATAGCTTTCGGGAGTGGAATGAATAACCTCGTGACCGCCGTTGCTTTTTACTTCCTCGGCAAAAGCGTTGATATCGTCGATATCCTTCTTTGAAGGTCCGCCGCCATGGTTGCCGATACCCCACAGACAAAGCACAAAATCGTCCTCGGGACATCTGTCAAAAAAGCCCTTGACCTTGCTGATGGCGTCACCTTTATGTGAATTGTAGCTTCCGTGGCGTACAGCGGTGATTTCCGAATCATCATAGCCAACCCATTTGAATTCGTTTGCGGGAAGCTTTATCCATCTGTCACCGTCACCCGGACGCATAAACATATAGCCTTCATAGCCTGTCTTGTTTAAAATCTGGACAAGACCTCTTGTGTGACCGAAGGGATCAACGTTTATTGCAACCTTGGGTACAACGCCGAACTTTTCAAGAAAATACTTTCTTCCCGACATAATCTGTCTTACGAAAAACTCGCCGCTTGGCATATTGCAGTCAGGCTGAAGATGCCAGCCGCCCATAATGTGCCATTTGCCTTCCTTTACAAGACGCTGTATTTTTTCAAAAAGAGGCATATCGTATTCTTCTATCCATTTATATAAAAGAGCCTCGTTATGACAAAAAACGAAGTTATCATACTGCTCGCAAAAATCTGCGGCGATTCTGAAGGTGGAAAGAGCTTCTGCCGCACCTTCCTCCCATTCCCACTGCCATACGGGGTCAAGGTGTGCGTTGCAAATCAGATGTAATTTTTTTGACATAAAGGTTACCTCACTTTCGGATTTACAGTTTGATTTTAACATATGTATGAGGAAAATGTCAAGAAAAAGCGGGCAATTTTATTTAAGAATTGAACAAAGAAAAAACACGGCTTGTTACCGTGTTCAGTTATGTTCTGTTTTTTTTATGTGCTCTTTCAGAACGATGTTAATATATTGTGATAGTGACCTGTCGTCGTATTCTGCTTTCTCTCGAAGTTTTTCCAAAACATCTCCGTCAATTGTAATGCTGATTCGTTCTTTTAATGGACGCATTTTATATCACCACCGAACATATTATACGACAAAAGCTGAAAACATATTGACAAATAATATAAAGTATGATAAAATAATACTATAAATGCTATGGAGGTATAACAAATGAAAAAAGTAAGAAATTTGGCAGTGGTTGTTTTGCTATGTGCGTTGGTAGTGTGCATTACTGTTATAGCAGCAGGTGAAAGCATAAAGAAAAACGTTGATATTTTTTATAAAAATATTAAAATATGTGTAGACGGCACGTATATAGAGCCCAAAGATGCTGACGGTAATGCGGTTGAGCCTTTTATCATGGACGGTACAACATATTTACCTGTAAGAGCGGTTGCAAACGCATTTGGTAAAGATGTTGAATGGGACGGTGAAACAAGTACAGTTTATCTTGGGAAGAAAAACACAGAAGCCGAAGCTGATGGGCTTGAAGAACTTTTCAGAAAATATCATGAGGCAGATAACTATCAAACGGTAACCGTTATGAAAAATCTGCCTTTGTTCGGTAATGTTATCATGACAATTAAAACAGACGGAAACAAAACATTTACATCCGG
Organism: Eubacteriales bacterium; assembly: GCA_045539625.1. Classification (GTDB taxonomy): domain Bacteria; phylum Bacillota; class Clostridia; order Oscillospirales; family CAG-382; genus UMGS1387. Next base: position 82,143 of record JAZQFS010000025.1, on the reverse strand, counting down.
TGTTCTTGGTGCAGGCGACACATATACCGAAATTGTTGATGGAGAAATGTATTTGTACACACAAGATGAAAACGGTAATTGGATAAAGAATGTGACACAGGCGGAAGAAACAGATGAAGCGCAGAATGAAGCATTGTATAATGCGGATAATTATGTTAAGACAGGCGAAGGTATATATGAATATATCGGTGATGTGGAAATAGAAAACACAAAAGATATAACTCTCACAATTGAAGATGATAAATATATTTGGAAATTAAATGTCATAAGCAACGGCATCGTTGTTGAAGCAACAATTGAAGTTTCCGAAATCGGTACAACTACGGTAATTCTTCCTGAAATAAGTGAAGCGGCTTGATTTTTTTAGTAATATAAATATACATATCCCCCGATGTTTTTTATTGACATCGGGGGATTGCTTTATCTTTTTATTTAAGAGAAAGAAATATTAAACTTACGCCGTAAGATTCTTCTCAAGAGTAGCAAGCTCGTCAAGTAATTCCTTGGGCATTGTGTTGCCGATCTTAGCGTAGAATGCCTTGATGGAATCGAGGTCTTCAATCCAGCTTGCCTTGTCAACGGAAAGAAGCTCCTTCATTGTATCCATTGAAATGTCAAGACCTTCCGTGTCAATGTCTTCGGGCTTGGGAAGATAACCGATTTCACATTCAACAGCGTCAACCTTGCCTTCGCATCTTGCGAGGATCCAGAGGAGAACTCTGAGGTTGTCACCGAAGCCGGGCCAGATGAATTCGCCTTCAGCGTTTGTTCTGAACCAGTTAACGTGGAAAATCTTGGGAGCGTTTTCAGCCTTGAGTCCCATAGCGAGCCAGTGAGCGAAGTATTCACCCATATTGTAGCCGCAGAAGGGAAGCATAGCCATAGGATCGCGGCGAACTACGCCGAGAGCACCTGCAGCAGCAGCTGTTGTTTCGGAAGCCATGATGGAACCAACGAAGGTACCGTGCTGCCAGTTTCTGGACTGATATACCAGGGGAGCAGTCTTAGCACGTCTGCCGCCGAAGATGATAGCTGAAAGGGGCACACCTGTTGTGGAGTTGAACTCGCTTGAAATACAAGGACAGTTCTTAGCAAGAGCAGTAAATCTTGAGTTGGGATGAGCACCGCTTGTTTCAAGCTTTCTTGTCTTGTCATATGTCTTGTAATCCCACTTGTTGCCTCTCCAGTCAATTGCGTTAACGGGAGGATTGTTGTCAAGACCTTCCCACCAAACTGTGTTGTCATCAAGGTTATGAACAACGTTTGTGAAGATAGTGTCTCTCATTGTTGTTGCAAGAGCATTGGGGTTGGACTTTTCGTTGGTACCGGGAGCAACGCCGAAGAAGCCGTTTTCAGGGTTAACAGCGTAGAGTCTGCCGTCCTTGCCTACTCTGATCCAAGCGATGTCGTCACCTACGCACCATACCTTGTAGCCCTTCTTCTTGAGGAATTCCGGAGGAATAAGCATTGCAAGGTTTGTTTTACCGCAAGCAGAGGGGAATGCAGCTGCAACATACTTTGTTTCGCCGTCGGGATATTCAACGCCGAGAATGAGCATGTGTTCAGCCATCCAGCCTTCCTTACGTCCGAGATAGGAAGCGATTCTGAGAGCGAAGCACTTCTTACCGAGAAGAACGTTTCCGCCGTAACCGCTGTTTACGGAAGCAATGTAGTTGTATTCGGGAAAGTGGCAGATGTATCTGTTTTCTTCGTCGATGTCAGCCTTTGCATGAAGACCTCTGATGAAGTCAGGGCTGTCGCCAAGTGCATCAAGAACATGCTGACCTGCTCTTGTCATAATAAGCATGTTGAGTACAACGTAGATAGAGTCTGTAACTTCAAGACCGATCTTTGAGAAGTCAGAGCCAACAACACCCATGGAGTAAGGAATAACGTACATTGTTCTTCCCTTCATTGCACCCTTGTAGAGGGGAGTGAGCTTTTCCTTTGCTTCTTCAAGTCCCATCCAGTTGTTTGTAGGACCTGCATTGTCCTTTTCCTTTGTGCAGATAAATGTTCTGCCTTCAACTCTTGCTACGTCATTTACGGCTGTTCTGTGAAGATAGCAGTTGGGGAGCTTTTCTTCGTTGAGCTTTTCGATTTCGCCTGTTGCACAAGCTTCTGCTCTGAGAGCCTCTGTCTGTGCTTCGTCGCCTGTAATCCAGACAATTTTGTCAGGACAGGTGAGGGCAGCCATTTCGTCAACCCACTGGTTAACATACTTGTTGTTTGTCATGGTGTAAACCTCCTAAAGTTTAGCATATATTTTTATTTTTTCACTTATTCAGGGCATAAAAGGAAAATTCTTCCTCCCATACCACAATAGATTATAACAGATTTTTTGTCAATTGCAACACCTTTGGTAAATATTTATCAAAATGTTCAACCTTTGTTTTTATAAAGGGAAAAATGAAGGTGTGATATTTGGTCCTCGGGTGTATTGTTAGCAAAAGTTGATAAAATATTCCTTGATGCAAAGCATACAACCGCACCGTAAAGCATATTAATGTAACAAAAAGCGAAAGGAGCAAATGCTTTTGAAGGAATATATAGAAGAACGTGCGGAAATTCTTGCAAGGTACATAATAGAAAACAGCGCAACCGTAAGACAGACCGCAAAGCATTTCAACGTAAGTAAAAGCACGGTACATAAAGACGTCAGAACAAGACTTCCCGACATAAACAAAGGTTTATACAAAAAAGTTACGGGAGTGCTTGACAAGAATAAGTCGGAGCGTCATCTGAGAGGCGGACAGGCGACAAAGGAAAAGTATTCGGAATTGAAGAAAAAGAGTAAAAGTGCATAAAAAGAACGGCTCACATTTTGTGAGCCGTTCCGTTTTGTATCAGTTAATCCTCTCTGAACTGCTGGCTGTAAAGAGTGGCATAAGTGCCGCCCTTTTCCATAAGAGCCTCGTGAGAGCCTTTTTCGGTTATTATACCGTCCTCAATGACTGCAATTTCGTCTGCATTTTTGATGGTGGATAACCTGTGGGCAACAACTATTGTTGTTCTGCCCCGGCAAAGCTCGTCAAGAGCCTTTTGGATAAGAATTTCCGTTGTGTTGTCAAGAGCACTCGTCGCCTCGTCAAGAATGAGAATGGCGGGGTTTTTGAGGAATACTCTTGCAATTGACAGCCTCTGTTTCTGACCGCCCGACAGCTTAACGCCGCGTTCTCCTATTTGTGTTTCATAGCCGTCGGGAAGCGTCATAATGTAATCGTGAATGTTGGCACGCTTTGCCGCCTCAATTACTTCTTCGTCGCTTGCACCAAGCCTTCCGTAAAGAATGTTTTCCTTTATGCTTGCGTTGAACAGGTATATGTCCTGCTGAACAATACCTATATTTTGACGAAGTGACTTTGCAGTAACCTTTGAAATGTCCTTGCCGTCAATTAAAATGCTTCCGCTTTCAACAGGATAAAAACGGGGGATAAGATGGCAGATTGTTGTTTTTCCGCCGCCCGAAGGACCTACAAGAGCAAAGGTCTGTCCCTTTTTGATGTCAATGGAAACGTCTTTGAGAACCTCCTTGCTGTCATCATAGCCGTATGTTACTCCTTCAAAGCGGATGTGCCCCTCAACAGACGATAATTCCTCGGCATCGGGTGCATCCTTTTCAGGCTCCTTGTCGATGATTTCAAGGAAACGTCTGAAGCCCGTGAAGCCGTCCTGAAACTGTTCTGTGAAGGTGATGAGAGTCATAACGGGAGAGGTAAACAGCGTTACCGATACCACAAAGGCGGAGTAATCGCCGAAATCAATGCTTCCGTTAAAGAGGAAGAAGCCGCCTGCCACAAGAACAATTACGTTGAAGATGTCATTGATAAATGCCGTTGCACTGTGGAAGCGTCCCATTGCATCATAAGCTTCGCTTCGTGCAGAAACGAACATTTCATTGCCTTGCTCAAACTTCTTCTGCTCTTCTTGTGCATTTGTAAATGCCTTTGTCACACGTATGCCTGAAATGCTGCTTTCAAGTGAAGCATTTATTTCCGCTACAGCCTTTCTGCTTGCAAGAAAAGCGGCTGTCATCTTTTTTCTAAGCACCGCTGCCGTGATAACAAGAAAGGGAACACAGGCGAAAATTATAAGTGTAAGATAAATGTTGATGGTGGACAGATAAATAAAGGAAACAATGATGGTAATAGACGAAATGATAAGATTTTCGGGACCGTGGTGGGCAAGCTCTGTCACGTTCATAAGGTCGTTGGTCATACGTGACATGATTTTGCCTGTTTCCTCGCTGTCGTAAAAGCTGAAGGGGAGCTTTTCAAGATGGGCGAACATATCGCTTCTCATCTGTGCCTGCATTTCTACGCCCATAACGTGCCCTTTGTACTGGATAAAGTAGTTGAGCAGCATTTTGACAATGTAAAGCAAAAGCAAAAGGCTTCCGAAAACAGCTATCATTTTGTAATTCTTATTGGGAAATAAATCATTGAGCAGTGTTCTTGTGATAATGGGGTAAACAATGCCCACAAGCGACACAAGAAGGGAGGCTGCCATGTCAAGAATAAACAGCTTTTTGTGAAATGTGTAATACTTTAAGAAACGTTTTATCATAAGTTATCTGTTGTAGTCCTCGTCTTTAAGGGTTGCCGCCATAATGGGATAGAAGCAGTCCTTGTACTGTTCAACGTCGGTGAATTTGTAGCCGTTACTGTCAAGATAGCTGTCAATGGCAGCCTTGTCGGGGGTAATACCCAGACACTTGTTGAGCATCACAACGGCATCTTTACGGGTAAGCTTTTCAGACGGTCTGAACTTGCCGTTTTCATCGGGAGTAACAATACTTGCACCGAAAAGCTGTGAAACATAGGGACAAGCCCAATGACCGCTCATATCGGAAAATACATCTGTTTTGTTCTGAACATCAAATGAGAATACTCTTACAAGAATTGTTGCAAATTCCGCTCTTGAAATGTTGCCCGAAGGATTGAAGGTGCCGTCAAGGTAGCCTGTAATGTATCCCTTTGAGCTGCAGAAGGCAACTGCCTTTTCGTACCATGCACCCTCCGTACAGTCGGAAAAGCCGTGGAAAAAGCTTTGAACGGAATCAAATTCAGGCGAAAGCCTTGCTATAAGCGAAGCCGCTTCCGCACGTGTAATAAGCCCGTCAGGCTTGAAGGTGCCGTCGGTGTAGCCTGTTATGTATGAAGAGGCTGTGACGGGAGAAACATCGGTATACAAAGCCTTGAGCTTTACAGAAGAGTAAACGGGAAGAGATACATTGTATAAGCTTTTTCCGTCCTTTGTCCAGCCTGCAAAATACTTGCCGTCGGGAGCAGTTACTGCGGGAACTTTGGTAAGAAGCTCACCGAAGAGCACGTCCTCGGCTTCAAGACCGTAAAGCCTGCCTTTGCCTGCATCGTATGTGACGTTGAAAATTATGGGCTCTTTGTTCTGTGCAGCAGGGGTTTTTACTGTGTATATGTCCGAACAGTAGGTGTTATTGCCGTCTGCACCGTAGAAGTAAAGCTTGTATGTAAAATCGTCCTTTAAATTCTTGAAGGTGTAGGAGGTGCTGGAGTTGAAAATAACAACTTCCTTTATTACATTGTAATCACCGTCGCAAAGTACGGCAACATAATTTTCAAGCTTATCTATGTCCGATGGCTTTTCCCAGGATATATGTACGGTGGAGTCTGTCTTTGTTATTTCAAGTCTGAAGTCTGCTTTGAAAGCCGTGTTTTCTGCAAGAACTGTTGTTGTGTCCTTGTCCTGTGTGTCATCGGGCTCTGTATCAGGCTCTGTATCAGGCTCGGTATCGGGCTCAGTGTCAGGCTCAGTGTCAGGCTCAGTATCGGGCTCTGTATCAGGCTCGGTATCAGGCTCAGTGTCGGGCTCAGTATCGGGCTCGGTATCGGGCTCTGTATCAGGCTCAACATCGGGTTCTGCATCGGGTTCAGTATCAGGCTCAACATCGGGTTCTGCATCGGGCTCAACGTCGGGTTCAGTATCAGGCTCATTATCGGGCTCAGTGTCGGGCTCGTTTTCAGGCTTTTCTGAAGGCTTAAAATAACCTTCAAGGTCTTCAAATTCATATTCCAGCAGGAACAGATCGCCGTCTTCAACAGTGCCGTCAAAGTTGAACTGCTGCTGCTTGTCGTTCATAACAACAATGCCGGGATACCAGCCCTTGACCTTGTCGGTAACTTCGCTGTCGGCAACCCAGAAGGTATCCTTGTCAAACTCTTCATAGGTTATGTCGTCTATAAGCTCAAATTTTACACTTGCAATAAGCACATCGACACCTTCGTTTGCACTTAAGCAGGGAATACTTCCCGGGAGAAACCACGCAAACATAAAGTAGCCTTCTTCGGGGTTGACAAGGTTAGGCGTTCCCTTGCCTATATCGGTAATCACAACGCCGTTGTGGGCTGTGATAACATCGTCAAGAAATATACTTCCGTCTTGGCTGAAGGATGGAACATTTCCTGCATTTACTGCATTTCCGTTGACATCGGTAAGCTGAAGCACACTGCTGTCATAGGTAAAGCTGCAATAGCCGACTATTGCCGTACCCTTTGAAATGTAAATGTCGGCATCAACGGTGTTTGCCTGCTTGTCATAGCTGAGAATTACCTTGTGCTGGGTAAACACAGCTTGCTCTGCAAAGCACATAAGACTGCACACAAAAAGTACAATTAAGCAAGCGGCAAAAAGCAACCTTGATTTTCTGTTTTTCATACGTTTGACCATCCTTTCGGCGACTGTAGGCGCACTTTTTTTATTCCGATTATATTGTACTATAATACAAGTGATTTTTCAATAGTTTTTTAGTCCTTACATTACATAAATTTGTAAACATTGTTGCAAAAATGAATAGACGGGAAAAAAGTGCAAATCATACAGGCAGTACATTCTGGAAGGAACTGAGCAATATGGAGTCGAAAAAAATAAGCGCCGTAGTGCTTGCCGGTGGCTTCGGCACAAGACTTGCACCTCTTACCGACAGCCGCCCGAAGCCGTTAATGAAAATCTTGGGCAAAAGCGTACTTGACATAGCAATGGAAAAGCTTGAAAACCTTGGGGTGAGCGATATTTCGGTATCGGCACACTATAAGTGGCAGAGTGTGGAACGGTGTATAAGCAAATACAAAAACGCCCGCCTTGTACTTGAAGAAACGCCTATGGGTACGGCAGGAGGAGTGAAAAAATGCTGTGAAAACATCGGGGAAACCGTCCTTGTGCTGTCGGGAGACGGAATTTTTGACTTTGACCTTGAAAAAATTCTCTTATTCCATAACGTCAGCAAAGCAGATGTCACAATAGTCAGCAGACGATGGGACAATCCCACATCCTTCGGCGTTGTTTTGTGTGATGAAAAGGGAAAGGTATACGGGCTTGATGAAAAGCCGCCGTGGAAAAAGGTGGTGTCGGATACGGTGAATACGGGAATTTATGTTTTGTCAAAGCGTGCGGTTGATGCAATACCCAAAGACAAAGTATATGATTTTTCAAAGGATTTGTTCCCGAGGCTTATAAAAGAGGGGTATGATGTGAGAACGTTAGTCTGCGACGGCTACTGGTGCGATATAGGAAGCTTTGACGATTACCTTGGTTGTAATATAGACGCCTGCAGAGGACAGGTGCTGTCGGTAAAACCCGATGAAATTTTCTCGGAAAAGCTGAAAAAAGTGGGCATCGATGCAAGGGACAGCGTATATATCGGCGAAAACGCCGTTATCGGAAGCAATGTTGTATTTGATGACGGCTTTGTGTGCGGTGATGACTGTACGGTGGAAAAAGACTGCACGGTGTCGGGCAGTGTTTTGGGAGACGGAGTGTATATTGGTAAAGGAAGCTCTTTAAGCGGTGTGATTATAGGTGACGGAGTAAAGGTTGGCGAAAACTGCATACTTGAAAAAGGTTGCGTTATAGCCGACGGCTGTGTCATAAAGGAAGGAACGGTGCTTGAAAAAAACACCTCTGTGTACTGTGACGGAAGAATGATAAAAAACAATTTTACCAAGGACGGCGAAAGTATGTTTGTTGATGACGGAACGGCGGTGTGCCGTGAAGATGATGTAGGAAATTTTGCAAGAAGTCTGTGCCTGTCGATTGAAGACGGCAAAAAGCAAATAAGCATATGTCTCATATGTGAAGATTGCAAACTGAGACAGAGCTTTATTGAAGGCTGCGGCGGCAATGTTACCGTTCTTGAGCTTTCCGATGCCGATTCGTCTCTCGCCGCTTTCGCTTCGGTATATTATCCTGCCGATGTAACGGCTGTTGTTGAAAGAATGGGAGAAAAGGCTGAAATTGTACTTTTCACTCCAAGCGGCGAAAAAATCTCCGACAGCCTCGAGAGAAAAATATCAAAACAGTACAGCGTATCCTGCCGCATAAAGGAAAGTGAAGAGTCCGAAAAATGCCGTGTTCTGAAGATTGAGGGAGCTTCACAAATATATGCACTTGCAGCAAAGCAGGGCATAAAAAATATGCTGTGCGGACTTCCTTGCTTTGATTTTGATGTTTCCTTTGACGGTGAGGATAATGAGAGAAAAAAGGCACTTTCGGCGGTGATTTCCCAATTCTGTACCCACAGCGATAACAGCAGGAACAATAAGCTTACGGTAAAATTTGACAATGAAGGCTTTACTGTAAAGGACAACAGCTCCCAAATGGATTTTCACCACAGCCTTTGTGCATTGTATTCACCGCAAACGGTGGACATAGGTCTTTCCCAAGCATATATAAATGAAAACCAGCCCTTTTCATTTGAAAGAGAAGCCAAGAAAACGGGTGCAGACTGCAAAAATATATTTTCCGTTACAAGTGCGCTTCTTGAAGCAAAGCTTCTTGATTTTCTTGTATGCAGGGAAGCGGGCTTTTGTCTTTGCGCATTGCTTTGCCTTATGGCGGTAAGCGGAAAAAGAATTAAGGAAATAAAGGAAGGTCTTTCGGCTTTTGAAATATATACCGATACCTATTACGGAGAAAAGAGCAGGGCACACTCCATGGAAAGGCTTTGCAGTCTTTACGGCAGTGCAGAGCGCCGAGAAAACGGAGTGTCGGTGAAAACCTCCTCGGGGACGGTGACGGTAATACCCGGAAGAGTAAGAGGGTTTAAAATCATCAGCGAGGCGGCGAACTTTGAGGCGGCAAAGGAGCTTTGCGACAGAATGGGAAAGGCTGTGGTGTCGGAAAACTTCGAGGAATAGAAAAATAAGTAAAATAAAACAGAAAAAACCGTTGAAACGGCGGATAAAATGTGTTATACTGTTTCCAATGATAAAAATGCAGGAGCGTAAAATGAATTATATAGTTCTTGACATGGAATGGAATCAGCCGGGCTACGGTGAGGCGGTGCTGTGTAAAAACGGCGTTTGTATGAAAAACGAAATAATACAGATAGGTGCAGTGAAGCTGTCAGAAGACGCTCTGCGCCTTTCGTCCTTCAGAAAAATAATAAAGCCCGTAAGCCTGACATCAATGAATAAGGTCATAAAGCAGCTTACGGGCATAACAGATGAAATGCTTGATATGGGCGACAGCTTTCAAGGAGCAATGGAAAGCTTCAGACAATGGTGCGGTGAAGAATTTGTGCTTCTCATATGGGGCTACGATGATGTGAGAATACTACGCAACAACCACGCCTTTCACGGACTGGATGACAGATGGATACCCAACCATTATAATCTGCAGATGATTTTCTGCGCTCAGATGGGGCTTGAAAAAAGACAGTATGCACTGTCCTATGCTCTTGATTACTTTGACATAACGGTTGACGAACAGCTTCACGATGCCCTTAACGATGCAGAATACACGGCGGCGGTGTGCAAGCATCTTGACCTCAAAAAGGGCATAGAAAACCTCAAGTATATGCCGTCGCACGAGGCAAAAGGGGATAAGACAAGTCCTGTTCTTGTAAAGAGAAAATTCAGGCACATCAAAAACCGTGACGATATATGGGCAAATAAGTTTATAACACGTCCTGCCTGTCCCTGCTGCGGAGAAAAAATGAAGCTTGAAAAGCCAAAACGCATCGGCAACAGCAAGTATCACATCGAAGGCTGCTGTGAAAAGGACGGCTCGTTTATGGCGGTTATAAAGATTTGCGAAACGCCTCAGAAAACCTTTTCCGTCAGCCAGCAGATTTACATACTTGATGAAAAAACACGTGAGTATTTTGAAAAGGCAGGTACAAGACGTCCTTCAAGGCGGCGTACAAGCAGAAAAAAGAGAAAAAGCACCTCTCCCGTAAAGGAGGAAAACACAAATGAGTGAAAAATTTCTTCGCTTCGAGATGCTTGTGGGAAATGATGCAGTACAACGCCTGTCCTGCAAAAAGGTTATTGTTTTCGGCGTTGGAGGCGTTGGCGGATATGTGTGCGAGGCACTGGCAAGAAGCGGTGTGGGGAGAATTGACCTTGTGGACAACGATAAAGTCAGCGTTTCCAACAGAAACAGGCAGATTATTGCACTTGAAGATACTGTCGGACAGTATAAAACAGAGGTTATGAGGCAAAGGCTTAAGCAGATAAATCCCTGTATTGAGTGTACAACCTTCAATATGTTTTATCTTCCCGAAAACGCCGAGAAAATAGACCTTTCCCAATATGATTTTGTAATCGATGCCGTTGATACGGTAAGTGCAAAAATTGATATTGTAAAGCGTTGCTGCCGGCTTGATATTCCCGTAATCAGCTCAATGGGAACGGGCAATAAGCTTGATCCCACAAAAATTGTCGTTACCGATATTTATAAGACAAAGACCTGCCCTCTTGCAAGGGTTATGAGAGGGCTGTGCAAGAAAAACGGCATAAAAAAGTTGACGGTGGTTTATTCGGAGGAAGAGCCGAAATCACCTCTGTTTCAGCCTGATGACGAAGGTGAAGCAACAAGAAGCACCCCTGCAAGCAGTGCCTTTGTACCGCCTGCGGCAGGACTTGCAATAGCGTATAAAGCAGTAAGCATAATGCTTGAAAAATAATTGATAATGAAAAGCAACGGGCACTCCGATTTGGGAGTGCCCGTTTAATATGTCAGTGTTTTTTTGTTTTTACAATCAGTCAAGCTCTTTTTTGCCTGTGTAAAGCTCGTAGTATCTGCCTTTCTGACGCAGCAGGTCATCGTGGTCGCCTCTTTCGACTATCACGCCGTTTTCAAGCACCATAATGGCGTTTGAATTGCGTACCGTGGAGAGTCTGTGAGCTATAACAAAGGTTGTTCTGTCCTTCATAAGTCTGTCCATGCCGTGCTCAATGTGACGTTCTGTTCTTGTGTCAACAGAGCTTGTAGCTTCGTCAAGAACAAGTATGGGTGCTTTGCTGAGAGCCGCACGTGCAATGTTTAAAAGCTGTCTTTGTCCCTGAGAAAGGTTTGCACCGTCTCCCTCAAGCACTGTATTGTAGCCGTCGGAAAGTCGCATGATGAAGGAATGTGCACTTGCTGTTTTTGCGGCGGCAATGACTTCCTCGTCTGTAGCATCAAGTCTGCCGTAACGGATGTTTTCCATAACCGTACCTGTGAACAGGTGGGTGTCCTGAAGCACCATGGTGATGTTCTTTCGCAAATCCTCACGCTTTATGTCCTTGATGTTTACGCCGTCAATGGTTATTGTGCCCTCGTCAATATCATAAAAGCGGTTGAGAAGGTTTGTAACAGTGGTTTTACCTGCACCTGTCGAGCCGACAAAAGCTATTTTTTGCCCCGGCTTTGCGTACAGCGAAATGTTTTTAAGAACCGTCTTTTCTGGAACATAGCCGAAGGATACATTGTCTAAGATTACGTGTCCCTTCATATCGGGCATTGCAACGGAATTTTCACTGTCGGGCTGTTCAGGTTCCTTGTCCATTACGGCAAAAACACGTTCAGCACCTGCAAGAGCCGAGAAAACCGTTGTCATTTGCATTGATATTTCGTTAATGGGACGTGAAAACTGTCTTGCGTAGTTTACAAAAACCGTAAGACCGCCGATGTCGAATTTGCCCAGAGCACACAGAATACCGCCCACACCTGCCGTTATGCTGTAGCTCACCTGGCTCATATTTCCTATTACGGGGCCCATAATGCCGCCGAAGAAGTTGGCGTTTATCTGGGTGCGTCTCAGGTCATCGTTGAGAAGTGCAAACTCGTCAATACAAGCCTGTTCGTGGTTGAATACCTTTACAACCTTCTGTCCCGTAACCGACTCTTCAATGTAGCCGTTCACAGCACCTAAGGACGCCTGCTGTGCAGAATAGAATTTTCTGCTTGAAGAAGCAATCTTTCCGCCTGCCTTGAGAAACAGGGGAGTGCACACAAGAATGATAATTGAAAGCCATACGTTGGTGTAGAGCATCATGCAAAGTGTGCCGATAAGCGTGACGGTGCCTGAAACAAGGCTTACAATTGTTGAGTCAAGCATCATACCGATGTTGTCAACGTCGTTGGTAAAACGGCTCATAATTTCGCCTGTGTTTTCGTTGTCGTGGAAACGAAGAGGAAGACGCTGTACCTTTCTGAATAAATCGTTTCTTAAGGTTTCAATGGCACTTTGTGATATTCTCAGCATGGTTCTGCTCTGTATGTAGGTGGAGGCAACGCCGATAAAGTAAACGGCAAGCAAAACGCCGAGCATTACAATCAGATATTTGATTCTGTCGGAAGCAGAGGTGCTAAGGTCTGCAATGTTGTTGATGACAGGTCTTAACATATAGCCTGAAATAAGTGTAGAGCCTGTGCTGAATGCCATGCAGAACATAACGAAAATCAGCTTTGCCTTGTACTGTGAAATGTATCCGAAAAGACGTTTTATGGTTGGCATTACGTTTTTGGGCTTTGATGCACCGCGCATTGCAGCACCCCCCGGTCCTCTCGGACCGCCGCCCGGACCGCCCGGACCGCCCGAACCGCCGAATTTTGAGGAGGAGCTGTTGTAACGGCTTTTAAGCTCCTGTAAATTTCTTCCTGCCATTTACTTGTCCTCCTTTCCGTCAACCTGTGAGTAGTATATTTCCTGATATTCCTTGTTGTTTTCAAGAAGCTGTGCATGGCTTCCGATGCCTGTGATTTCGCCTTCGTTTACAACGATAATCATATCCGCATCCCTTACAGAGCCGATACGCTGTGCAATGATGATTTTGGTAGAGTCACGCAGCTCATTTGCAAAGGCGTGTCTTATTCTTGCTTCGGTTGCTGTGTCAACGGCACTTGTGGAGTCGTCAAGAATGAGAATCTTGGGCTTTTTCAGCAGTGCTCTTGCAATACAAAGTCTTTGCTTCTGACCGCCCGAAACGTTGCTTCCGCCCTGCTCAAGCTCGGTGTCATATCCGTCCTTGAAGGAGGAAATGAAGGTGTGTGCCTGTGCACTTTCTGCGGCGTTTATGATTGTTTCGTCGTCTGCGTTTTCGTCACCCCAGAGAAGATTGTCCCTGATGCTTCCCGAAAACAGCACGTTCTTCTGAAGCACCATACCTACGCCGTTTCTTAAGTTTTTAAGGGAGTATTCCTTTACATTTACACCGTCAACAAGCACCTCGCCATCGTCGGCATCGTAAAGTCTTGGAATAAGAGAAACAAGTGTTGTCTTACCGCTTCCCGTTGAGCCGATAATGCCCACTGTTTTTCCTGCGGGAATGACAAGGTTGATGTTGTTAAGCACCTTTTCCTCGCTGTCCTTGTAGTAACGGAAGGATACGTCCTTGAATTCAACTGTACCTTCGGTAACTTCCTTGTCCTTCCGAGAAGCAAGTGCATCATCAAGGTCGATTTTTTCATCCATAACCTCACATATTCTCTTGCCAGAAGCAAAAGCACGGCTGGTGCTCATAAACAGCATTGAGAACATCATAAGGGACATAAGAATCTGTGTGATATATGTAATAAAGGAAGATAAATCCGCAACACTCATTGTGCCCACAATTACCTGACCGCCGCCAAACCATATAACGGCAATTGAGGTCAGGTGCATAAGAAGCATCATAAGAGGGGACATAAAAATCATAACGCTTATGGCGTGAATACCCGCTTGCTTAAGGTTGCGGTTTGCAGTTTCAAATTTGTCCTGCTCGTGCTCTTCACGTACAAAGCTCTTTACAACACGGATGTTGGTAAGATTTTCCTGTACCGTTGAGTTGAGAGCATCGATTTTGGTCTGCATTCTGCCGAAACGTGGAAAGCCTACCTTAATGATAATGCCGATAAAGCACAGCATTATGGGAATGGTGATTGCAAGAATGAGAGCGAGCTTCGGATTTATGCGTATTGCCATAATAACGGCACCGATAAGCATACCGGGTGAGCGCAGAAACATACGAAGCAGCATATTGACAAAGTTCTGCAGCTGTGTTACGTCATTTGTCAGACGTGTAACAAGTGAGCCTGTGTTGAATTTGTCAATGTTTGCAAAGGAAAACTTCTGTATTTTTCTGTAGACGTCAAGACGAAGGTCTGCACCGAAGTTGACAGAGGCTCTTGCACCGAAGTATGCGCCTCCAACGCCTCCCAGCATCATTATAAGTGCAAGTACAATCATACCTGCCGCAATTATAAGTACGCCTTTCCAATTGCCTGTTGCCACGTTTTCAACTACCGCCGTGTCAATGATTTTTGCCATAAGACGGGGCATAAAAACCTCGCCCAGCACCTCGATAATCATACATAACGGTCCAAGTATGAAATAGGGCAGGTAGGGCTTTATGTATTTAAACCAACGATTCAAGTTACATTCTTCCTTTCTACAATTGATTTGTGTTGCGGTTTTGCCTGAATTTGGTAAGACCGTCCATCATTTTGTTTATGCATCTGTTGAACAGCTCGTATTCCTCATCGGTAAATTCGCTGAACATTGCAATGTCTGTTTCCTCAAAAAGCTTTCTTGACTGTGCAACAACTTCTTTTCCTTTCTCGGAAAGGGCAATGCTGTTGTATCTTGAATCCTTTTCTACGCTGCTGCGCAGTATATAGCCGCCCTCTTCAAGCTTTTTCAAGGTTACCGTAACTGCGGCAGGACTTATTTTAAAATGCTCTGCAATAGCCTTTTGCGACGGACAGTTTTCGGATTTTGACAGATACAGCAGTGTAAGATGCTGGCTTCTGTGTATTCCCAGCACCGACAGAAAATCCTCAACCACGCTTCTGTGCAGCCTGTCGGTTTGAAGCATACCGAAAAAGGTATCGTGTGCACGTTCTTTGTCAAATACTTGTGACAACTTATCAACTCCCTGTAAATTAATTAACACGCTAACTGTTAACACGTTAATTATTATATTCACATAGCTCTCAAATGTCAATGAGATTACAGTTTTTTAACAAAGTTATCCCAAAAAAGTTTAAAGCTATGCTGTTTGTGCAATATACCATAAAACGAAAATGATATTTTGTTAAAAATAACAGTTGACATTTTTCTTTGACGGGTGTACAATGAAGGCAACAATTAGGTGGGAGGATTTTTCTTATGAAGAAGACTTACGCAACACCCGAAGTTGAAGTGTCCGCGGTTTCGGCTCAGGATATCCTCAACGCAAGTGGAGAAGCAGAAAACGAAGCTCTCATCAATGCAGAGGTTCTTTTTGAAAGCTTGGCTTCACTTGGACTTTAATCCCCTAGGCATTTGAATGAAATAGCAGCTTGTTTTACATGATTGCAGACGCACCGATTCGGTGCGTTATTTCATTTTATGGGGCTTTTTTTCATCAATCGCAAAAAAATGTAAAAATTGAACATCCGATTATGGGAAATTTTATTAAAATTGTTCGGATTTTTATGTTTTTCATGTAATAAATTTGACAAGTGTATTAAAAGGGTATAATATAGTATATGTAAAAAGCAGAAAAATTTATATCACAGCCCTTCAAAACAGCGGTTGACGGAGCTTTGACCGGTATAAAGCTTGCTTACCGTATTGATAATACTGTTCTGACAAGGATTGCAGACGTCCCTAAAGCACAGTAACAAAAATCGGAGCACCCCAAACGGGTGCTCCGTTGCTGTTGTGTCCGAATGATACATTAATGATCTCGCTTTGCTTCAATCGGTGTTGCACTGCGGGCAAACGATGTTGTGACCTTGCGGACACAAATAAAAAATCCAACTCATAAGAGTTGGATTTTTGGCAGCGGAACTAGGATTTGAACCCAGACAAACAGAGTCAGAGTCTGTCGTGCTAACCGTTACACAATTCCGCTATATTGGGCTGTCTGCAAGCTTCCTCGCTCACAACGTCAATTATTTTATCACATTAATTCTAGTTTGTCAATACCTTTTTTGAAAAAAATAATAATTTTTTGGCTTTGTTTTTTGTGAAAACATCTTGACAAAATCTTTTTGTTGTGCTACAATATGCAAGTACCAATTAAGGCCCGTTGGTCAAGCGGTTAAGACATCGCCCTCTCACGGCGAAAACATGGGTTCGATTCCCGTACGGGTCACCAAAAAACGACAGGTTTCATCCTGTCGTTTTTTTATCCATTGCGAAAGCAATGGTATATCATCGCCGCAGGCGCATATCATCACGCGTAAGCGTGTATCTCATCAGCTGTCAAGCTGTATTATCTTTCGCAATGATGATATACAACTCCTACGGAGTTGATGATATGCAAGACTTCGTCTTGATGATATACACGGCGTTGCCGTGATTCTTCAAAGGTTAAAGATTATACGCAAAAAAGCAAAATTTTTGAGATGATATCCGTTCCTTTCGGAACAGGTGATATACCTACGGTATGATATCGCACTTAAGTGCGATGATATATGCCTTCGGCATATGGAGGAACGGATATTATGTCATACGGCAAAGCAGTATATCATTTTTGCCATACTAATCCGAAAACTGTATTTAACCAAAAAACGGAGCACTCAATATGAACACTCCGTTTTTTATCAGTTAAATGTCAAAAAAATCTGACAGGGCATTTTGTACATCGGTGTAAATGGGTGCGTAAAGCAGATTACAGCTTTTCAAAATCCGATGCGGGATGCTTGCACCACGGACAGATAAAGTCCTCGGGCAAGGGATCGCCTTCGTAAACGTATCCGCAGATTTTGCAGACATATCCCTTTTTCTTTTCTTCGGAGGGCTTTGCCGCTTGCTTTATGTGCTTGTGATAATAAGCATATGTGGCAGGCTCTTCCTCGGATACCGTAAAGGCATCTGTAAGACTTACGATAAACAGCGTGTGAGTCTGACAGTCAATGGTATGCACTACCTTTGCACATATTACGGCACTGCAGTGCTTTGTGAGATAATAAAGTCCGTTTTCGCTTAATTTGGCATCTTTGAAGTCTGCAAATTTGTCAACATCTCTTGAGCTTTGGAAGCCGAAGTGCTTGAATAAATCAAAGGGCGCAGACTGAGATATAACCGAAATATTCAGCTTTCCGCTTTTCATTAGCATATCGTGAGTGAAGTTTTGCTTGTTGACAGCAACAGAAAAGGTTATTGGATCTGCAGTTAACTGCATTGCCGTGTTTATTATACAGCCGCCGTGCCTGTCACCAAGCTTTGAGGTGAGAACAAACAGACCGTAGGAAACCTTGTTGAGTGCGGACATATCAATTGACATAGTGATAACCTCCATTTTTTCTTTATACTATATAATTTAGCAGAAGTGCTGTAACGGTGTATGTAATTTTTGAAAACATTTTGTTATATTGCTTGGGTAATTTTACTTGACAACAGAGCTTGCAGGGCGTATAATATACGGGTATATAAAAAGTAACAGCATTATATATATGTAGAATAATGATAATTATACATAAGAGGAATTAAAAATGAAAACAGCAAAAGCAAAAAGATTAAACCATTTTCAGACAGGAATATTTGCAAGCCTTGATGAGAAAAAACAGCAGCTTCTTGATGAAGGCAGAACAATTTATAACCTTTCCATCGGCACTCCCGATTTCAAGCCTCACGAAGATGTTATGAAGGCTGTGTCACAGGCTTGTACTCTTCCCGAAAACTACAAATATGCCCTGACCGAGCTTCCCGAGCTTGTGGAAACCTTTGTTGAATACTATCAGAAACGCTTTGGCGTTGATATTGCACCCGATGAAATAACGGCAGTTCACGGCTCTCAGGAGGGAATAGGACATATCGGGCTTGCTCTTTGCGATAAAGACGATGTGGTGCTGCTTCCCGATCCCGGTTATCCCATTTTTGAAGTTGGAGCATATTTCGGCGAAGCGGATATGCAGTTTTATCCTCTTCTTGCAAAAAATAATTATCTGCCAAAGCTTAAGGAGCTTGACGAGGATATTCTTAAAAGAACAAAGTTTATCATTCTCTCTTATCCGTCAAATCCCGTAGGTGCGGTTGCAACAAAGGAAATGTATATGGAAGTTATAGAGCTTGCAAAGAAGTACGGCTTTATAATTATCAACGATAACGCATATTCCGATATTATTTTTGACGGTAACGAAAGCTTTTCCTTCCTTTCTCTTGAAGGAGCAAAGGATGTGGGTATTGAATTTTATTCGCTGTCCAAGTCCTTTAATATTACAGGTGCGAGAATTTCCTTTGCCGTAGGTAATAAGGAGGTTATCGATGCCTTCAAACTGCTTCGTTCACAGTACGATTTCGGCGTGTTCAAGCCTGTTCAGTACGGCGCAATTGCCGCAATGAAGCTTGACAGAAGCGTTGTTGAAAATCAGAGACTTGAGTATCAGAGAAGACGTGATGCTCTTTGCGGCTCTTTCAGAAAAATCGGCTGGAATGTGCCTGATTCCAAGGGTACAATGTTTGTATGGGCGCCGCTTCCCGACGGTTACACAAACAGCGTTGATTTCTGTAATTTGCTTATGGAAAAGACAGGGGTTATATGTACTCCCGGTGCTGCTTTCGGAGAAAACGGCGAAGGATTTGTGCGCTTTGCCCTTGTAAAAGAAGCAGAGGAGCTTGAAAAAATTGTTGACATTATAGGAAAATCCGGAATTATTAAATAGTTGTAAATCAGATGGATTTTGGGACTTGAAGAGAACGGTTTTCGCTTCAGGTCTCTTTTTTGCGAAAAATCGACGAAATAACGTTCATAAATCGCCGAAACAGATAATATAATAGTAAAAAGTCGTGAACATTTTGTTAAAAGGCTTGACAGCACAATTCCTTTGTGTTAAGATACTCAGCCGGTCGGAAAAAGACCGATTTTTCAAAAAATGCTTTGAAAGGAGAACGGCTTTGATTATTAACAAAATGAAAACACCTGCCGTAATAATCGCTGTAATATGCTGTATTACGCTTATGATGTCGGTGTTAATGCCGTTTTACGTACAGGCAGTAGAAACAGATATATTGCAGAGAAATGATTTTGACGAGTCACTTGTGTGCGGCTCGGAAGGTGAAAATATGATGCTTGTAAGAATGAGCGAAGCATCAGAGACAGAATGTGCTGAAAAACCTGTGTGCGTTGAGCTTTATCATATGGGCACGGAAAAGCTGTATCTTACGGACGAAAGCGACTGCGGAAGCTTTCTTGATAATGCAGGTATTGACCTTGAGCATTGCGATATTGTAAACCTTGATTCGGATACACTGCTTGACGAAAAGGCTCATATCAGCGTTGACAGAGTGGAATATAAGACGGAAATCAGAACGGAGGTTGTTCCCTTCGGTACTGTAGAAAACGGAATTGACACTATTCCAAAGGGCACACGAGAAATTGTCAGCCAAGGCAAAAACGGCTCTGCTACAAGAACATATCTTGTAAAGTATGTTAACGGAAAAAAAGCAGAGGAAGCTGTTTATACAGAAAACATTCTTGTAAAGCCTGTTGATGAGCTTGTGAATGTGGGTGTTGGCGGAACGGTAACTGCAAAGGACGGCACCGTTTATCACTATTCCTACAGAAAGCAGATGGAAGCAACAGCTTATACTTATCTTCCTCCATATACCACAATGACAACGGCAACGGGACAGACACTCCGTAAGGGAATTGTTGCAGTAGATCCAAAGGTAATACCTCTTCATACGAAAATGTTTATTACAGGCTCTGTGGAATATGGCTACGGCATTGCCGAGGATACGGGCGGGGCGATAAAGGGAAATATTGTAGACCTTGCATATATGTCATATGATGAATGTATTCAGTTCGGCAGACGCCAAATGCAGGTTTATATACTTGAATAAGGATATATTGTATATTATACCTATTTAAAATATCATATTTTGTGTTAAAATTGACAAAGTGCTATTGACAATTTGATGAAAATGATGTATAATGTCAACATTGTAGGGTTACAAAATAACATTTATTATTTTTGTGTGCTTTACAGTGTTGACATATATTTTTTAATATACATCTGCCGTTTAAGGCTTAAATAGATTTGCTGGCAATTGTTCGGGATATAAGCCCCCGAGGTTGTTGTATTTTTTAAAAAGCTCCATGCACGTTTTATGATGGAGTGTTATATGTTTGATATTGTATTGCACCTGTTTTGTTATTATGTACGACGAAGGAGGTGCTTTTATTTTGAATCCTATAATCACAGCGGTTATAGGCGCACTTCTTGGACTGGTTATAGGCGTAATTGTGGGTATCGTAATGAGAAAGCATATCGCCGAAGCCAAAATCAACAGTGCCGAGCAGGAAGCAAAACGCATAGTTGAAGAAGCCAAGAAAACAGCCGAAACCAAAAAGAAAGAGGCTTTAATCGAAGCCAAAGAAGAAATTCTCAAGAGCAAAAACGAAATGGAAAGCGAGCTTAAGGAGAGAAGAAACGAAGTTTCACGTCTTGAAAAGCACGCACAGCAGAAGGAAGAATCCTTAGACAAGAAAATTGAGCTTTACGAAAAGAAGGAAGAGGCTCTTCTTGAAAGAGGAAAGAAAATCGATGCCCGTGAGGCAGAGCTTGAAGATATTATTGCAAAGGAAATTGAAAAGCTTGAGCAGATATCCGGCTTTACCAGCGAGCAGGCAAAGGAATACCTGCTTAATAAGATCGAGTCTGAAGTCAGACACGAGGCTGCAATGAAGATTGCGGAAATTGAGCAGGAATACAAGGAAGAAGCAGACAATAAGGCAAGAAACATAATTTCTCTTGCAATTCAGCGCTGTGCTTCCGACTATGTAAGCGAAGCAACCGTTTCCACCGTTGCACTTCCCAACGATGAAATGAAGGGAAGAATCATCGGTAGAGAAGGAAGAAACATCAGAACAATCGAAACCCTTACAGGTGTTGACCTTATTATTGACGATACACCTGAAGCAATTACCGTTTCAAGCTTTGATCCCGTTAGAAGAGAAGTGGCAAGAATGTCACTTGAAAAGCTTGTATCCGACGGCAGAATCCATCCTGCAAGAATTGAAGAGATGGTGGAAAAGAGCCGTAAAGAGGTTGACCTTGTTATCAAGCAGTCAGGCGAACAGGCTACCTTTGAAACAGGAGTTCACGGACTTAATCCCGAGCTTATCAAGATTCTCGGACGTCTCAGATTCCGTACAAGCTACGGTCAGAACGTACTTATCCACTCCATTGAAGTATCTCACATTGCAGGTATGATGGCAAGCGAGCTTGGCGTTGATACCATGCTGGCGAAGCGTGCAGGTCTTCTTCACGATATCGGTAAGGCGGTTGACCACGACGTTGACGGCTCACATATCCAGATTGGTGTTGAGCTTGCCAAGAAGTACCATGAAAATAAGGAAATCGTACACGCCATCGAAGCACACCACGGCGATGTTGAAGCAAACACCGTTATTGCAATGCTTGTTCAGGCGGCTGACGCAGTATCTGCGGCACGTCCCGGTGCAAGACGTGAAAACCTCGAGTCTTACATCAAGAGACTTCAGAGACTTGAAGAAATTGCAACCGAGTTTAACGGCGTAGAAAAGTGCTTTGCAATTCAGGCGGGCAGAGAAATCAGAGTTATGGTTAAGCCCGATGAGGTAAGAGACGATGAAATGACCTTCCTTGCACGTGATATTGCCAAGAAGATTGAAAATGAACTTGAATATCCCGGACAGATTAAGGTTATGATTATCAGAGAAAACCGCAAGGTTGATTACGCAAAGTAATACGTGAAATGAGAATCCCCAAGTCGTTGACTTGGGGATTTTTGTGTTATGGCGTTTTTTACAGTTTATTCAGCTTGCTGACCGACCGAGTCTCTTACTCTTGTAATAACCTCGGCACACTGCACATCGCTAAGACCGTACTGAGCATACTGCTTTATAATCTTGAAGGTAAGCTGAAGCACTGTGTCCTCGGGATTTGACTTGATGAAGGCTGCAAGAGCACCGTTGTTGTCAAGGTAATCGCTGTAAAGCATAATTGCTTTGTTGGTAATCTCAAGGCAGGTTCCTGTTGTTTCACGGTCTATTAGAACTTTTTTGTATATTTCTCCAAAGCCCTGTGTTTCCACATTTTCAATTAACGCCGTTTCCTTCATCTCGTCTTCAAAAATAACGTGGTAGGTTACCTTTGAGATGCCGATTCTTTCAAGATAGGCAAGAAGTGTAATGAGATTGAGCTGACAGAATAAGTCCTCGCCGAAGTATACGTGCACCTCGTCTGTGGAACGCATTTTAAGAAGCTGCTGAGCAAATCTCTTTCTGTACTTGTCAAGGGGAACAGATAGCACACGGCTTCTTTCTGCCATAAATCCCTGACTGAAAGGCTCTTTTTCCGTTACAACTCCGCTTATCATGGATTCGGAAAAAGGAATACACGCCTTGAAGCCAAGCTCCTTGTCATAGCTTGCCATAGCTTCGCCCGATACAATGTTTATTCTCAAATTAAATTCATTCCTTTGTTATTTTAGTTTAATGCCGAGTAGTCTGCAATAACCGTTCCGGGGTAGTAGATGCCTAAAATCTCGGTGTAGGTGTAGCCCGCTTTTGCCGCAAACTGACTTCCGTACTGGCTCAGTCCCACGCCGTGTCCGTAGCCCTTGCCGTCAAGCAGATATCCGCCTGAAGCTCCTGCTGCTGATTTTTTGCCGTCGGCTGTCAGATAGTAAACAGCTTTGTCGGGGCTTGTTGTGTAGGCACCGTCGGCACTTATAACGGCGGTTGTCTGACCGCTGTCTGTGGGAAGATATTTACGCTCTAAGGTGAAATTTGCACTGATGGCATATTTTGAAAAGAATGAGCGTACCTGACTGGATGTTTTAAGCTCAACGCTTGCTCCCGATGTGTCGGTGAGTGTTACGTTGTTAAGATATCCCGGGGTGGAATCGTTTACTGTTATGGATTTTATGCTTGTTGAAATTTTGTTTTTGTATGAAGATGAAGCAACAAGAGCAGAAAGCTCCTTGTCGGTAATAAACTTGCTCCACTTGCCGTTTGACAGACTTGAATAATCCTCAAAGGGCGTTTCAACTACCGTAAGATAGGGATAAAGTGCGGCACTTGAGCCCCAGGCACCTGCGGCGCTTTCGGTGATGCCGCCGCTTATTGCGTGGTACACGGCGGTAATGAGCTTGCCGTTGTAAAGAAGCACCTGACCTTTGGTGTCGTCGGTTGCTTTGTTTGTGGTGGCAGTACACTTTGATATACCGCTGTAAACCTGACAGCAGGTAGATTTGCAAAGGTCCACTCCGTTTGCCTTGTGCTTTCCGCCTCGGCTCTGATAGGTGAATGTTCTTGTTGCAACAGCGGCAGCTTTAAGCGCCTCCTCATGCCAGCTGGGGTAAACCTCACCCGGAAGTACGCCCTTTATGTACTGCTCTGTTTCAACATAGTTTATAACATTGAAGCTGCCGTCCGAATTTGATGAAAGAATTATGTAATACGGGTATTTTATGCCGCTGTAAACGGTGTAAGCCGAGACTCTGTCGGAGCCGCTTGGGCAGATAACCGCTTCCTTGCCCTTTTGCCACTCAAAAAGAGCACCGCCGCTTTCACTGTCAAATATTTTAAATGTTCCTGCACTTGTGCTTTCTGCACGCACTGCGTTTGATGCGAAAAACATAGCAGGCGTAAAAGAACCTTGCTCATTGATGTAGCCTGCCTGAAATCCTGAACTAAAGGAAAATGAAGCACTTTTTGCGGCACTCTTTCCAAAGCTCAGACCGACACGCACATAGTCTTCCTTGGCACTGCAGCATAAAGAAAACATAAGCATCATAAGCAAAAGCAGGAAAAGCTTTGTTTTTTTCATATAATCTCCTTGAATTTTTCGGCGCATAACCTTGATTTAAGACCATGCGCCGTAAATAGTATGCAGCTTAGTAGGGGAGAATTGCAGCTATACCGCCAAGTACAAACAAAGCGGCAAGAACTATTGCAATTACTCTTACAGCCATTTTCTTTGAGTCCTTCTTCTTGTTAGCCAATTGTATAGTCACCTCTAATCATTATATATGCTTTTTCGCTTAAAACCTTGATGCCTCTTCCGTCGCCGCCTCTTGGAATTACACAGTAGGAGTTGACGGGAATTTCCACACCGTTCAGTATTTCGTTGCCTAAGGTTATGTCCGCAATACCCTGATCCTCAAAGGGAGATACACATACGGCATTGCTTCCGGGACGAACAATAATTTCGCATACAGAGCCTGCAAGCACTGTCTGATCCTTAAGCACCTCGATAACCTTGTATGAAGCACTTGCATTTTCGGTAACTGCAGGTGCAGGCGTTTCGGGCTTTGGAACTGAGGCAAGAACATCCTCTTTAAATTTTGGAAATGCCACCTTTTCAAGATAGCTCAATGTAATTAACGGGTCTGTGTCGGTAGAGGCAATGGCACTTCCTGCAGCAAAGCAGAGCGCCGTGCCAAGTAAAACGCTTGAAAAAACAGCAATTAAACGTGTTTTCTTCAAAGAATCACATCCTTATTTTCATTGATACACAGCAATTATATCACAAATTTAAGACAATTTCAAGTATTAATTTGCTTGTGCGGCTATTGTTTACATATAGGATAAAAAAAGAAGCCGCACCATGGCGGCTGTCCCAGATAAAGGGGTATTGCAAATGAAGAGTTTTTACACAATACTCAGACTTACACAGTATTTGTTGAACAGTTCCCTGTGATTGCCTGAAAATAAAAGTCGGAGTCCCGATATTGCAGGTAAATCCTCGGGAAAATACAGCGAGCTGTCACGGCTCAGCTTTGCAGCTTTTGAGCGTCTGAGGGTTTCTGCAACAAACTGGGAACAGAAGTAGCTGAATTTTTTTCTGTAAGGGATTTTAAATAAGCACATGGCAACACCCAGCTTTGAATATGACAGTCTGCTTTTCAGATTTTTAAACCCCTCGATTACGTCCTTTACCGCATTGTAAACCTTTTCCGTAACCTTAAGCTCGTAAAGACGGCATTTGTAGGGCTTGGAGTCGGGCTTTAAGTATCTTCCCAGCTTTTCAACTATAAAGCCTCTGTATACAAAGCTGTAAAAGGTGTTCATATCCTCTTCAAGACCTATTGAAGCATGTGTGTGACGGCAGCCTGTAAAGGCACGCAGAAGCCTTGAGCCTGTGTCACGGAAGCTTGTTAACAGTATGTATATGCGTCTGTTCTTTATGCTCATAATATATCTTCCTTTCTTACTTTTGGAATGATTGTATGATGTTTTTCTTTGAAAAGAGCTTGTTTTTTGTTTCTGTAAAGTTAATACCGCAAAAATTGTTGACGGTTACAACGATTTTGCAAAAGCTTTATTTTTCAAAAATATTCAAATATATTTATTTTGTACTTGAATTTTTCTTTGAATTGTGGTATGATATAATGAAAAGTTTTAAAAAGGGTAATTATGTTTACAGAAAGGAAATAAACATGAGCATAAAGTGTGCATTTGTGTCACTGGGCTGTCCAAAGAACTTGCTTGACTCCGAAGTGATGCTGGCAGTGCTGTTGAAAAACGATATAGAGATTGTTGAAGAAGATATTCATGCAGACGTCGTGGTTGTCAACACCTGTGCTTTTATCGAAAGTGCAAAGCAGGAAGCAATTGAAACAATTCTTGACGTTGCATGGCTGAGAGAAAACAGACATCTGAAGGGAATAGTTGTAACAGGCTGTCTTGCTCAGAGATATAAAGAAGAGATTTTCGAGCTTATGCCTGAGGTTGACGCAATAGTCGGTGTGGGCGATATAGAAAAAATCGCAGAAGCGGTAAAGTACGCATACGAAAACGGCGGAAACAGAGAAAAGCCAAAGTACAGCTGCGTAACACTTCCCGAGAACTCACCCATGGGCGGCGACAGAGTTGTGACAACTCCCGAGTATTCCGTATATATTAAAATATCCGAGGGCTGTGATAACAGATGTACCTACTGTATCATTCCGTATCTTCGAGGTAAATTCAGAAGCAGACCTATGGAGGATATAATTGCGGAAGCAAAGGAAATGGTGTCGCTGGGGGCAAAGGAAATTATTCTTGTTTCGCAGGATACCACACGTTACGGTCTTGATTTGTACGGCACCTACAGCCTTGATAAGCTTCTTCGTGAGCTTTGTAAGATTGACGGTATCAAGTGGATTAGAATTCTTTACTGTTATCCCGAAGAGATTACACAAGAGCTTGTAAAGACCATTGCCGAGGAAGACAAAATCGTAAAATACGTTGACCTTCCCATTCAGCATATTTCCGATAAGGTTTTAAAGCTTATGAACCGCAGAGGAAACGGCGAGCTAATAAGAGAAAGAATAAAGCTGCTTCGTGACAATGTTCCGGGAATTGCAATACGTTCAACGGTAATAGTGGGCTTTCCGGGTGAAGGCAACAAGGAGTTTGCGGAAATTGCGGAGTTTTTAAAGGAAGTAAAGTTTGAACGTCTTGGCGTTTTCCAATTTTCCTGCGAGGAGGGAACACCTGCGGCGAACATCAAGGAAGGAATAGTTTCGGAAAAGACAAAGCAGAGAAGATACGATTCTTTGATGCAGAATCAGTTTGATATTCACGAAAAATTCAACCAAAAGCAGGTAGGCAAGGTGCTTGAGGTGCTTTGCGAGGGCTATGACAAGGCATCGGGCGTGTATTTCGGCAGAAGTAAATATGACAGCCCGGAAATTGACGGCAAGGTTTATTTTTCATCCAAAGCCAGAAAAATCGGCGAGGGTGAGTTTGTAAACGTAAAAATCACAGAGGTTTTGGACTATGACCTTCTTGGCGAAGTAATTGTGTGAAAGGACGGCTTTGAAAATGAATGCTTTTAAAAATATGAATCTTCCCAATAAGCTTACGATAATCAGAATCGTTATGGTACCGCTGTTTATGGTAAGTATGATGCTTACCAAAAATACGGAAAGCGATGGAGTAAGACTTGCACTTTACATAGTATCTGCCGTGCTTTTCTTGGGTGCTGCAATAACAGACTTTGTTGACGGCAAAATAGCAAGAAAGAATAACCTTGTAACAAGCTTCGGTAAATTTATGGATCCTCTTGCAGATAAGTTTATGGTTATCGGCGCACTTATGGCGGGCATTTATGTTTATGATAATATGAGACTGTGGCTTGTTCTTGCTACTGCAATAACTATTTTCAGAGAGCTTGCTGTAAGCGGTATAAGACTTATTGCGGTAACAGGCGAAAAGGTTGTTATTGCGGCGGCAATGCCGGGTAAAATCAAGACATTTTCTCAGTGCATATTTGTTGAGCTTCTTATTTTGGAGCCTGTAATCTTCTCGGCTCTGGGACTTGAAAACTTTGCGGCGTGTACACCTCTTACATATGTCTGTATGGCGGTAATGGTATTCTTTACCATTTATTCGGGTATGCAGTATATTATGGCATACAAAAAATACATTACAATTTAAAGAGGTGCTGTCTGTGTTTGATAGACTGAGATATGATATCCGTTCCATTAAAGAAAGAGACCCTGCTGCAAGAAGCGGTGCGGAAATATTCTTTCTTTATTCGGGACTTCATGCTGTAATTTACCATAGATTTGCCCATTGGTTTTATAAGCATAACAGGAAATTTATAGCACGCTGGATAAGCCAGTTTGCACGTTTTATGACAGGCGTTGAGATTCACCCCGGAGCAACTATAGGCAAGGGACTTCTCATTGACCACGGAAGCGGCGTTGTTATCGGCGAAACGGCGGTTGTGGGTGATAACTGCACTATCTATCAGGGAGTTACCCTCGGCGGTACAGGTAAGGATACGGGAAAGCGTCACCCGACTTTGGGCAATAACGTAATGGTAGGCTCAGGTGCAAAGGTGCTTGGTCCTTTTACTGTTGGCGATAACGCAAAAATTGCGGCAGGTGCGGTGGTGCTTGATACAGTTCCCGAAGGAGCAACGGCAGTGGGTGTTCCCGCAAGAATGATTTTTACGGGCAAAAGCAAAAAGCAGAATCCCGACTGTCCCGCTAAAAACGACCTTGACCAGATTCACATTCCCGACCCTGTTTCTCAGGAGCTTTGCAAGCTTTATATGCGTATTGAGGCACTTGAAAAAAAACTGGCAGAGAAGGATAATGAGAATAAACAATAAAATCGCAGGTGTCGATGCCCCCATCGACACGTGGAATTAATACGGAGAGTGAAGATAATATGAAATTATACAACACAATGACAAAACAGTACGAAGAGCTCAAACCCCTTGACGGCGAAACTGTAAAGATGTATGCCTGCGGACCTACCGTTTACGACTTTTTCCACGTAGGTAACGCAAGATGCTTTGTAGTGTTTGATTTTCTCAGACGTTACCTTGAATACAGAGGCTATAAGGTAAACTTTACACAGAACTTTACCGACATCGACGACAAGATGATTAAGCGTGCCAACGAGGAAGGCACAACAGTAAAGGAAGTGGCGGAAAAGTACATTGCAGAATACTTTACCGATGCCAAGGGACTTGGTGTAAAGCCTGCAACAAATCACCCGAGAGCAACAGAAAATATCGATGAAATCATTGACATCGTAAAGACTCTTGTTGATAACGGCTATGCTTATGCAGTAAAGCCCTATCCCGAAAAGGAAGATTATGACGTGTACTTCAGAACAAGAAAGTTCAAGGGCTACGGCAAGCTTTCTCATAAGGATATTGATGACCTTATCAGCGGTGCAAGAATTGACGTTGCAGATATCAAGGAAGATCCCCTTGACTTTGCTGTATGGAAGGCAACAAAGCCGGGCGAGCCTTATTGGGCATCTCCCTGGGGTAACGGAAGACCGGGCTGGCATATCGAATGTTCTGCGATGAGCAAAAAGTATCTCGGCAATAACATTGATATTCATGCAGGCGGAGAAGACCTTGCATTCCCTCATCACGAAAACGAAATTGCTCAGTCCGAAAGCTACAATGACTGTAAGGGCTGCGCAGATACTACATTTACAAAAATGTGGCTTCATAACGCATACATTCTTACCGACGGTCAGAAGATGTCAAAGAGCGGCATTTCCTTTAAGGTAAGAGACGTTGCAAAGGTTTACGGCTACGAAGCTATCCGCTTCTTCATTATCTCTGCTCATTACAGAAGCCCTGTCAACTACTGCGTTGAAGCTATGAATCAGGCGAAAACCAGCGTTGAAAGATTCCATACTTGTGAAGAAAACCTCACCTTCAGAATAAAGGTTGCAAAGGAAAACGGTGCAGGTGCAATTACCGAGGAAGAAAAGAAACTGCTTGAAGGCTTTGAGGGCAGAAGAACACAGATGTGCGAAGCTCTTGACTATGACTTCAATACAGCCGACGGTATTGCGGCAATCTTTGAGCTTACACGTGATATAAACAAGGCTCTTGCAAATGAAAACCTTTCCCTTGAGTTCCTTGAAAAGGCTAAGGAAATCTATATGGAGCTTATCACTCTCTTCGGCTTTGAAATTAAAGAGAGCGAAAACAGCGACGAGGACGCCGAGATTGATGCACTTGTTGCCAAGCGTGCCGAAGCAAAGAAGGCAAAGGATTGGGCAACAGCCGATAAAATCAGAGACGACTTAAAAGCAAGAGGTATTGTTATTGAGGATACTCCTCAGGGTGCTAAATGGAAGAGAGTGTAAGTAAAACGCAGATAGGCTTTTTCGCAGAAGATAAAAACCCCGACACCTTTCCCATACTTGCACTTGCGTATATGGGCGATGCCGTGATGGAGCTTTTTGCAAGAGACTATGTGTTGAATTTCAGCGGAGAAGTAAAGCCGGGGGCACTTGTACGTGCCTCAAAGGCGATTATTACCTGTGAAGCTCAGAGCGACGGCATTGAACGTATTCTCGACAAGCTGACGGAAAAGGAAATGAGTGTTTTCAAGAGAGGGCGTAATGCCAAGACGCATTTTACTCCCAAACACGGCGAGCTTATTCAATACAGACGTGCCACGGGCTTTGAGGCTCTTATGGGATATCTGTATGTTTCGGGTAACATATTGAGAGCAAAAGAGCTGTTTGAAATGGCGTTTTGTACCCAAAAGGCTTCCCCTCAAGGGGAAGGCTATGAAAAACTCTAAATCTAAGAAAGAAAAAACATGGATATATTTGACCTTTTTAAGAAAATTGAAAAAAAAGAGGATACCAAAACTCCCATAACCCATATGATTGTGGGACTGGGCAATCCCGGTGATAAGTACAAGACAACCCGCCATAACGCAGGTTTTCTCACCCTTGATTATGCATCGAAAAAGTGGAATTGCAGCATTACAACCTCCAAATTCGATGCCCTTGTGGGAGAAGCGGTGGTCGGCGGTAACAGAACACTCCTTATGCTTCCGCAGACCTTTATGAATTTGTCGGGAACGGCGGTTGCAAAGGCGGCAAAGTTTTATAAAATTCCCGTGGAAAATATTACGGTGGTTTTTGACGATACTTCTTTTGAGCCGGGCACCTTCAAAATTAAGAAAAAGGGAAGTGCAGGCGGTCATAACGGGATAAAATCCATTATCGAGTGCCTCGGTACGGAAGAATTCAAGAGAATTAAAATGGGTGTAGGTAAAAAGCCTCATCCTGAAATGGTGCTTGCCGATTGGGTGCTGTCTCATTTTACCGATGACGAAATGAAAGCACTTACGGCAAGATTTGACGATGTCTGTGAGGCTCTCATACTCATGAATAAGGGCGAAACGGACAAGGCAATGAACAGCTTTAACAGCTAAGGCGGTGTAATTATGACAGTAATAAAAAATGTGAAACTCAGCTGCAATGATACAAGTGCAGACAGTGTTGTTGTAATTGAAAACGGAAAATTCAAGGAAATAACAAAGAATATTCCTTGCTGCGCCGATGAAGTTATAGATGCCGACGGAGGCATACTTTACGGCGGTCTTTGCGATATTCATACCCACGGTGCAAAGCTTGTTGACTCCTCGCAGGCAACAGCACAAGAGATTGCATCAATGCAGGATTGGTATTCTTCCTGCGGTGTAAACTATCTGTTTCCCACAACGGCAACAATGAGCTTTGAAGGGGTTATCGAGGCGGTTAAGAACATAAAGAAAGCAAGCGAAATGGTGGCAAAGCTTGAAATATCGGGTGTTCACATTGAAGGACCTTTTCTAAGTGCCGCAAGAAAAGGAGCACATAATGAGGCACTTCTCAGAAATCCCGATATAGGTCTTGCAAAGGCTGTACTGCGTGAAGCAGGCGACCTTAAAGTAAGATTTACCGTTGCTCCCGAGCTTGAAGGTGCAATGGAATTTATTGAGTTCTGCACCCAAAACGGCATTGAGGTGACAATGGGACACTCTGTTGCAAGCAGTGAGGTTTGTCACGGGGCAATTGAAAAGGGCGCAAACTGTGTAACCCATACCTTTAACGGTATGAATCCTCTTCATCACAGAGAACCGGGCGTTCTGGGAACGGCGCTTGCAGAGGACATTTATGCGGAAATAATCTGCGACGGCGTGCACGTTGATAAAACGGTGGTAAAGCTGTTTTCAAAGGCAAAGGGTGCTGACAAGGCGGTGCTTATCACAGACTCCGTTCTTCTTTGCGGCTGTGAAGAGGGCACAACGGTGTTAAGCTCAAGCGGTATGAAGGAGCAGGTTGTAGACGGCAAAATTATGAATGTTGAATATAACTGCCTTGCAGGAAGCAGTCTCAGTCTTTGCAACGGCGTTAAGAATTATATGAATTTTGCTCTCGTCAGCCTTGATGAGGCGGTAAAGTGTGCAAGTATAAATCCCATGAATTGCGTGGGACTTGATACCGAAAAACGCCTTGTAAAAGCGGGCAACGATGCAAATGCCGTAATTTTTGATAAAGACGGAAATTTAAAAATGACGCTTTTCAAAGGAAATACGGTATATAAGGCATAAATGCCGAAAAAATCCAAATAATAGAAAAAATGCCGAAGGAGGGAAATGCTTGACTGAACAGTATTACGAATCCTGCGGAAAACGCCGCAGATTTTTCAAACGAACTGCAAGAAAGCTTTTGTACCGTGATTGGATCAGCCATATGTTTGCCTTTCTTATTGCAGGTGCTGTGTATTTCGGACTTATGCAGTTCGGTGCAGGCGTTGCATCGGCTTTTTATACTCTGACAGATAACAGGTATCTTACGGTGCTGTGGTTTTCGCTGTTTTATGTCATCTCATTTTATGTGATGGTACCTATCGGGTACGGCATATTTAATTTTGAGGTAAATGCGTTGAAAAACGAAAACTCAAGGCTTTCCCATATGTTTTTCGCTTTTGAAAGCCCGAAAATGCTGGTGCGAAGCTATAAAACAGCATTGTATGCCGTGTGGAAAAGCATACTGAATTTTCTTCCTGCAATAGCGCTTGGCATTTTCAACGGCACATATTATACTCAGGGAATGTTCGGCAGAACTGTGTCGGTTTTCGGATATGATGCAATTTTTCTTTTGCTGGAAACGGCATATGTGGTGCTTTTGGCTGTTGGCGTAATTCTTTCATCAAAAGTTTTTGTTGGAATTTATGTTACCGTTGAAAGACCTGAGGAAAGCATAACCAATTGCTTTTTCACGGCAAATGTTTGCTGTGCATCTTCAAAAAGAGAAATGACTAAGCTTGTTTTCAGCTTTATGCCTCTTTTTGTGCTGTCACTGTTTACACTTGGATTTTTGTTTGTTTTGTACACAATTCCATACGTGTTTTTGTGCATAACGATGTTTTCAAAGTATTTGTATACCAAGGAAATGGTATCAAAGGATATATCAAAGGTGCTGTATACGGCACAGAATAATGTAGAATAATCCGAAAGGAAGTAGATAAAATGAAAGAAAAGTATTATATCACCACCGCCATTCCCTATACCTCGGGAAAGCCTCACATAGGTAACACCTATGAAATGATTCTCACCGACTGCATAGCACGCTACAAGAGACTTTGCGGTTATGATGTTCTGTTCCTTACGGGAGCTGACGAACACGGTCAGAAGATTGAAAATGCGGCGGCAGAAAGCGGAATTTCACCTCAGCAGTATGTTGATAACATCACGGGCGAAATGAAGAAAATCTGGGAAAAAATGAATATCAGCTATGACAGATTTATCCGTACCACAGACGATTATCACGTTAAGGCGGTACAGAAAATTTTCAAAAAGCTGTACGATAAGGGCGATATCTATAAGGGTGAGTATGAAGGCTGGTACTGTACTCCCTGTGAAAGCTTCTGGACGGACACACAGGCAAAGGATTGCAAGTGCCCCGACTGCGGAAGAGAAGTTACACGTGCAAAGGAATCGGCATATTTTCTCAAGCTTTCAAAGTATCAGAAACCCCTTGAAGAATACCTTGATTCACACCCCGACTTTGTTGTTCCCGAAGCAAGAAAGAAGGAAATGATAAATAACTTTATAAAGCCCGGTGTACAGGATCTTTGCGTATCCCGTTCCACCTTCAAGTGGGGCGTGCCCATAGAATTTGACCCAGGTCACGTTATTTATGTGTGGATGGATGCACTTATCAACTACATAACGGCTATCGGCTATGATGTAGATGAAAGCAGCGATTTGTATAAGAAGAACTGGCCTGCAGACCTTCAGATTATCGGTAAGGATATTTTAAGATTCCATACCATTTACTGGCCTGTTATCCTTATGGCTTTGGGTGAGCCTATGCCCAAGAAGATTTTAGGTCACCCCTGGCTTCTTTCGGGAATGGACAAGATGTCAAAATCAAGAGGCAATGTAATGTATGCCGACTATCTTGCAGACCTTATCGGTACAGACGGCGTAAGATACTATACTCTTGCTGAAATGCCTTTCCTCAATGACGGCTCAATTACCTATGAAATGCTTGTAAATAAGTTTAATGCCGACCTTGTTAATACTCTCGGAAACCTTGTTAACAGAACAGTTGCCATGGTCAATAAGTATTTCGGCGGCGTAATTCCCAAAACAGGCGAGGTTGACGCAGAGCTTGACAACGACCTTATTTCTACCGTTGAAAACGGATATAAGAAGGTAACAGAAGCTATCGAAACACTTCACATTGCAGATGCTACAGACGAAATTATGGCAGTTCTCAGAAGACTTAATAAGTATGTAGACGAAACTGCACCGTGGGTTCTCGGTAAGGACGAAACCAAGAAGGACAGACTTTCCACCGTTCTTTATAACCTTGTTGAAGGTATCAGAATTTGTGCCATAATGCTCTCACCCTTTATCCCTGTGGCAGCCGATACAATTATGACTCAGATTTGCTCAGCCGATAATAAGACACAGCTTAAAATTGAAAGCTGGTCAGATGCAGAAAAGTTTGGCTTTGAATACGAGGACGGTGCAAAGGTAACCGCTACTCCCACACCTTTGTTTATGAGAATAGACGAAAAGGAATTTAATGCACGTCTTGAAGCAGACAGACTTGCGGCAGAAAAGGCGGCGGCTAAAGAAGAAAAGGCAAAGGCAAAGTCCGAAGAAAAGGCTGAAGAAAAAGCAGAGGAAGTGCAGGAGATTACCATTGATGATTTCTGCAAGGTTAAGCTTATCTGTGCAAAGGTTCTTGAATGTGAGCCGGTTCCCAAGTCCGACAAGCTTCTTTGCTTGCAGCTTGATGACGGCAGCGGAAACAAGAGACAGGTAGTCTCGGGCATCGCCAAGGCATATACTCCCGAACAGCTTATCGGTAAGAAGGTTGCACTTGTTGCAAATCTTAAGCCCGTAAAGCTTCGTGGTGTTGAATCCTTCGGTATGATTCTTGCGGCAAGCGCAGGAGATAAGCTTTTCGTTAACTTCCTTGATGACGAAATTCCGGCAGGTTCTGAAATAAGATGACAATATTTGATTCACACGCCCATTACGATGATGAAAAATTCGACGGCAGTCGTGATGAGATACTCAGAGAAGTTCATAATGCAGGTGTAGAAAAAATCTGTAATATCGGTGCAAGCCTTGCTTCAAGCAGAAAAAGTGTGGAATTGTCGCAGAAGTATGACTTTGTATATGCGAGTGTGGGCGTTCATCCTTCCGATGCGGTAAAGGATATGGAAAACCTCGATTGGTTGAATGAGCTTGAAAGAATGTACACCCAAAATGACAAGGTGCGTGCTATCGGCGAAATCGGACTTGACTACTACTGGACTCCCGAAGAAAAGGAAGAACAGAAGGTGTGCTTCAGAGCACAGATGGCTCTTGCACAAAAATTGGGTGCACCTGTCATAATACATGACAGAGAGGCTCACGGTGATGTGCTTGAAATAATGAAGGAATTCCCCGATGTGATAGGAGTTGTCCATAGCTTTTCGGGCTCGGTTGAGATGGCGAAGGAAGTGCTGAAGATGGGATATTATATTTCAGTCAACGGCGTTACCACCTTCAAAAACGCACGTAAGATTGTGGAAATAGTGGAGTCAATCCGTCAGCTTCACCCCGACGGAATTAACAGGCTGCTTGTCGAAACCGACTGTCCCTATCTTACACCTGTTCCTCACAGAGGCGAGATGAACAGATCTGACTACATTAAGTTTACCGCAGAAAAATGCGGTGAGCTTCTTGGAATAAGTGCAGAGGAATTTTGCTCAATAACGTATAATAATGCCTGTCGGTTTTACTCAATCAAATAGAATATAAGGAGTGTAAGTATGAGAAAGATTTTTAACAAAAGCAGCTTTTACATCATATTTGCGCTCTTTGTTTTTTCAGCGGCGATTACATATGTTGATGCCTTTGTGCATCCGCCTTATTTTTCAAAAATACCCATAAAAATACTGTTTTTCCTTGTGCTTCCGTTGTTTTATTTTGTGCTCAATAAGCAAGCCTTTGCTGATTTTAAAGCGTTGTTCAGACCGAAACGTAAGGGGCTTGGTCTTTCTCTGCTGCTGGGGCTTGGAATATATGCCGTTATAACGGGCGGATATTTTCTGACTCGCTCCTTTTTTGATTTTTCCGCAGTAACGGGCACGCTTGAAGCAGGTATGGGAATAACAAAAGACAATTTCCTGTATGTGGCACTGTATATTTCGGTGATGAATTCCTTCCTTGAAGAATTTTTCTTCAGAGGCTTTGGCTTTATCATTATGAAAAAGTACACATCACGTACTTTTGCATACATATTCAGCCCCGTTCTTTTTGCGTTTTACCATGCAGGTATGACTTTGGGAATGTTTGATGTGCTTTTGATGGTGATAGTAATGGCGGGACTTGTGTGCGGCGGAATAATCTTTAATTTTCTCAATGAAAAGAACGGAAACATCTACAGCTCGTGGTTTACCCATATGTTTGCAAATTTTGCAATAAATACGGTGGGATTTGTGCTGTTTTCGGCAAAGTAAGAGGTGACGGCAATGAAAAATGTACTTGTAACAGGTGCAACAGGCACAATAGGCGAAGCAATGGCAGTAAAGCTTGCTCAAAGCGGATATAATACGGCTTTGCACACAAATTCAAAGCCCGAGCAGGCACAAAAGCTTGCCAAGGTGCTGTCAGAAACCTATGGTGTAAAGACGGCATACGTACAGGCTGACCTTACTGTTGAAGCAGAGGCAGACGAAATGTTCCGCACCCTTGATAAAACCTTCGGAGGAATTGATATACTTGTAAACAATGCAGGGATATCTTCCGTTATGATGCTGTGCGATACAAGTGAAAAAGAATGGGATAGAGTACATGACATAAACCTGAAAAGTGCATTTCTGTGCTCAAAAAAAGCATCGGAGCATATGGTACATAATAAGTGGGGCAGGATTATCAATATTTCTTCTGTGTGGGGACAGGTTGGTGCGTCCTGCGAGGTGGCATATTCCTCATCAAAGGCTGCTCTTATCGGCTTTACCAAGGCTCTTGCAAAGGAGCTTGCACCAAGCGGAATTACCGTAAATTGCGTGTGCCCCGGTATTATTGACACAAAAATGAACTCACACCTGTCGCAAGATGAGCTGAGGGCAATCTGCGAGGAAATCCCTGCAGGACGAATGGGAAAACCAAATGAGGTTGCTCACGCTGTTGCATTTCTTGCACATGAGGATGCGGCATATATCACGGGCGAAACACTGTCGGTTAACGGCGGGTGGTTTTGTTGAAGTGAAAAAAGTAAAAAATATGGCTTGTATCAAAGTAATTGGTACAAGCCTTTTTGATTTATAAGATTCTTAGTCCTTTCGGATAATGATTTTTAACAACCCCGTCAACAGCCTTTCCTCCGCCGAGAACAAAACCGCCGTATGTCACGGCACACCAGCCGTTGGAAATGTCTGCACCGATTACCTCACCGTGTAAATATTTGGTACAAGCGTCAAGGTCGTCGGTTAAATCAAGTACATTTTTAAAATCACCGCCGAAGCATTTGAAAAGCTGATGATGAGGAATAAACCTGTTCTTTTCAATACTTCCCAACTTCACACCGCAGGAGAACACCTTCTTTTGCGGTATTTTTGCATCAAAGTCAATGTAAATTAAGTTTTCGTTGTACTTGAATACCTTTGAAATATCAAATTCCGATAACGCTTTTGAGGTGAATTCCTTCAAAGCCTTTATATCGGACTCCGAAGGCTTTGACAGGGGTGATGTGTACTTGATTTTTTTAGGTGAGTCACAGCTCTTTTTCTGCATAAGTGCAATAAACTGTCCCTCTCCCTTTGATACGTGGGGATAAAACCGCCTGCAAAGACTTATGCTTTCGTCACAGCCGTCGCAAATCACACCGAAAGCTGTGACTTTTTGTACCTCATCGCTTACGGGAATAAGAGAAAAATCGGTATGTGACTTTAAAAATGCGTCAATCTGAAGCTCGTTTTCGTCAAGAGAAAAAGTGCAGGTGGAATAAAGAAGATATCCTCCGTCTTTTACAAGTGACGATGCCACATCTAAAATTTTCTTTTGCCTGTCAGCACAGAGTAAAACATTCTGCACGCTCCAGTCGCCGATGGCTTCGGTCGGGTACTTTCGGAACATTCCTTCGCCGCTGCAGGGTGCATCACAGATTATCAGGTCAAAAAATCCTTCGTAAATATCGCAAAGACCGTTTTTCTCGGTCATATCAAAGTTTGTGACAACGGCATTTTTTATGGCGAAGCGTTCAATATTTCCAACAAGGGTTTTGCACCGTGTGACATTGAATTCGTTGGAAACAAGCACTCCGCCGTTTTGGGCACAAACGGAAGCATACAGTGATTTGCCGCCGGGTGAGGCACAACAGTCAAGCACGTTTTTGAATTCAAGATGACTTACCGACGACATTGTTGCCATTGCCGATGGGTCCTGTATGTAAAAAGCACCTGCGTGGTGTAAGGGCGTGTTGCCGATGCTGTCGGCCCCGTAGTAAAAGCCGTTGGAGGTAAAAGGAACGGGTGATAAACAAAGCTCATTCTTTGTGCTGTCTGAAATAACGGCAGTCTTGTTAAAGAATAGAGCCTTTGACGGTTCACCGTTTTCAAGCTCATCTATGAAGCTGTCAAAATCCTTGGCAAGGATGTTTTTCATTCTGTCAGTGAAAACTGACGGAAGAGTAAGCTTTTTCAAATTTTTCTCTCCATTACTTTGTTATAATTGTCTTTGGCTGTGTCTGTATCGGGCTTATTTTCTTCACTGCCCACAGCTTTCAGGCTTACCTCGTACATAAACGGTCCGTCGTAGCCGATGCTTTCAAGAAGGTCAAGAATTTCTTTCCAGTCTATCTTGCCTTTTCCGGGAAGAAGATGTCTTTCGTCAATGAAATCGTAGTCTGAAATATGCAAGGTCTTGATTCTGCTTCCCGCAACAGAAACGAAGTGCTTGTGCGTCTGCTTTAAAAGATGGTTTACATCAAAGCAGATTGCAAGTCTGTCGTCAACGGAAATGATGTCCATAAGCTCTTCAACGGTGTTGCCGAGACAGGTTCTGGGAAGATTTTCCACTGCAATTGTAACGCCTGCTTTTTCAGCTTCATCGGCAAGGGCTTTAAGGCTTTCCTTTGAATACTGTATTGCAAGAGGTCTTTCCTCATCACTTATAGGCTCACTGCTGGGATGAATTATCACATACTTTGCACCAAGCAGGGCGGCTTTGCGAAATAAATCCTTGTAGCACTCTGTTGTAAAGTCACGGATTTCCTTGTTCATATTGGCAATGTTGTGTGTGTCGGGGTGAAAGGGGGTGTGGAGCGACCATATTTTTGTTTTTGAACTCTCGCACGCCTTTTTTACTTCGTCCCAGTCATATTTTTCATATTCGTGGGGGCGTGAGGACACTTCCATATAGTCGATGCCCGAATTTTCGTAGCTGTCAAAAACAGCCTTTGTTTCCATTCCTCTGCCTGCACTTGATGCACCCATTTTCAAAGTGTACATTATCGTCTCTCCTTAGTGTTTTTTTACATTATATATCAAAAAAAAGCAGGTGTCAAGAAAATACAAAAACTCTTGACAAAAAATAAAAATAGTGAGATAATATATCTTGTCCCATTGCGTACTTATTTAAATTCAGAGGTGCGGAAAATGCGTAAAGATTTGTTTGAACTTATGGAAGAACGCCTTCCCGAAATGTCGAAAAGCCATAAGCTTATTGCAGGCTATATAAAGAATTCGGGAGAGATTGCGGCATACCTTACGGCAACAAAGCTGGGTGCTGCTATAGGCGTATCGGAATCTACCGTTGTAAGATTTGCTCTGGAGCTTGGTTTTTCGGGATATCCCGAATTTCAGAGCGTGCTTCAGCAGAGTCTTCGTACAAAGCTGACGGCGGTGCAGAGAATAGATGTAGCCGACAATATGATGTCGGACAGTAATGTTGCATCGGGTATTCTGACATCGGATATGAATAATATCAAGGAGTCGTTAGCTAACCTTGATATAGCCTCCTTCAATCAGGCGGTGGATACTATCTGCAATGCAAAGAATATTTTTATTATCGGTATACGTTCATCGAGTACACTTGCCGACTTTTTAAATCATTATCTGTGCTATATGTTCGGCAATGTAAAGCTGCTGTTTTCCAACAGTACAAACGAGCTGTTTGAGCAGATTTTCCGTATAAGCAAGGGTGAC
This sequence comes from Eubacteriales bacterium, assembly GCA_045539625.1. GTDB lineage: Bacteria > Bacillota > Clostridia > Oscillospirales > CAG-382 > UMGS1387. The sequence continues at coordinate 41,979 of JAZQFS010000025.1, read as the reverse complement.
GTGCTGATAGCAATATCTTTTCCGAGATACTCCAGCCGTACAAAGCTTGCCGCTGAATTTGCCAAGAGAAAGGGCGCCGATGTAATCGCCATTACCGATTCCGATTCTTCACCCATAGCATCTTATGCAGATGCAAAGCTTTATGCAAAAAGCGATATGGCTTCCTTTGTTGACTCTCTCGTTGCACCTTTAAGCATTATAAACGCACTTATTGCGGCAATAGGACGTAAGAAAAAGGATACAATTAAAGAAACCTTCGACGATCTTGAAAAAATCTGGGAAGAGTATGACGTGTATGAAAATAGCAGAAAATAGTATAAAGGTTGCTGTAATCGGCGGCGGTGCGGCAGGAATGATGGCGGCATTTTCGGCGGCTGAGAACGGAGCAGAGGTAACACTGTTTGAGAAGAATAAGTCGGAAAAGGTGCTGGATAAGGAGAAATTCTTTGATAACGCATACCTTGGCAAAAAGCTTCTTATAACTGGTAAGGGTAGATGTAATGTGACAAACGCCTGTACCCTTGAAGAGTTTTTGGCAAACGTTCCCGTAAATTCCAAGTTCCTGTATGCTTCATATAATGGTTTTCCGTCGGAAAAGGTTATGGAATTTTTTGAAAACGGAGGAACGCCGTTAAAGGTTGAAAGAGGAAACAGAGTTTTTCCCGTTTCCGACAGGGCAATTGATATTTTAAAGGTACTGAAAAATAAGCTTCGAGAAAATAATGTTCACGTTGTCAATAAAAAGGTAACGGATATAGTAACCGAGGACGGCTCGTTTTGTGCCGTGGTGACGGAAAATAACGAAAAGCTTTGCTTTGACAGATGTATAATCTGCACAGGCGGAGCGTCCTATCCCGTGACAGGCTCAGACGGCGACGGCTATATCTTCGGAGAAAAAGCGGGACATACAGTAAAGAAAATAAAGCCCGGACTTGTGCCGCTGACAAGCAAGGATAAATGCTGCCGTGATATGATGGGGCTGTCTTTGAGAAATGTAACGCTTACCGTAACCGACAGCAAAAAGAAAAAGCCTGTTTTCAAGGAAATGGGCGAGATGCTTTTTACTCATTTCGGCGTGTCGGGACCGCTTGTACTCAGTGCATCGTCCCATATGCGTGATATGGAGGACGGACGTTATACCGTTATGATAGACTTAAAGCCTGCACTTGATGAAAAAACACTTGATGCAAGACTTCTTTCCGACTTTGCAAAGCACATCAACAAAAATATGGATAATGCCATGAGCGACCTGCTTCCTTCAAAGATGATAGTGCCGTTTCTGAGTAAGTGCGGTATACCAAAGGAACAGAAAACAAATTCTCTTAGCAGGGAGCAAAGAAGAACAATTCTTGAAACGCTTAAATGCTTTAAGGTTGAAATATCGGGCTTCCGTCCCGTTGAGGAAGCAATCATAACAAGCGGAGGGATTTGCGTAAAAGAGGTAAATCCGTCCACAATGGAATCAAAAATAGTAAAAAATCTTTATTTTGCAGGCGAGGTGCTTGATGTTGATGCCTATACGGGAGGCTTTAATTTGCAGATAGCCTTCTGTACGGGATATGCGGCGGGGAAAAGTGCTTCACAGACAAATGACTGAAAGGTAATGTGAAATATGTACAGTATAGCAATTGACGGTCCTTCAGGGGCAGGTAAAAGCACAATAGCAAAGGCTGTTGCAAAAAAAATAGGCTTCCTTTATGTTGATACGGGAGCAATATACAGAACGGTGGGACTTTTCGCAAAGAAAAACTCCATCGATCCAAAGGACGAAAAGACCTTGTCCGAAAATTTCGGGAAGATTGACATAGAACTTAAGTGGGTAGACGGAACACAGCATGTTTTTCTGTCAGGGTGCGATGTGTCGGACGACATAAGAACTCCCGAAATGAGTATGTATGCTTCGGCTGTTTCCGCACTTCCCAAGGTACGTGCATTTCTTCTTGATATGCAAAGAGATTTTGCAAAGAAGAACAATGTTATTATGGACGGCAGAGATATAGGCACTGTGGTGCTTCCTCAGGCTGATGTTAAAATCTTTATGTTTGCTTCACCCGAAAGTCGTGCCAAGAGAAGATATAAAGAGCTTGTCGAAAAGGGTAAGGACGTAACCTATGAGGAAGTTTTAAAAGATATGATTGTCAGAGACAAAAACGATTCCGAAAGAGAAACAGCTCCCTGTAAGCCTGCAGACGATGCGGTTATGCTTGATAATTCCGACCTTGGAATTGAAGCAAATGTTGATAAGGTGGTAGAAATAATAAATGAAAAAATCAATGTGGTTTTATAATTTTGTTACATGGCTTCTCGGCGGTGTGTTTAAGCTGCTGTTCCGTGTAAAGGTTGTAGGCAAGGAAAATGAAAAGTTTGACGGACCTGCGATTTACTGTGCCAACCATATGTCAAACTGGGATGCGGTAATTCTTGCCGTAAGCACCAAAAGACCTATTACCTTTGTCGCGAAAAAGGAGCTTTTCGATGTTCCCGTGCTCAGAGGCTTGCTTAAAGCGCTGGGTGCTCAGCCTATAGACCGAGGAGCAAGCGACCTTATGGCAATGAGAACAATTCTGAGTATTTTAAAGTCGGGAGGAAGTATTTTTATGTTCCCGCAAGGAACACGTTATCCCGGCGTATCGCCTGAAAATACCGAGGTTAAAAACGGCATTTCAATGATAACAAAGCACACAAAGGCAACCGTTCTTCCCATAAGCATATACACCAAGAATTATACGGTAAAGCTTTTCAGAAAGGTTTATGTTGTAATCGGCGAGCCGATGAGCTATGACAGCCTGAATATCGCAGATTCATCAAGGGAAGAATACGAAAGAGTTGCGGCGGATGTTTTTGCACGAGTATGTGACGGCTGTAAAAAGGCAGAGGATATGAGCAATGGCAGAAAGTAAACGTGCTGTCAGAGTGCTGTGTGCCGAAAATGCGGGCTTTTGCTTTGGTGTAAGACGTGCGGTGGATACGGTACTTGAACTTAGAAAAAAGACGGGTAAACGAATTTACTCAATAGGCGAGCTTATACATAACGGTGTGTTTCTTGAACGCCTTGAAAAGGACAATATTTTCTGCATTGAGGAAGAAGAGCTTCAAAGCCTTGAAGCACATAAAGACGAGGTAATTCTTGTTGTACGTGCTCACGGCGTGAAAAAAGAGCTTGTGGAATATCTTGACAAAGCAGGCTTTGAATATGTTGATGCTACCTGTCCCTATGTTCTGAGAATACATGATATCGTGGATAAAAACACAGCCGATGCAAAGCTGTGTGTAATAATGGGTGATAAGGCTCACCCTGAGGTAATTGGAACAAAAAGCTACTCCCACTGCCGGGCGGTTGTGTGCTCAGACAGTGATGAGTTGCTTGAAACTGTAAAAGAAAAATTAACAAACAATGAAGAATGTTTCGTGCTGACGTCACAAACCACATATAATAATGAAAAATATGTAAATTGTCAGAAAGTTGCGGAAAAACTATATACAAATTCAAAAATATTTGATACAATATGTAGTGTTACGGAAAAAAGACAAAATGAGGTTGTCAGCATTGCTTCACAAAGTGACTGTGTGCTTGTGGTAGGCGGACGTAAAAGCTCAAACACGAAAAAGCTGTTTGATATAGCGTCAGGCTTCTGCGAGGGTACGTTTCTTGTGGAAAAGGCTGATGAGCTGGACAAAAGCGGGCTGCTTAGGCTGTATAACAGTAAAGACTCGCAGCAATCCAAGTTTTTCACCGTAGGGATAACAGCGGGTGCATCAACACCCGATGATATATTAGAGGAGGTAAAAGCCGGAGTATTGCAAATACTTAATTCCGGTGAAACAAACAAAATGCAGAACACAGAAATCAATGACAGCATGAGCTTTGAGGAGATGCTTGACGCGTCCTTCAGAAGACTTCGCACAGGAGAAACCGTAAAGGGTATTGTAACAGCAGTTACACCTACTGAGGTACAGCTTGACCTCGGTGTAAAATACACAGGTATCATTCCTTTCGCAGAAATGACAATGGACTCATCCGCAAAGCTCGAAGACATCGTTAAGGTTGACGATGAAATCGAAGCAGTAGTAGTTAAGTCCAACGACGTAGAAGGCACAGTTCTTCTTTCCAAGACAAAGATTGACGCTGCTAAGTATTGGGATGTTATCGAAGAATGCGAAGCAAACGGCGAAATCCTTGAGGGTAAGGTTGTAGAAACCACCAAGGGCGGTATCGCAGTTCTCGCAAAGAATGTAAGAGTATTTATCCCGATTTCACAGACAACTCTTCCCAGAAGCGAAACACCTTACGAAGAAAAGGATCTTCAGGTATTCATGGGACAGACCGTTTCCTTCAAGATTATCAGCGTTGAGAAGGCAAGAAAGCGTGTTGTAGGCTCGATGAGAGCTGCAGCAAGAGTTGAAAGAGAAGCAGCAGAAGCTAAGTTCTGGGAAGGCGTATACGAAGGCCAGAAGTTCACAGGTAAGGTTAAGTCCATCACCAATTACGGTGCATTTGTTGACCTTGGCGGTGTTGACGGTATGGTTCACGTAAGCGAACTCAGCTGGAAGAGAATCAAGAATCCTTCCGAAGTTGTAAGCGTTGGCGACGAAATCGACGTATTCATCAAGGCTCTCGATAAGGAAAACAAGAGAATTTCTCTCGGCTACAAGGTTGATGCAGAAAATCCTTGGGTAATCCTTTCCGAAAAGTATAACGAAGGCGATGTAGTAGAAGCTAAGGTTGTAGGTCTTACACCCTTCGGCGCATTTGCTGAAATCATCCCCGGTATCGACGGTCTTATCCACATTTCACAGATCTCCAACAAGAAGATCGCAAAGCCCGCTGACGAGCTTAACGTAGGTGATGTTGTAACAGCTAAGATTACAGCTATCGATTACGAAGCAAAGCGTGTAAGCCTCTCAATGCGTGCACTTCTCGAACCCGAAGAAGAAGCAGTAGTTGAAGAAGCCGCTGAAGAAGCAGTAGCAGAAGCTACCGAAGAAGCAGCAGAATAATTGCACATAACATAAAGAGGGCGGAGCAATCCGCCCTTTTTTGCACTTTTAGGAAAGGAACGGTAAACTATTATGGCAAGACCGTTGTTCGGCCCCGGAGGAAACAGCGATTCCTTCAACGCCGATAAAAAAAGAACTACACCCGATGCTCCGCAGTGGGTAAAGAATTTCGGACTTGATGCTTATGAATATGAGGCGGGAAGAGGCGTGCCCGGCAGCATTAAAACCTTTGAGGCGTTGGGAATAAATGCAAAGGAAGCGGGTATCAGCCTGTCAATCCACGCACCTTACTTCATCTCTCTGTCTTCTGTTGAAGAAGAAAAGCGCAAGAACAGCTCAAAGTATATCCTTGACAGTGCGGCGGCACTTAAATTAATGGGCGGTAAAACAATTGTTATCCATGCAGGCTCCTGTGCGAAAATCCCAAGAGAAACAGCTGCGGTTTACGCAAAGGACGCACTTCGCTATGCCATAGACAGACTTCACGAGGCAGGACTTTACGGCTTTGATCTGGGAATCGAAACTATGGGTAAGGTCAATCAGTTTGGCACGCTGGATGAAGTTATAGATATGTGCTCTGTTGATAAAACGGTTGTGCCTGTTGTAGACTTCGGTCATATGAATGCACGTGAGATGGGCGGTGTGTTTGTGACGGCAGACGATTATAAGAGAGTGTTTGACAGAATTGCAAAGGGCGTAAGTCCCGAGGCAGCACAGAATCTCCATTGCCATTTTTCAAAGATAGAGTATACTCAGGGCGGCGAAAAGAGACACCTTACCTTTGAGGATACTCAGTTTGGTCCCGAATATCAGCCTCTTATGCAGGCGGTGAAGGATTTGGGCGTAGCCCCCACCTTTATCTGCGAATCCGACGGCACACAGGCAGAGGATGCACTGTCAATGAAAAAATATTATGACAGTACGGAGGCGTAGAAATGAAGGATAATATAAAAAAGCTTTGTGATGCTGTCAGCCAAAAGGCAGATGCAATGCTTGTTACTTCGCCTGTAAACAGAAGATATGTGACAGGCTTCAATTCATCTGACGGCTTTGTTGTGATACGTGACGGAAAAATCACTTATATGACAGACTCACGCTACTATGAATCGGCGTGCATCAAGCAAAAGCAGGGGATAATAGACGGCGAAATTGTTATTGAACGCCAGACACATAAGGCGATGCTTCAGCTTAAAAGTATGCTTGACGGCTGTGGTGAGATTCTGATTGAAGATAAAAGCTTAAGCTATGACAGATATCTGCACTATTGTAAGGTCTTTGATTTTGCTGACCTTAAAACGGGAGGCTCGGATATTTTCGCTTGTGTCAGAGCTATCAAAACACAAGATGAGCTTGAAAAAATAAAAAAGGCTCAGAGCATCACCGATAAAACCTATAGCTATATTGTAGATTTTATAGCCGATAATATAGGTAAAAAGGACTTTACCGAAAAGGCACTTCAGCTTGAAATGGACTATTATATGCTGAAAAACGGTGCCGACGGTCTTGCCTTCAACACTATTGCCGTGTCGGGAAGCAAATCCTCTTTGCCACACGGCGTACCCGAAAATATTCCCGTGGCAAAGGGTTTTCTCACCATGGATTTCGGTGCAAGATTTGACGGTTACTGCTCGGATATGACAAGAACCGTGTGCATAGGTAAGCCCGATGAAGATATGAAGAAAGTGTACAATACCACTCTTAAAGCACAGCTTTCAGCACTTTCTGCCGTACACGGCGGTATAAAATCAGGTGACGCAGATAAGGCGGCAAGAGATGTTATCGATACGGCAGGCTTTGAGGGGGCATTCGGTCATTCTTTGGGACACAGTCTGGGACTTGAAATACACGAGTCTCCAAATTTCTCGCCCAATGCAGAGAATGTGGTACCGTCGGGTGTTGTAATTTCGGTGGAGCCGGGTATTTACCTTGAAGGACAGTATGGCGTAAGAATTGAAGATATTGTGTATCTTACAGATAACGGATGCAAAAATCTCACTGAAAGCCCAAAAGAGCTTATGATTATCTGATAAAAAAGTGAGGAAAGAGTGCATTTTTTTGCTAAAACCACTTGAAATGTAAATGTTTGTGTGGTATAATTACATAGTAAATTTATGCAGAAATGCAATTTTTGAAAATTTGGAGGAAAATACAAATGGTTACAGCAGGCGATTTCAGAAACGGCGTTACCTTTGACATGGAAGGCAGCGTTATGCAGATAATTGAATTCCAGCACGTTAAGCCCGGTAAGGGTGCGGCTTTCGTAAGAACAAAGCTCAGAAACGTTGTTACAGGCTCAGTTATTGAAAAGACTTTCAACCCCACTGACAAGTATCCTCTTGCAGTTGTTGAAAGAAAGGATATGCAGTATCTTTATACTGACGGCGAGCTTTACTACTTTATGGATATGGAAAGCTATGAACAGACTCCTATCGATTCCGATAAGCTCGGCGATGCTTTCAAGTTCGTTAAGGAAGAAATGATGTGTAAGGTTGTTTCCTACAAGGGAACAGTTATTTCCGTTGAACCTCCTATGTTCGTTGAACTCGAGGTTGCCGAAACAGAGCCCGGCTTCAAGGGTGATACAGCTCAGGGTGCTACAAAGCCCGCTACTCTTGAAACAGGCGCTACAATCAAGGTACCCCTCTTCATCAACATCGGTGACGTTCTTAAGATCGATACCAGAACAGGCGAATATCTCGAAAGAGCTTAACTTCTTGCTTTTTCTTTGCTGAAAAGAAAACAGAGTACTCTTAAGAGCATTGCTTTTCTTTCAAGAAAAGTAACAGAAACCCCTTACAGAAACTAACTATTGAAAGAGAGGTTAGAATTATGGAAATCAAGAATAAGGTAGCTCACCTCAAAGGCCTTATGGAAGGCATGGAATTTGATGTAACTACAAAGGAAGGCAAGGTTATCTCTGCAATCGTTGACATTCTTGACGATATGGCAGACGAAATCGAGCTTATCTATGATGATGTAGATGCACTTTATGAATACTGTGACGAGCTTGACGCAGACCTCGGCGACGTAGAAAGCGAGCTTTTTGAAGACGACGATTACTACGATGATGACGAAGGCTTCTACGAAGAGTGCGGCGACTGCGATGCAGAAGACTGTGCAGGTTGCAAGCTTGCAGAGGAAGAATAATTCCAATAAAGATTAAAGAAAGGTACGGCTTGTCCGTACCTTTTTTGCGTATAAACACGGGACATCTCTTATGAGATGCCCTGTTTTGGTTTATTTTATAACGATTCTGAATGTCTTTATCTCAAAAGGAGTAAAGCTTATATCAAAGCTGTCAGCCTTGCCAAGCGCTGCAACCGTTTCTTCAAGAGGTGAAACCTCTGAAATTTTGGCTGTTCCCGAAAGTGCCGCCTTAACACTTCCGCTAGTGCCGTAAGGCTCATACATTCGGACAATTATTCCGTTTCCGTCCTCGGCGGGCTTTACACAGTCAATGAATAAGCTGTCATCGGAAAGTGTGATAATGGGCTTGATGTCAGCTTTTCCGTTTACGCAAATCACGGGAGAGTTGAAAAGATAAGCTTGCTTTGCAACATCTCCGCCGTAAATGCCGCCTGAGTGGGGAAGGAATGAGTAGGCGTAATCGTGTTCGCCTGTATCAAGGAACTTGGAAGGATAATCGGTGTTCCTGAACAGTGTCATTGTAATTTCGCCGTCAATTGCATTGTGACCGTACTTGCAGTCGTTGATAACTGCCGCACCTCTCTTTTCGTCGGATAAGTCCACAAAACGGTGAGCGGCATATTCATGCTTCCATCTTTCACCGGGAGTGTTGGGATGGGTTGTACGCTTGCAGATACCGTAAGCAATTTCATAGGAAGCCTGAGAAGCATTTACCGTTGTAGGGAAGGTTACCTGCATGAGCCTGTACTTCTCCTGCCAGTCGATGTGACATAAGAAGTCAACCTTTCTCAGCCTTGAATAAATCACAATATCCTGTGTGACGGTTGTTCTTTCACCCTTCTTTGTGATGCGGACAACAGCTCTTTCACCGTTGTTTTCTATTATTTCAGCACTGTTCTGCCAATTCATATTGACGGGACGTAATTTAAAATCCCTGTCAATGTTCCAGGCGTCCTCACGTTCGGGACCGTCACGGTAGACTCTGTAGCTGTTAAGACCGTCGCCTGATGAGTAGGTGACTTTTTCACATTTGTCAAAGAAGTTGTGTAAAGTACCGTCTGCGTGAATGTCAAAGCTGAAGAAGGGTGTTTCTGCATGATAGCCTTCAAGTGCCTGTGTGAGCTTTATGCCGTCAGCGTTGCTGTCACATTCTGCGGTTACCTTTGAATAAGACTTTGTACCAAAGCCGTCAATGTTTTCTGCATAGAATACATATCCGCCCTTGCCGTCGGGGATTACCTTGCTCGTGTTTACACCGTCGGACAGCACACAGTCCTTGAAGGAGCTGTCTACTTTTACATAAGAGGTTGATGCAAAGGAATTGGGGTTGAATACCGTAACACAGCCGTCATCTTTTTCAGTCTTAAGAGCCTTGTCAATAAGCACTGACTGCTCTTTGTCAATAAAGTCGAACAAATCCTTGTACATTCTGTCAGTGTCTTGATAAACAGCATTGATGGAGCTGCCAGGAAGCACGTCATGGAACTGCATAAGGAGTAAATCCTTCCAGTTTTTAACGATTTCTCTGTATTCATCGCTGTCTGTTTTGATGCCCGCCATACAGGCAAGAAGATCAAGACGGCGTAGAGCCATTTCACCCATTCTGTTTGCACGCTTGTTTTTTGCAATTGTTGTGTATGTACCCTGATGGGTTTCAACACATAACTCGCCTTTCCAGACGGGAAGCTTGTCTGCCTTCTTTTCAAGGTCGGCATAGTATTCGGGAACGGTAGTCAGGTTGATTTTGGGAAGACCGGGAATTTCCTTTAGCTTTCTGTAGGAAGAAAGCATAAACTCGGAAGCTCCGCCGCCTCCGTCACCGAAGCCGTAAGGCATAAGAACCTTGTCGTGAAGCGCCTTTTGCTTGTTCTTTTCACTTGCGTATATTAACTGCTCTGCTTTAATCTGACCGTTGTAGTAGCCTTTGAGGTCGGGAATGGAGGAGGTGATTTTTGTTCCGTCAATGCCCTCCCATTCAAATACACTGTAAGGAAATTCAATAGCTGCCTGCCAGCGAACCTTTGTGGTAAAGAAGCTGTTTGTTCCGCACTTTCTGAATATCTGCGGAAGACTTGCAGGGAAGCCGAAGGAGTCGGGAATCCAGCAAACGTCGCTTGTTGTGCCGAATTCCTTGTTGAAGAACTGATGACCGTATAAGAATTCTCTTACCAATGATTCACCGCCCGATATGTTAAGGTCGCCTTCAACCCACATAGGACCGAGAAGAAGCCACTGTCCTTCCTTGTGCTTTTGCTTTATTTGCTCGAAAACATCAGGATAGCTTTCCTTGATGTAGTTGTAAACGCTTGGCTGAGACAAACCGAACTTGAATTCGGGATATCTTTCCATAAGACGCATCTGGATAAGAGCACTTCTTGAAGCCTTGCGAATGGTATCTTTGTACTGCCACAGCCAGGCAGTATCAATGTGAGTTGATGCAACAAGGTCAACCTGACCCATATCGTTGTCGCAGCCGATTTTCTTTAAGCCTTCTTTCAGCTCTTCATAAAGCTCTGCAATGTTGTCACGGTATTCTTCGCCTGTAAGTGACTGATCACAGCCGTTGATAAGATGAACGATAAGGTCGTAGAGCTTATCCTTTTTATACTGGTTTTTTGTAAAGTTATAAATGTCCCATATAAGTTTTATGCTTTCCTGAAAGTCAAACATAAGCTTGTCGGCAATTATCCATTTTGCACTGTGAAGAGGACGTGTATCAAAATCGCCTCGTGCATGATGGCTGGCAAAAACTTCAATTTCAATGGTTGTTTCCTTGCCGTAACATTCTTCGGGAAGGTCTATTCTTGTTCTTAACACGCTTGAATTGATACCGCCGTAGTTTTTACCGTTGACTTTAACGATAGCTTCACAGCCATTTGCGGTGTCAATGTTTAAGTATGCAAACTGACCTTCCTTGGGAGCTTCGGGAACAAAAGTCATTCTTGCTAAAAATGTATCTGCAGTGTTGAATATAATACCGCTTTTGTATTCCTGCCAGTTGTCGGGCATTTCATACTTGTCCTGCTCTACATATTTCCCTATTTTATACTCCCACTTTCCTGCATCTGTGCTTTTGACAAACGCATGGGAAGTGAACATATCAAGGTTTCGCGTTATTGTTGCAAGTACCATGGTGGTTTCCTCCGTCGGTTATAATAAAACTTAAAAGAATTTTTTGTATAGCTCTGTAATTTCTTCTCTTGTTGCAGTACCTGTTGTTGCGATTTTCTGAATCGTAACACCTGACGCAAGTCCTGCAATCTCGGCTGCCTCAAAAGGCTTTGCACCTGCTGCAATACAACATGAAAAGGCGGATATTGACGAGTCTCCTGCACCGCAGATGTCAATGGGACCTTCAATTTTGAGTGCAGGCGTGATGACGGTAGATTCACCCTTTGCCGAAATGTACATACTGCCTTTTTCGCCTCTTGTTAAAAGCACGTCTGCACCTGTTGCAGCCGAGAGTGCCTTGCCAAGCTCTTCGTCACCGTCGGGAACGGCAATGCCAAGCTTTGTAAGAGCATATCTGCACTCGTCCTCGTTGGGTTTTAGAATACCGTTCTTTAGATTGTAAAAGCCTGCTCTGTATCTGCTGTCAACAATAACACGTGTGTTAAGGGTACAAATCTTTTTAAGCACCTTTTCGGTAATAATACCGTTTACAAACTGGTCGGCAACGCAGAGAATGTCAACCTTTGTGCTGATTTCGTCAAGCCAGCCAAGAATTTTTTCTTCACTTTTTTCGCTTATTTTGTCTGTTCTTGTAAAGTCAAGTCTTGGATCTTCGTATATTACGTCGGATATACCCATTCTCATAGGTTTGCAGTAAGCATAGGAAAATGTACCTTCTTCAACAAAAAGTCCGCTTGTGTCCGCACCTATTTCACACAGCTTTTTCTTGAGAATGTCGCCTCTCCAGTCGTCACCGCAAACTCCGCATACGTATAATTCTTTTGGCTTCAGAGCCGCAACGTTTGCAACAACATTTCCGCCTGCGCCAAGGCTCATAACCTCACGGACTACAGGCAGGGGATAATGGGGAGTTTCACGGGAAAGCTCGCTCTTTTTCATATCGGCGTACCAGTAAATGTCAAGGGCAAGGTCGCCGATTATGGCGATTTTTACGCCGTCAAGCTTTGAAAGGTCAAACATTATTTTTTTCCTCCCATTTTGGAAAGCTTTTCGTAAAGTGAGGGAATTGTCACCTGATGGTCACCAACAAAGTGCATACCCCAGCCGCCACGGGATACGGGGCGGTTTACAATGTTCTTTCTGGGACGGTAGTAGTAGTCGGGATCTTCGTAGCCGATTTTCTTTCTGAAATCGCCTAAGGGCTTTAAGTCGAAGTTTGCGGTTGTGATGTTGAAATTGGAGTTGCCGAGGTTTCTTGCAATGGAAAGCGCCTTTAAGAATACCTCAGCGCCGATAACCGCCGAGCCAAAGTTGAGGAATACGCCCTCGTCCATTTTGGAGATGCTGTAGCAGTAACGCTTGAAGTCCACACCTGAACAGAAGCCGATGTTTGCCATTTCACATTCGGGGGACTGGTGAATAATGTCAGTGCCGAGAGCTATGTGATATGTTGCGGGAATGTCAAGCTTTTGCATATTCCAGAATACACAGTCCTCCTTGTGGGGGAAAAGCTCGGGGTGAGCATTGACATATTCGTAAAGGGATTCGCCGTAGCCGTAGCCTTTCTTTGCACCTTCGTTAATGGCGGTATTCATATTGTGAAGGGTTTCCTGCCACATACCAAAGGAGCCGTCCTCTATTGCAGTAGGTACGTGCTCACTTGTACCGCCCAGCATTGCAAGCTCAAAGTCGTGTATTGAGCAGGCACCGTTTCCTGCAAAGTGAGTAATCCAACCGTCCTTTGCAAGCTGAATGAGGTATCTTGAAAGACCGCACTTGATAACGTGTGCGCCTATGCTGACAATTACTTCCTTGCCGTTTTCTCTTGCCTTTACAATTTTTTCCACAAGCTCGTCAAAGCCTTCGTGCACAAATTCTTCCGTCTTTGTAACACCCGGAGTCATAATATTGCCTGTTGTAACAAGGTTGTGTCTGTCCTTGGCTGAATAAAGTGTAAGTCCCGAAAAATCGAGAGCCTTAGTTCTTCTTAAATCCATGATAAAATCTCCTTTACATTAGCGAAATGAGGAATAATTGCGTGTGCGCCTGCATTTTCAAGTCTTCTGTACTTGTCGGCATTCATTTCGTCGCTGTCACAACCGGGAATGTCCATGCTGGCAATGCCGAGAGTAAGTGCACCTGCTTCTCTGCCAAGTGCAATTTCAACCTTGCCGTCGCCTACAACAAGAAGCTTTTTGCCCGGCTTTACAAGTCTTCGGAGAACTGCTTCTTTTGAGCAGTCGTCAGTACCTCTCTCAGCTCCTGCAATTTCCGAAAAATATCCGTCAAGACCGAGAACCGCTGCTTCTGCCTTTACATCGACAGTATCTGTACCGCTTGCTGCGTACATTGTGACGCCCATTTTCTTAAGCTCCTCCAGAAATTCCTTGCCTCCCGGAACAAGATAATGCTCCGCTTTTTCTTCGCCACTGAGAATTGCCTGTCTGCGTCTGCCTACCTCTATCATAAGACGGCGGTTGTATTCGTCCTTGTATTCCCATTCGTCAAGAGCGTTGCCGCCTCTTTTGGTAATCTCTTCCTTTAACCAACGCATCTGGAAGATGGTCTGGATACCTGTTGATTCGTCTATGTATTTTCTTACAAGCTGTGTAACCTCGTCCTTGTCGCCCGGGATAAGCTCAACCATCAAAGGCTCCATAACCTTTTCCCAACCTGCTCTAAGGCTTGAAAGTGTTCCGTCAAAATCAAAAACCGCAGCATCAAGAGAGCCAAGCTTTTCATGTTCGCATAAAATCTTCATATCATCGTTCCCTTTCAGTATATATTAGTTTTAACCGAAGCAGATTGCATATCCAACGGTTTTGCTGCCGCCCTTTTCAAGACGGAACATATCGCTTCTGTCGGAAAAATCGTCTGTTACGCCGTCATAAGAGGGAAGACCACTCCATGGCTCAATGCAAACGTAGGGTGCATCGGTTTTGGGCATATGCCAAAGTCCGAGATAAGGGAAATCTGCACAGTAAAGTGTTACGTATCTGTCAGTAATATCGGATTTGAGTGTCACCTTTTTGCCTGCTCTTGACATAAAAATGGCATCGTTGTCAAACATATCGTGGTGAAGGGGAAGCCTGTAGCCGCTTTCCAGCTTCAACGCCTTCTTGAGACCTGTCTGATAGCAGGTTGGGGTGAAAATCATATGGTCGGGATTTACGCCCTCTTCAAATTCAATGTAGTAGTCGGAAAATTCACCCTTGCCGTCTATCGGTACGCAGAAGCCCGGATGTGCACCGGGTGCAAAGGGGAGAATGTCATTGCCTGTGTTCTTGACGTAAATTTCGGAATAAAGGTTATTTTCGTCAAGACGGTAGGAAATCTCAATGTCAAACATAAAGGGGTACTGTTTTAAGCTGTCCTCGTTTGCACTGAAGGCGAAAACAATGGAATCGTCTGTTTTTTCCTTGACGTCCATCACGGTTTTTCTGATAAAGCCGTGGTTTTCCATGGCATATTCCTTGCCCTTGTAGGTGTATTTAAAGCCGAAAAGTCTTCCGCATACGGGAAACATAATGGGAGTGCAGCTTGCCCAGTACTTTTTGTCTCTTTGCCAGATGTATTCAACTCCGTCCTTTTTAACAGACATAATCTCGGCACCCATGTCAGATATTTCTACAGTGAGTGTACCGTTTTTTAAAGTGTAAAGCATATATAATCCTCCTTGTATCATTTGTTAATTCGGTTAACTTAATTATACATTATCAAAAGTGTTTTGTCAAGTAAAAATATAATAAAAGTGCTATAAAAAAACAGAGCTGCAAACTGCAACTCTGTAAAAATATCAACGTTATTATGCAAAGAAATCGTCAATCATTGTGTAACCCTTGTCATAAGACTTGAGGTTTGCCTTCACTTCGCCGTCTCCGTAGCCGAACTTTTCGTCGTAGGAAATAACGGAGTTGTCGACCTCCTTGGTGCTGTCGTACATGATGTACGGAACAGGGTCCATAGTGTGTGTACGAAGAGCAATTGGTGTGGGGTGGTCGGGAAGAATGAGGAAGCGGTAGTCTTCGCCGTCCTTCTTCAGCTCGTCCTCAATGTAACCGATGATTTTTTTATCGATAAGCTCGATGGAAAGCACCTTGTTTTCCAGCTCTGCTCTGTGACCGCATTCGTCGGGAGCTTCAACGTGAACATACACAAAATCAGCACCGTCTCTGAGAGCTTTAACAGCCGCCTGAGCCTTGCCGTCAAAGTTTGTGTGAACATTTCCTGTTGCACCTTCAACGTCAATTACGTCCATACCTGCACACTTGCCTATACCCTTAATAAGGTCAACCGCCGAGATAACAGCCGCCTTTTTGCCGTACTTTTCGGTAAATGAACTGAGCTGCGGCTTTTTACCCGGGCTCCATATCCAAAGAGAGTTTGCAGGCTTTTTGCCTTCAGCCTTACGCTTAAGGTTAACGGGGTGATTCTTGAGAATTTCGTAGCTTTTTTTCATGATTTCAAGGTAAGGCGCACCAACCTCGCCTGAGGGAAGATAGTCCTTGATGACCTTGCCGAGGTGGTCGTGGGGACGTGCAAAGTCCATTGTTTCGGGTGCGTCCTTCCAGATAAGACAGTGTCTGTAGCTGATGCCGGGGTGATATGTTTTGAATTCGTCACCCATAGCTTCCTGCAGTGCATTTACAAGAATTGTGGACTCCTCGGTTGAGATTTCGTCGGCCGAATGGTCGAGAATAACCTGCTCTTCATAAGTACAGTCGTTTTCTGTAAGGGCAACAGTGTTGATTCTGTAAGCTGTTTCGTTTTCAGCCATGTCGATGCCCATGCTCAGCGCCTCAAGCGGGGAACGGCCCTTGGAATAAATCTTGGGATCGTAACCCATAATGGCGAGATTTGCCGTGTCGCTTTCGGGAACCATTCCTTCGGGAACATTTGCACTGTAGCCAACAACGCCGTGGGATGCCATATAGTCCATTCGTGGCTTTTTTGCCACCATGAGAGGAGTTTTGCCTCCGAGTTCGGGAATGTTGTAGTCAGCCATTCCGTCGCCTATGATGATTATGTATTTCATTTTCTTCACCTTTGATATAAAATTTACAGCAATATTTTAGTATATAATGTAATCATATTCAAGTAGATTTTGTGAATAATGGCAGGATACTTGAAATTACGATTCCACCACTTTCTTGCCGCAGATGTGTTCGGGACTGAGCTGCAGAAGAAGAGTGTTTTTCAGGTGCTTGTCTATTTCTTCTTTGATGTACTTTTCGTCCTGTGTAAACTTGCGGCACAGCTTTGCGGAAATATTCTCAACCTTTTTTGCATCGTCTATGATTCTTACCTTGCCGAAAACTATAACACTGTTAAAGGTAAGTGCCCAATCGCCGTCCTCTTTTGTACCGCTGTCGGTAACGCAGAAACAGACCTTGCTGTCTTTGGCAAGGGCATCGAGCCTGTGTCCCTGTTGTTTTCCGCAATGAAAGTAAATGTTGCCGTCCTCGCTGTTGTAAAAGTGATTCATGGGACTTCCGTAAGGATAGCCGTCATCGCCGTTGACAGACAGCACGCCGCGCTTTTCTTCCTTTAATATGCGTATGCAGTCTTCTCTGTAAAGCTGTTTGTTTTTTCTTGTAAGCTCTCTGAACATATAATCTCCTTTTTATTGCTGTAATAATTAAACAGACCGCCGTGTAGGCGGTCTGAAATAGGTTCTTGCTAAATTAGTGAACGATGCACTTTTCAGTTTCCTTGTCGAAGATGTGTGCGTGAGCAATATCGAAAGCAACCTGAATCTTGTCGCCGCTCTTAGCCTTGCTTCTGGAAGAAACTCTTGCGATAAGGTTGGTTTCTTCGCCAAGTGTAAGGTAGAGGTAAATTTCAGCACCCATAAGTTCTGTAACGTCAACAGCAACCTCTGTTGTCCAGTCTTCAAGGGAAGAGAGGTACATAGGCTCGTCGTGGATACATTCAGGTCTGATACCAAGGATAACTTCCTTGCCGATGTAGTTCTGAAGGTCTTCGTTCTGTGCCTTTTCGGAGGGAAGCTTGAACTTGCAGTTTTCAAACTTAACGTAAAGGTCGTCTCCTTCCTTAAGTACTTCAGCATTGATGAAGTTCATCTGAGGAGTTCCGATAAAGCCTGCTACGAATACATTGCAGGGCAGATCGTAAAGGTTCTGAGGAGTATCAACCTGCTGGATAAGACCGTCCTTCATAACAACGATTCTGGAAGCCATTGTCATAGCTTCTACCTGGTCATGTGTTACGTAGATAAATGTTGTACCCAGCTTCTTGTGAAGCTTTGTAATCTCTGTTCTCATGGCAGCACGAAGCTTTGCGTCCAGGTTTGAGAGAGGTTCGTCAAGAAGGAATACCTTAGGTTCACGAACGATGGCACGACCGAGAGCAACTCTCTGTCTCTGACCACCGGAAAGAGCCTTAGGCTTTCTGTCGAGAAGGTGGCTGATGTCGAGAATACGTCCTGCTTCTTCAACTCTTCTCTTGATTTCTTCCTTGGGAGTCTTTCTGAGCTTTAAGCCGAAAGCCATGTTTTCAAATACGGACATATGAGGATAAAGAGCGTAGTTCTGGAAAACCATCGCAATATCTCTGTCCTTAGGAGCAACGTCATTAACGATTCTGTCGCCGATGTAAAGCTCGCCCTCTGTGATTTCTTCAAGACCTGCGATCATACGAAGAGTTGTGGACTTACCGCATCCGGAAGGACCAACGAGGATGATGAATTCTTTGTCCTTGATTTCCAAGCAGAAATCGCTTACAGCTGTAACGCCGCCGGGATATCTCTTGAAAATGTGCTTGAGTGATACACTTGCCATTTTGTTTATAACCTCCTAATAGTAAACACATATACTGCGATTTATCGCACTTTTTATTTTAACATATACTATAATAACAAATATTTATGAAAAAGAAAAGATGTTTATTATCCAAAAATTTACGCTCTGACTTGTGCACATTTCACAATAAAGCACGAAAACGAGAGAATACGAGAGCATAATAGCGAAATCACGAGACAACTTTTTGCTGAAAATACCCTAATGTTACATTTTTTTACAAATAATTACAGATATTTCACAACATCTTCAAGCTTGTCGGAGCTGCAGGGCGTAAGTGACCACTTTTCAAGGTGCTCGGCTTTCTCACCGCTTTTAAGTCGGTAAAGGGGAGAAAGGGTTTCCATTTCAAGCATAAAGTCGTTGGTGAACACCTCTGTTGAACAGCCGTAATCGGGGTACTGTTCACCGTGAAGGTAAGTGAATTCCTTTTTAAATACCGTGCCGTTGTTTAAACAAAGCACACTTCCGTCCGTGTTGTTGGTTCCGATTTTAAAGGGCTTTTCGGCGTTGCTGTCCTGAGCCAAAGCGATGAACTCGTCGTCCATATAAAAACGCTTGTCTGTCATATTGTTGTAAGGCCACAGAATGAGGTTTCTGTTGGAAAGAAGACCTGTGTCCTCCTGTGCCATTCTCTGGAAAACTCTGCCGCCTGCCGCCGTTACGGAAAGTGCCCATATTGAACCGCATTTTTCTTTGTCCGAGGTGTTTGTGAGTATGTGAAGCACATCTGCCTTTGCTTCGGTTTCGTGGAAGGTAATCTGTAAAACTTCCTGCCAGCCTGTGACTTCCTGAACGGGCGGAGTAAAGGTAAATACATTTCCCTCTATCTTGTAATCAACCTTGTCATTGTCGGGATAATATGTGACGGGGTACTCCTCGGGGCTTACCCAAAAGCGGTGACCGCCGTAAATGTACCATGCCTTGTCTTTGCCGTAGACAGCCTTGAATTCGTCATTGTCACGCATTGAAAGACGGTCTGTATCGACAAACATCATGTTGCCCTTACCGCAAAGATTGTAGCTGATGATTCGAGGACCTATGTCAACAGTTACCCGCATTTCCTGCTTTTCGTTGGCAATGTAAAGACATTTTCCGAAGTTTTCGTAGTTTTCTTCTCTTACAGTGATAGCCATATCAACTTTCCCTTCAATAACTTTATATTATAAAGCTGCAACTGCCGCCTTGAGTGCCTCTGCCTTGTCAGTCTTTTCCCAAACTACGTCAAGGTCTTCTCTGCCCATATGACCGTAGGAGGAAACAGGACTGTAGATGGGACGGCGAAGGTCAAGCATTTCAATAATTGCCGCAGGGCGAAGGTCAAAGCACTTTTCAACTGCCTTTGCAATCTTTTCTTCGTCAACTTTAGAAGTTCCGAAGGTGTCAACAAGAACGGATACAGGTCTTGCAACGCCGATGGCATATGCAATCTGAACCTCGCACTTGTCAGCAAGTCCTGCCGCAACTACATTCTTTGCAACGTAACGTGCCGCATATGCCGCACTTCTGTCAACCTTTGTGGGATCCTTGCCCGAGAAAGCACCGCCGCCGTGTCTTGAATAACCGCCGTAGGTGTCAACTATAATTTTTCTGCCTGTAAGACCTGTGTCACCGTTTGGGCCGCCAATCACAAAACGTCCTGTGGGATTGATGAATATCTTGGTGTTTTCGTCCATCAGCTCATCGGGGATAATGGGGCGAATAACCTCTCTTATAACGTCACGTCTGATTGCACCTAACTCTGCCTTTGCATCGTGCTGGCTTGAAACAACAACAGCTTCGATTCTTGAAGGCATGCCGTCAACGTATTCAACCGTAACCTGTGTTTTTCCGTCGGGACGAAGATAGGGAAGAGTACCGTTCTTTCTCACCTCTGTAAGACGCTTTGCAAGCTTGTGGGCAAGAGAAATGGGAAGCGGCATAAGCTCATCTGTTTCGTTGCAGGCATATCCGAAAATAAGTCCCTGGTCGCCTGCACCTGTGTCGTACTTGTCACTGTCGCCCTCTTTTGCTTCAAGAGACTTGTCAACACCCAAAGCAATGTCGGGGCTCTGCTCGTGGATCGCACTGATAACGGCGCAGGTGTCGCAGTCAAAACCGTATTTTGCTCTGTCGTAGCCGATTTTTCTGATGGTTTCTCTTGCAATTTTCTGAACATCAACAGTACCCTTTGAGGTGATTTCACCCGAAATCATACAAAGACCTGTTGTAACCATGGTTTCACAAGCAACTCTTGACATAGGATCCTGTGAAAGATAAGCATCAAGCACAGCATCTGAAATGGCGTCGCATATTTTGTCGGGGTGTCCTTCGGTAACGGACTCTGAGGTAAAAAGAATCTTTTTCATTTTGTGTCCTTTCACGGGCATAAAAAAACGCCCTTTTTTGTTCAAGAGCAATGAAGAATAACTTCTCATCTTTCACGGCAAAATGCCGGCAGGAAGTAGCACCTTGTAAACTTACAGGTTGCCGGGCTTCAAAGGTCCTGTTCCCTCAGCCGCTCTTGATAAGATTTTAATTGTCTACCATATTATATACCCGCTTTGCGGCGTTGTCAAGACGTTTGAAGGGGGATTTTATAAATTTTGTTGAAAATGGTGAAAAAGAGAGGACTTTTGGAAAAAGATGCATCAAAGTTACACAATCGGGGTGTTTTTTTGCTTATGAATAAATTGTTTTTTTTGATATTTCATTAAAAAATATTGACATTAAAGCGGGCGCTTGCATAATAAATGTAAGAAAATGGAGAGGAGTTTTCAATTATGACCAAAAAGCAGTACACCCGTCCCGAAATGGACACCGTAAAGCTTTCAACTGAGGACATTTTAAACGGAAGCGACGTTCTCATTGACGGCTCATCACTTTTCGAGACAGCGCAAGGCGAATAATCGGCATACCCCACGGCGAAATCCCAAAAGCAATACCCCAACCACGGCTAAACAATAATTAAAGGAGAAAAAGAACATGAAAAAGTATTTAAGCTTTGTTCTGGCTTGCCTTATGGTTCTCTCAAGCGTGGCATTTGCTGCACCCGTGGCAGTCGGAACAGTAGAAACAACACAGGAAGTCGCAGCCGATGCGGCAGAGGTTTTCGAGGCAGAGGTTGCTGAGGAAACAGCGGTTACAACGGATTTGGTAGAGGAAAAGCTTGTTTACAGCATAAACTTTGACAATCTCAGTGCAGGGGCGTTTAGTAATCAGAAACTTGCAGCAAGCAATTATACTTCACAGTTTCCTACTTTGACTTTTGCTGTAAGCGGAGTTACTGCAACAGTAGAAGCAAAGACGGAAGGAAGCACCGATATGATTCTAAAGGGTGACCCTTCTAAAGGTACTTCAAGCCATTCAAGATGGATGTTGACAGGTTCTAATGAATTACCGAACGGAACTTACAGAATTCAGCAGGATATAAAAGTTGATGTGGAATCACAGGGCTTTACTGCTGCCATTTGTGCATCTAACACCAATAATATTGTTAAAGGCTATACAATAACTGCATCAGACTCTTTCAGCACTCAGGAAAAGAGTTATGTTTATGAATCCGGTGTTACTTCAACAAGTTATATACACAACGGCTTTGTGACGTATGAAAATAATGCAAAAAACGTATGGTATGTAGATAATATCAATATCTACTACACTCCCGAATCTTGCACAGTAACATTCTCAGTCAAGGGTGCTGTTCCTGCGGCTATTGGGGTTGTAAAGAACGGTTACTTTGTTCCTTCTGAATATGAACCCAAATACCTTCCCGAAACAGCATCTGAATTTCTTGGCTGGTCACTCACAGAAAACGGTGAAATTCTCACCGAACCTGTTGTGATTTCAACTGATACAACACTGTATGCAAAGTACAGTACCAAAGAAATTGCTACAACAAGTCAGTACGGTAAACTTGCTTACTTTGTTGACTTTGATGTCGCTGCAAAAACAATATCAAACAGTACTGATTTGGCGATAAGCGAACACAGTGTCTATTCAGCACCTGCAATAAGCGGTATGCCGTCTGCAAAACTTAAAGCTTATAACAATTATAAAACAGATGGCGACAGCCTCATAACCAATCATAATTGGCCTAGATTTTGGTTTGTTGCGTATGATGAAAACAATGCAATGACAACATATCCCGAAGGTGTTTATACTATTGAGTATGTAGCGAAAGCTGATGCTGCATTAGGTAATTCCGTTGTTGTCAATGATTCTAGTCTTAGTGGTGCACCGGTGTATCAAGCAAATTCAGCTTTTGGTACGGAATTTAAAGAATACTCCGCATCATTTATATATAAAGGCAGGCAGGTCTCAAAACTTAACGGTACTGTAACCCAAACATTTACAGAAGCTAATAAGGGACTTTGTGGTATCGGTCTTTATTCCGGTCACGGTGCAGACAAAGCCTCTGTAAAACGTTACTATAAATGGGTTAAAATCTGGTATGCACCTGAAAAAATCAACCTTACTCTTGATGCAAACGGCAAGGATGTAGTTGTTCCCGATACTGCAGAGGTCAGCTCTACAGTTACTTTTGCAAACTATACTCTTGAAGATTGCGGAACAAGCCGATTTGTAGGCTGGTCGGAAACAAAGAATGGCGAGCTTATCACAGATGCAAGCAAGATTTATTCAGAAGATACAACTCTTTATGCTGTATGGGACGATAATTTTTACCCTTCTGCTGCTGAAGCAGATGCTGGCTATCTTCTTGCCAACCTTCACTTTAACGGCAAGGCAAATACCGATAACACAAACTCCAGAATTCATAATTACGGTACTCTTGGTGTTAACGAATATGTAGACGCATCTAATGCGGCTAATGCGTTCCCGAAAATTGCTACCGTAAACGGCGGTGCAATTTGGTTTGACGGTTCAGCTATTGCCGGTGATTCTACTTCAAAGTTCCTGTACGATGAAAAATATATTGATAACGAATATGTAAGAACAGCTTCAAAGACAAGCGGTGCTGAAGTTTATCCAAAGATAGGCATTCTCTTAAATAACTACGGTTCTCTTGCAGACGGTGTTTACACCGCAGCATCCGAGGTTTATATCCCTGCAGGTCAGGAAAACGTAGCCTCCGTAACGTATAATGCTTATGTTCATGCCGGCGTCGATATGGTGGCAAATAAGCATGATATAAGTATCGGCGAAAGAGTATATGTTGTTGACAGTATTCTTGTTTTAAACGGTAAGGTTTATGACCCTGAAACAATGGAAGAAAGAGCATCATTTACACCCGGAACAAATGCTGTATCCAGATTTGGTCTTAACTTCAACGTAAAGGCTGTTGACAGTACCAAGCCCACAACAGTTTCCGTTCATGCCGATAACTTCAAGATTTACTACAAGCCCTACACCTACGCACCCAAGTCCTACAGCGAAAACTCCATCAGAGTAAATGCTCCTTCGGGTATCCGCTTCAAGGCAAGCGTAAGCAGTGTTGAAAGAGCAAACGAAAATCTCACAGAATACGGATTTATCGTAACTCTTAAGGATCTTCTCGGAAATACAGATGTAAATGACTTCACACACGAGACCAATGTTACAAAGGCAACAGGCGTAAGCTACAATAAAGTTGATAATACTGATAAGATTTTTACTACAGAAAACAACCTGACATTCTTTACAGCAGTGCTTCATAATATTCCCGAAACACAGTACTCAAGAGATGTTGTCGTAAGACCTTATACTGTTGTTAACGGCGAATACGTTTACGGCGATGCTATGGTTAATAACATTAAGGCAGTTGCCGAAAAGCTGCAGCAGGATTCCGAAAAATACGTAGGCGATGTTAAGACTGCAGTTAACAAAATCCTTGCAGGCGAAAAGCTCTAATTGAAAAACTCCATAAAAACACAGTGCGCCGAGGCTCAGCCTCGGCGCTTGAACTTGTCGCAAAAACATTGTGAAAGTTTAGGTCAAGCCTTTTCAAAGGCTTGCGGGATCCTGTGGCGGAGCCTTGGTCGCCGTCCGCAGACGGCGAAATTCCTTATGCTTCATAAAGCGCAGGAAAGGTGAATTTACCGTCCTTTAAAGGACGGTAAAGAGGAAAACCCTCGCCGGGGGTTTTCCTAAAACTTGAAAAAAACATACTTTTTCAACAGACTGGTGCGCCGAGGCTTAGCCTCGGCGCCTTTCCTTTTTGGTTGAAGGGGAATAAAAAAGAACGGCACCTGCGTGCCGTTCTAAGGGGAATTGTTTACTGTTGTGTTAATGTGTCTTCCGTTGTGACTTCAGCTTCCTGCTGAGGCTTGTGAATGTCCTGCTGAATCATCTGCTGCTCTTCGGCACCTGTAACAAACTCTAAGGTTGCGTCCTCCAATACGTTGTCTGAAATGCGTGTGAATTCGTCTTCCGACGGAATGAGATAGTCGAGGTATTGTGTTTTGAGCTCGTCGGGAACAACCATAAGATTGGTGTAGGTGAGATGATTTTCGCTTTCGCCTAAAATTGTGTGGTTTGCCGCCTGCTGGACGATGCTTATTATGTCGTCAGCAACGGGCTCTTCCTCTGTTTTAAGTAAGCCTTCGTTGATGAATTCCGTGTCATAAACCTCGCCGTTAACACATATCTTTGAAAATTCGTTGAAATGCTCACCCGATATATAGGTGCTGCCGTCGATAGTGTAACCGCCGAGGATTGTTGTGCTTGTTACACCGTACTTGGTGTTTACACGCTCGTACTGAGGAATGGCAAGTGTGGAGCTTGAATTTTTGAGGGTGTTGTCGTAGAGGGTGGCGTATTGATAAATGTGGCGAAGATGAGCATAGTCGTCTGTGCTGTTTTCAAGATACAAACGGTTGAGTCTGTTGAAGTCGCCGCTGTCAATGCCAAGCTTTGAGAAAATGTAGCTTGAAAGCTGGAAAGTGGTCAGATCCTTTGCGTCGGAATAGTCAAGACCGCAGTTGTTCCAAATGATGTAGTCTGTCTGGTAGCAGTCGCCTTCTTTAAGCTCCCAGCTTTTCTGAACGGAAAAGGCAGGCAAGTGGTCGCCGTAGAATACAAGTACCGTGGGCTCGTTTCTGTAGCTAAGCTCAAGAATAAGGTTTCCGAGGAAGGTGTCAACCTCGTTAAGCTCGTTTACATAGTATTCAAATCCGGCGTTTTCGGGATTGTCTTCGTTGCCGTAAACCTTAATTTTAGGCTCTTCCCCCTGAAGAATTTTGTTGTACTTGCTTTCAGTGGGGTATCTGCCGTGTGGCTGAACACTGACGGTGTAAATAAGATCCTGTCCTTCGGTGGAATCGAGGGAAGCAAGAATGGGCTCTATAAGCATAGCGTCCTTTCCCCAGTTGCGCCTGTTTCTGATAACCTTAGGGGTGTTTTCAATAGAGGTGAAAGTGTCAAAGCCCAGATTTGGGAACACCTTGTTTCTGTCATAAAAAGTGCCCTTGTGGTTGTGAATGGCGTGGGCGGAATATCCGTAAGCCTTGGCGTTGTAAGCCATGGATTCGCAGGTCTGATTCTGTAAAACCGAAAGGTAGGGATATTCAGCAATGCCGAAGAAGGAAACGTCCATACCCGTAATAATTTCAAATTCGGTGTTTGCCGTACCTGCACCGATTGACGGAACTGTCAGCTTGCCGCCGGGCAGCTCCTCCTTAAGCATCGAATAAATGGGATGGGGTTCACTGCTGTACTGATAACCCATAATGTTGTTCACATCGTAGAAGGATTCAAGCTGAAGGAAGATAATGTTCGGTCTGTCAAAATCATCGGGGAAGTCGTGAATGTGGGTGCCGTCCGAAGGATTTACGGGCATTTGCTCCTGCTTTTCCTTGAGATGGGATATGAGCTTTTCAGACTGTTCAAAGGAAAAACTGTAGAAGGGATAGTCGGGAAGAGAAGAGTATTCTTTAATAACCTGTTCGTAAACCCTTTCAGTTATGTCCTTGCTGTGAGAAATCTTTTGAATTTCAGGCTTTTCTATCGGCTCTGTGCCCGATACTATTGTTTCACGGTGTTCGTTAAAGGTAGCCTTGCTGTAGTTTGTAGGCTTTGAAATACCGTTGTCAATAATGGAATAAAGAAAACAGAATGAAAAGCCGTGCTCACGGTATTTGTTGGGAAGGTTGTCAAATCTGTCGCTCTTTACAACGGCTGAGGAGTAGAAAATAACGCTGAAAAATGTAATACCGCACACAATAAGTGCCGATAATGAAGACGGACTTAAAATGCCTCGTGTTTTTTTGCACTTGATAAATACTGCGGTAAGTAATGCAATCATGGCAATTGTTGCAACGGAAAGCAGAAATATATCAAAGTTTGAAAGATAAACGGGAATGATGTCAAACGCAGATTTCAGCACTCTGAAGTCAGAGGAGTTGAATGGCGTTGTACGCTGACACATAAGAAAATAGCTTACATATGTAATAATTACCCATACAAGCGTTACAAGAGTGAAAACAAAAGCACGCCTTCTGAATAAATACATAAGTGAGAATGCCGCAAACACTATAAGCACACCAAGCAGAAATACGTGGGGTGACTTTATTGCAAGAGATAGGGGTTCGGTAAAGCTTCGTCTTAGTGCAGCTTCAAGAAAATAGTTCATGATTACCGAAAAGATGCCAAGAAAAATCAGAGATTGCTTTGTTGTACAAAGAAAAGTGTCAAAATCTTTTAGAATTTTCGTGGCATTGGATTTTACGGTATTGTAAAGAAGCTTTGCAAAATATAGCACGGATGTCAGAAAGAAAACGGTAAATGAGCATAAAAAGCTCAATATTCGCTTGCTTGTATGCATAATTGACCTCCTTATAAATTGGCAAAAAACGGACGCAAGGTTTTACCCTCGCGTCCAAATTAATAAGCTAAATCAAAACTGATATTCCTTTACGGATGCGTAGGAATTATCTGTACGATTTATTCAGCTGCACCTTCGTCTGCAGGCACTTCTTCGGGTTCTGCTTCAGCTTCGGGAGCTGCCTCAGGTTCGCCTTCTACTTCTGCTTCTGCTTCAGCTTCGGGAGCTGCCTCGGGTTCGCCCTCTACTTCTGCTTCAGCTTCGGGAACTTCTTCGCCTTCAACTTCAGCTTCAGGCTCACCTTCTGCCTCTGTTTCAACCTCGGGAACGTCTGTAACGTCGGGAACTACGGGTGCTGTAGGTTCAGGCTGAATTACATAAAGAATAACAACAAGAATTACGAAGATAATTGCAACTACAGTTGTAAGCTTGTTGAACATAGCATCGAGGGACTTACCCTTGTTCTTGCCGAAGAAGGTTTCAGCACCGCCGGCAACCGTACCGCCGTGTCTGTGGTCCTTACTGCTCTGCATAAGAACGGCAATCACGAGGAAAACCGCCATTATGATTAATAAAATGCCAATTACTGTTGTCATTGAAAATTCCTCCAAATGAATAATCTTAAATCGTGTATTATACACATAACACGATGATTATATCACACTTTTTTTGAAAATACAATAGTTTTTTTGATTTTTTTTGAAAATAACAAAATATTAATATTTACCTTTAAATTTTGTAATTTCAATCATCAAAACCGTCATCACTGCAGTAGTCACGCAGCACCGAGTTTACCGTTTCGTAGCCGTAGCCGTACCTTGACAGCTTGGCTTTGAACTTTGAAGCGGCATTTCTGTCGGAAAAATCCACTCTTGACGATGAAAGAAGCTTGTCAAGAAGCTCACGCAAAAGCTCTTCAAAATCAATACCGCATCTTTCTTCCGCAAGACGTATGTCGGATGCCGAAAAACCTTTTGCAAAAAGCTCCGACTTTATTCTGTGAGGACCGTACAGCTTTGAATTGGCAAGTGACAGATACTTGCGAAGACACAGGATTTCGTCGTCTGTAAAGCCGCCTTCACGAAGCACCGACAAAGCTTCGTCGATAACCTCGGGAGTGTAATCCTTTTCACGCATTTTGCGCCTGAGGGCACTTTCACTTTTGTCGGAGAAGGAGAGAAGATAAGTTCCGTACTTTATTGCCGACAGCTTTGAGGAAAGAAACAGGATAAGCTCATCATCCTCAAATTCCACGGGAAAATCCTCAGCTGCAAGCTCGGATAACCCCAATCTTTTTGCATCGGCAAGGGAAATTGTATACCTTTCGCCGATTTCGGTGAAAAAGGAAAATTCACCGCCGCCTGCCGATACCTTTAAAGATGTGAAAATCATTATGAATCAAATTCTTCGGTAATAAGTATACCCGATTCGGTTACATTTTCTTCAGATTCAAGCATATCGGCGTTGGCACCGTTTTGGAGTCTGTCACGGATAAGCTTTTCAATTTCGCCTGCAAGAGCCTTGTCTGTGTTGAGAAGCTCTCTTACGTTGTCCTTGCCCTGTGCAAGTCTTTGCTCGTTGTAGTAGAACCATGAGCCGCTCTTCTGAATAATGTCAAGGTTTACGGCAATGTCGATAATTTCGCTTTCCTTTGAAATACCCTTGCCGTAAAGAATGTCAAACTCGGCAATTTTGAAGGGAGGAGCAACCTTGTTCTTTACAACCTTAACCTTGGTGTGGTTTCCAAGTGATTCGGCACCGTCCTTGATGGTTTCCGTACGTCTGATGTCAAGACGAACGGAGGCGTAATACTTAAGAGCGTTACCGCCGGGAGTTGTTTCGGGGTTGCCGTACATAACGCCAACCTTAAGGCGAAGCTGGTTGATAAAGATTACAATACAGTTACTCTTTGCAATAGCACCCGAAAGCTTACGAAGAGCCTGTGACATAAGTCTTGCCTGAAGACCTACGTGAGCATCGCCCATTTCGCCGTCAATTTCAGCCTTGGGAACAAGAGCTGCAACCGAGTCAACAACCACAACCTCAACCGCACCCGAGCGTACAAGAGCTTCTGTTATTTCAAGAGCCTGTTCGCCGTAGTCGGGCTGAGAAACAAGAAGTGAGTCGATGTCAACACCAAGAGCCTTTGCATAAACAGGATCAAGTGCGTGCTCGGCGTCAATAAATGCCGCTTCTCCGCCAAGTCTCTGAATTTCTGCAACAATGTGAAGAGCAACCGTTGTTTTACCTGATGATTCGGGACCGTAGATTTCGATAATTCTTCCTCTGGGTACACCGCCTATACCAAGGGCAAGGTCAAGGGAGAGCGAGCCTGTTGAAACAGCACTTACATTCATGTTTGCGTTTTCGCCAAGCTTCATGATAGCACCCTTGCCGTAGCTTTTTTCAATCTGAGCTATAGTGGTGGCAAGAGCCTTTTGCTTGTCGCCTGATTCTATATTTTCAACTTTTTTCTTTTCTGCCATTTTCTTCAAATCCTTTCTTAATGTAAATTTGTTTTGCATTTACATTATACAGACATCCCCCTGTTTTTTCAAGCCCTGCAGCCTGAAAAAGCACGAGTCACTGTCCCATTAATTACTCTTTGAGTGCTGCTATGGCTGCCGCCGTGTCCTGCGCCTTGAAGACAGAGGAGCCTGCCACAATTACGTTTGCACCTGCCTGTGTCAGCACGTGTACGTTTTCGGGAGTGATGCCGCCGTCAACCTGAATTTCGGGGTTGATGGAAAGCTGCTCGCACATAGCTCTCACTTCACTTACCTTATCAACCGTTTCGGGAATGAGCTTCTGACCGCCAAAGCCGGGCTCTACCGTCATAACAAGGACAAGGTCAAGCTTTTTTATAAAGGGCTCAAGCACAAATGTGGGAGTTGCGGGCTTTATTGAAATACCTGCACGCTTGCCCAGAGAATGTATCATATCAATGATTTCCTCGTGCTTGTTTGTAGCCTCATAATGGAAGGTGATAATGTCGCCGCCTGCCGAAGCAAAACGCTCGATATAGCGCTCCGGCTCGGTTATCATAAGATGTACGTCAAGAACAGCATCGGTAACCTTTCTTGCAGCTTCTACAACGGGTACGCCAAAGGAAATGTTGGGTACAAACACACCGTCCATAACGTCAAGATGAATATATTCGGCACCTGCCGAGACAACCTTTCGGATTTCGGAGCCGAAGTTTGCAAAGTCACACGCCAGCACCGAAGGAGACAGTTTAATCATAGTGATTACCTCTCAATATATATGATTGTATACGCAAATTATTATACAATATTTTGACTGTTTTGTCAAGTATTCGCCACAATATGTAGTGTGATGACGGCAGATGAAACACAAAATTGTGGTATTTGAAAAAAATAATTGATACAATTATTAACTTTTTTTGTATCTTTGAGCAAAAGTGTTGACTCTTTTGAAAATATGGTTATAATTAAGATGTATGCAAAAAAGTGCCTATTATGAAAAGAGGTAGTATTCATGAAGAAAAATCTTGTTGTTGTCGGCTACGGCGGAATGGGCGGCTGGCACGTTGAAAAGGCATTGAACAGCGACGTTGTAAATCTTCTTGGCGTTTATGACATCAAAAAGGAAAGAAATGAGCTTGCCGAAAGCAGAGGAATCCATGCGTATTCTTCTTTTGAGGAAGTTATTAACGATAAAAATGTAGATATGGTAACTGTTGCAATCCCAAATGATTCACATAAGGATGTGGTAATTGCGGCACTTAACGCAGGCAAAAATGTAATCTGCGAAAAGCCTGTTGCAATGAATTTGGCTGAGCTTGACGAAATGATTGCTGCTGCAAACAAAAACGGCAAGGTTTTCTCGGTACATCAGAACAGACGCTTTGACGTTGACTTCCTTGCAATGAAGCAGCTTAAGGAATCAGGCGAAATAGGCAAGGTTATCGACATTGAAAGCAGAATCCACGGCTCACGGGGTATTCCCAGTGACTGGAGAGGTGAAAAGGAACACGGCGGCGGTATGCTTCTTGACTGGGGCGTTCACCTTATCGACCAGCTTCTTCAGATTTTCGATGAAAAGATAGAAAAGATTCACTGTGACTTTGACCACATCACAAATAATGAGGTAGATGACGGCTTCAAGCTTACAATTTACTTTGAAGGCGGCAAGAAGGCGTATATCGAAACAAGTACATATAACTTTATTGCAATGCCAAGATTTTATATGCGTGCCGAAAAGGGAAGTGCACTTATTACCGACTGGAGAGAAAACTGCAAGGTTACAAAGTGCAAATACTGGCATGAAAGCGAGGTTGTTCCCGTTGAAACAGCGGCAGGTCTTACAAAGACTATGGCACCCCGTGACAGCGTAACTGTTGATGAATATGAGCTTGACAGACCTAAGAGTGATGTTCACGATTATTACAGAAACTTTGTTAAGGCAATAGACGGCGAGGCTGAACAGCTTGTTACACACGCTCAGATGAGAAGAGTAATGAAGGTTATGCTTGCTGCATTTGAATCTGACAGACTTGGTCAGGTTATTCCCTTTAACGAAGAGGACTAAATTTATTGTAAGTTTATACTTTAAAGGCACGATAAAGCTCGTGCCTTTTTCTTTTATTGCCAAAGCATACGAAAAAGCAAAAGACCGCCATAGGCGGTCTTAAGTGAAAAATATGCAAATTGACTTGATGTCAATCAATAAACATTTCTGTCTTTTCTGTAACGCTCCCAGACAAGCTCAAAGAAATCGTCACAGTCGGGAATGGGACGTACTGCACGCCATGAAGCTGTGCAAACAGTTCCGTCAAGTGAAAGCTCCTGAATTTCGCCGCACTGCTTTGTGGAATCGGGAGTAAAGCGGAACATTTCTTCAAGTCCCTCACGTAATGAGCCGTCCTTGTCGGTGTAAAGAGCAGAGCCGCGTGTTTTGCCTACCTTGTCGCAGTAGTCAATCATACTGTTAACCAGAATAAGCTGTGTGTAAAGAATGTCACGAAGCTTGTAGGCCTTGTAAAGTGTATAAACACACTCAACTCCAACCTTGTCGGAAAGTGAGGCTATGTCTGAAAGAATTTCTTCCCTTGCTGACAGCATATCCGACTTCTGACGGATTGCTCCGCACTTATCGCTCATTCTTCGCTGAGCCTTTGAGATAAGCTCGTCTGCATTTTCCTTGCCTGTAAGAGCCTTGTCGCAGAAGGCTTTTTCTTCTTCAACAGCCTTTGACATAGATGCGGTAAATTCAACCTCGTCAACTATACGTAATGGAGTTTCGTTGATGTAGGTTGCAGCTCTCAGCGAGCCTACCTGACCTGCATTAAGTGCCGAGCCGCCGGGACGTGAAACGCCGTGCGTACCTGCACATTCGCCTGCCGCAAACAGACCTTGAATTTCTGTCTGCCACCACTTGTCAACGGCAATGCCGCCGTTGTTGTGCTGGGCGCAAAGTGCAATTTCAAGGTATTCCTTTGTGATGTCAACGCCCTTGCCCGCATAAAGCTCTATTGCAGGGGTGTTCATCTTCTTAAGTCTTTCTATGGGAGTACCAAAGCACGCCTGCGCCTTGAAAAGATATTCGTAAGCCTCGGGAGAAAGCTTTTCAAAGTCAATCTTGTCCATACCGAAGGGGTTTTTTGTGTAGTCAAGATAAACACGTCTGTTTTTGAGTACACATTCTCTGTAAACAAGAAGGTCGATAACAGATGAGCCTTCCATAACCTTCTTTGAGTCAAAGGGCCACTGATAGCCCTTGAGGAATACCATAGAAAGAGCTTCGTAAAGATCTGTAAAGTACTCGGCTAAAAATTCGTATTCCTTGCCGTCGCTGTCAACCGATACAAATCTGGGAAGTACCTGCATATATGTGCCCGATAC
Organism: Eubacteriales bacterium; assembly: GCA_045539625.1. Taxonomy (GTDB): domain Bacteria; phylum Bacillota; class Clostridia; order Oscillospirales; family CAG-382; genus UMGS1387. The sequence goes on along the minus strand of JAZQFS010000025.1, from coordinate 9,280 downwards.
ATTCCATCTCGGATTTGTGGAGGCAAGACCGTACTGCCACTCTGTAAGATTCTGTGCCTTTGCACCTGCAATAAGTGCAAGTGAGGTTGTACCTGTGTGACATTCGGGATAAACGCTGTCGGCATATACACCTGCAGGACCGCCTGTTGCGATAACTACGTTGGGTGTTTTGAAAGCTGCAAATTCACCTGTAGCTTTGTCAAGACAGAGAAGACCGAGAACGGCTCCGTCCTTTACAAGCACCTTTATTGCAAGAAGGTTGTCAAATACCTTGACACCTATTTTGTCGGCGTGCTTCTCAAGTGCCTCCGTCATAAACTTGGATGTAAGAGGACCTGCACTTGTTGCTCTTGCAAAGGGGTCGTGGTCGGTTTTGTAGCCAACGTACTCACCGTATCTGTTGACGGGAAAAGCAACACCTTTTTCGCAAAGATTCATAAATGAACGTACAGAAAGAGCTGCCTCGCATAATGCATTGTCGCCGTCAACACTGCCTGCCGAAAATAAGTTTTCCGCCATTGTGCGCACACTGTCAAGACTGTCGCCGCCAAGACCTAACTTGTAGTAGGTCTGCTTGTCCGAGCCTGTGTTGCGGCTTGTGCCCATGTTGATGCCCTCGGTTACTATGGCAACGCTCTTTTTTTCTGCTTCCCGGATACGGATAGCACAGTTGTAGCCTGCACAGCCTGTACCTATAACTATGGAATCGTAAGAATATACTTTGAACTGAATGTTGTTCATCGATGCCTGTTCCTTTCTGAGTCATAAAAAAAATCACTTTAGCGACGGACGACCAAATGCCGCCCCTGCGAAAACCTTGTGCGCAGAACGAACTCTCTGCAGTCTTTGCGCCGATGTTTGGTGCAAAGACGACCTTGACGGGTTCCGTCGATATATTACTGCCCAAGGCTGCCTGCGACATTCGCTGCGGGACGTACCCCGCTTAAAGACGCTGAATGTGGAAGCCGCCGTCTACGTCAAGGCTCTGACCTGTGATGTAGGGAAGTGAGCCGTCTGAAAGCTTGAGCACGGCACTTGCAATGTCTTCGGGTTTTCCCCAACGCTTTATGGGAAGAAGACCGCCTTCAATAAGGTTGTCGTACTTCTGCTTTACGGTGCTTGTCATACCTGTCATAATGATACCCGGTCTTATTTCGTTAACCATAATGCCGTATTCTGCAAGTCTGTCGGCAAAGAGCTTTGTGATCATGGAAACGCCTGCCTTTGAAATGCAGTATTCACCTCTGCTTGTGGAGGAGGTGTATGCGGACATAGAGGAAATGTTTACGATAGTACCCTTGTTTTCGCCTTCGTTTTCCTTCATTTTGTTGGCAACAAGCTGGGTAAGGAAGAGAGTTCCCTTGGTGTTGATGCCCATAACAAAGTCATAGCTTTCTTCGGTCATCTCCAAAATATCAGCTCTTACCTTGGGAGCAACACCTGCAACATTTATAAGTGCATCAATCTTGCCGTACTTTTCTATTGCTTTGTTTACAAGGTTTTCTCTGTCACAAGCCTTGCTCAGGTCTCCCTGAACGTATATAAATTCTCCTGCAAGAGGCTCTCTCATTTCGGGAACAACGTCCATTCCCACTACGGCAAAGCCGTTTTCCAACATCATTTTTGCTGTTGCAAAGCCAATACCGCCTGCAACGCCTGTTACAATTGCTGTTTTCATAGTCTTTATTTTCCTTTCGTTATTACTTTTTCATACAATACTCTTTGTAAAGAGGCATATAAACGTCCTTGTCACGGATTACGCAACCCGGTGTGCTTCCTGCACGCATAACCTCCGTACACTTTGAGCAGGCAATGCAAATCTTGTTTTTGTCAAGCTCGCCGTTCTTTATAATATCCTTTGCAAAATCGGGATATGCAAAAATTGTTCTGCCGTAGCCTGCAAAGTCAAATTTGCCGTCTGCAATGTAGGAGGCAACTACGTTGGGAGAAACTGTGCCGAGGAATGAAAGAGCTGAGCAGATAATCTTCATATCAGGGTGAGCTTCTTTGAGAAGGGCTGTTCCTTCAAGCATTCTTTCAACGCCCGAAAGGGGATGCTCGGAATCTTCGTAAGGACCGTTTGCAAAGGGACGGTTTACATGAGGATTGAAGTAAGGATTGCCCATTGTAATGTTGATAAGCTTCATTCCGCTTTCCTTGAGCTTGCCCACAAGCCATATGGGCTCTTGGGGAGCAAAATCAAGACTTCCGTCATTTTTTACACCGAAGCCGTAAGGATAGGGAAAACCGTCGTAAGCATTGAGACGGGTGGAAACAATAAAGTTCTTTGAGCAGCTCTGAACAGCACCCTCAACGCTTTCACGAAGAAGCCTTGTTCTGTTTTCTACCGACTCGCCGCCGTATCTGCCTTCTCTTGTGTAAGCCGAAAGAAGCTCGCAGTTGAGGTATCTGTGACAGCACTTTATGTCAACGCCGTCAAAGCCTGCTTTTTCAGCTAAGATACTGCCATTTACCAGTGCTTCTCCCACTCTGTCAAGATAATCGTCTGTTACGATTCTGTCCTTTGAAATGGGATTGTCCTTTTCAAAAATGGGATTGTTGTAAGCAATGATGGGAGCAGGTACGCCTTCAGGCTTGCTGTAGCGTCCCGAATGGGTTGCCTGCATAATGATTACGGGCTCGTAACCGTTTTCCTTCATGGCTGTTTCCTTTATGGACTCAACCTCTCTTTTGTAGTCATCAAGGTTGCCTTCATTTATATAAAGCTGTCTTGGATTTGCTCTTGCTTCGGGCATTACGGCTGTTGCTTCAAACCATATAAGACCTGCACCGCCCATGGCAAATCTTTCATAACGTCTTTTTGTGAGAACATCGGGACTGCCGTCCTTTGTGCCGTCACAGCCTTCCATAGCCTGGCATACAAGACGGTTGTGAATTGTTTTACCGCATATTTCTTCGCTCTTTGCAAGAACACTCACATCTTCGCTGTAGGGGAGTGCTGAGCCGAGCTGTTCTTTCTGTGAGAAAAATTCTTCTTTGGATGTGTAAACCTTTCTTACCATGTAAAAAACTCCTCGTCTTTAGTTTTCTTGTTATTATTATAAATAAAGCAATCGGAAATTTCAATAAATATCTTGTCTCTTTTTATGTAAATCTTGCTTTTTTTGAAAAATGTGATATAATGGTTGCACAAGCATTACCGTGAAGGGAGATTGAAAAATGAAAAGCAGTATACTGTCTGCAAAGTTTTCCGATGCAACGGCACATTTCTCACGTCATTACCACGACTGCCACGAGATGTTCTACGTCACCGACGGCAGGGCTAAAATAACCGTGGGTGCAAAGCAGTACAGCGTGTCAAAGGGACACCTGATAATAATCAGCCGATATGAAAAGCATTCGGTTACCGTTGAAAGCGATGATTATAAAAGATATACACTTCGCTTAAAGCCCGACATTTACGGTGACAGCGACGAGGATTATATGCTTTACTCGGTGCTGACAAACCGTCCCGAAAGCTTTGTGCATGCAGTTGATGTTTCGCAATCCTGTGAGGTTTTTGACAGCCTTTTCAGCAAAATCTTAAGTGAATTTACTTATCAGAAGGAGTATTGCGGCGTTTTGCTTGATATGTACTTAAAACAGATTCTGGTTGAGCTTTACCGCCTTGAGGGCGATATGTTCTCACATACGGGTGACGCATCTTTGGGGCTTGTTCGTGACATACAGAGCCTTTTTCAGAAAAACTGCGGTGAAAAGTACACAATATCGGCTTTGTCGGAAACCTATAACATAAGCGGCTATTATCTGTGCCACCTTTTTAAAAAGGTGACGGGCTATTCGCTGATGAATTATCTTTTGTCCTGCAGAATAGCAAACGCCAAAAAGCTTCTTGCCAAAACCGATATGGATGTATCAGCCGTTGCAGGTGAATGCGGCTTTTGCGACAGCTCCAATTTTTCACGAAAGTTCCGTGAAGAAACAGGAATCTCTCCCACGGATTTCAGAAAGAATACCTCACTACATCAGTCTAAAGGCTGACGGCGGATAACCTGTTTTCTTTTTGAAAGCCTTGGAAAAATGAGGAAGATTGCCGTATCCGCACATAATGCATATTTCCTCCAGGGACAGATTTGTACCCTGCAGAAGCTCCATTGATTTTGTCAGACGAAGGTCTGAAAGATACTTGTGCACGCTTTTGCCTGTGTGAAGCACAAACAGCTGATTGATATAGTTCGGGTGATATTTGAAGATTTTGCCGAGAAGGTCGTTTGACAGATTGTCAGAAAGATTTTGCTTCATATAAGAAATAATGCTGTCCACGGTTTTGTTGCCCTGAGACGAAGTGTCTGAGAAAAAAGAAACAACGTCACACAGAATTTCGGCAAGCAAGGCACTCATACGAAGACGGTAGAAGCCTTTTTTGTATGTAAACTCACGGTTTATTTCAATGAGCTTTGAATGAAAAGCCGAGCCGTCCGAGATGATAACGGGAGAGTTGAAGATAGGACAGTCACAAAATGAAAAATTCTCTGTCATCTGCTCCTTGATGAAACAGTCAGCCTTGTATGGCGGAATGGGAACAGACAGATTGCTTTTGTCATACATAAAGTCAAAGTTGAGGGCAATAAACTTCATATCTCTGTTTTCTTGTATAACATATTTGTAGGGAATACCGCCCTTCCATATAAATAACATTCCCGATTTAACAGAGTAGTCCTTGCCGTCCACCGTGATTTTTCCTTGTCCGCCTGTGCAGTAAAGCAGTCTTGAATCGTATGCGCAGATAAGATGCCCGTGTTTGTAAATATCCTTGTCAAGCTCTCTTGAATATCTGACAAAGGGCTTAATTTCGTTAAATGAAACCTCCGTCAAATTATATTCACCTCCAAAAAATCTTTGAAAATGACAAATTCATCTTTAATTGTAACATTGATTATATCATAATTTGTGCTAAAATCAATACATATTATATGAAAATAAAAGGAGTTGTTTTGTAATGATACAAAGAAAGGTAATACCTACAGCAACAATTGCCACTTTTATGGTATCCCACTCAACCTACGATAAGCAGTTTGAGGGACTTTACGATAATTTTTACAAATTTCACGGCGATTTTATTTCAATGGTAAAGGAAAACGGTGTTGAAGTAAAAGACTTCGGTATGGTTGACAGCAGTGAGAAGGCGTATGAGGTTGCCGAAAAAATCAACGGAAGCGGCGCAGATATTATATTGTGCAATATGATTACATATGCAACAAGCAGCGTTTTTGCTCCCATTATAAGAAACTGTACAAAGCCTGTTGTGCTTATTGCCCTTCAGCCGAGAGAAGGACTTGATTACAGTAAGGCGTCTACCTTTATGCAGCTGGAAAATGACAATATCTGCTCTGTTCCTGAATTTATCGGCGTTGCCAACAGACTTGGCAAAAAGGTACAGGACGTTATAATAGGCTGTCTTTACGGCGATGATAAGGCAAAGGAGGATGTTGCCGAATGGTGTACAATTGCCAAGGTTCTCCACTCCCTTAACGGAGCACGTATGGGACTTATGGGACATACCCTCGAGGCAATGTACGATATGCACGCAGATCCGACGGCGGTAAGCTCGGCTTTCGGTGTTCACGTACCGCTGCTTGAAATTGACGATGTGCTTGAAGAGTACGAAAAGGTTACCGATGAAGAAATACAAGAAAGAATAAAGCTTATAGATGAAGAATTTGACTGTCCCGAGCCTGTCAGCGATCCTGTTACATCAAAGCTTACCGATGCCGATAAGTATCAGTCGGCAAAGACGGCGGCAGCCCTTGACAGATTTGTTGAAAAGCATAACCTTACGGGACTTGCATATTATTACGAGGGCAAAGAAGGAAGCCTTGCAAGAACGGTGGCAACAACCTTTATTGTTGGAAATTCGGTACTCAATGCAAAGGGTGTTCCCATGTGCGGCGAATTTGATATAAAGACCTGTATTGCAATGCTTATTATGGACAGAATGGGTATCGGCGGAAGCTTTGCAGAGCTTCATCCCTTTGATTTCCGTGAAGATTTTATACTTGTGGGACATGACGGTCCTCACCACCTTGCAATTGCCGAAGGCAAACCCATACTTCGTTCACTTAAGAAGTTCCACGGAAAGCCGGGAAGCGGTGCATCTGTAGAGTTCAAAATCAAGGAAGGACCTATCACCATGCTGGGAATAACCCAGACAGCGGACGGAAAGTTTAAGTTTGTTGTGGGAGAGGGTATTTCAAAGAAGGGTGCAATTCCTCCCACAGGCAACACCAACACAAGAGGTTTTTTCGAGCCCGATACAAAGACGTTTATTAAAAAGTGGGTAATGGAAGGACCGACACATCACTATGCACTCGGTGTAGGTCATAAGGCACAAACAATCAAGAAGATTGCAGATGTTCTTGATATTCCCTGCGTAATTGTAAAATAATGAGAATTTACTGCCTTTGCCAAACGGTGAGGGCAGTTTTTTGTGTTCTGTAAATAAAAAAAGAGCTGCAAAATGCAGCTCGGAGCTTGTCTCAAAACCATTGTGAAAGTTTAGGTCAAGCCTTTTCAAAGGCTTGGAGCAGGAAAAAAAGCTCTCAACCGTCACATTTTAAAATATGATTCCGTAGTGCTCAAGAACGATTTTCACACCTAAAAGAATCAATACCGCACCGCCTGTAATCTGTGCTTTCCTGTTGTATTTCGTACCGAAAATGCTGCCGATTTTTACACCGACTGCCGACAGTATAAAGGTGGTGATGCCGATAAAAACAACGGCGTAGACAATTCTGAAATCAGGCGTCATTGCAAAGGAAACGCCTGCGGCAAGTGCATCAATGCTTGTGGCAACGGCAAGGATAAACATTTCACGTATGCTGATGCTTATATTGCACTTTTCTTCTTCGCCGAGAGCTTCCTTTATCATATTTATTCCAAGTAATAACAGCAGAGCAAAGGCAATCCAATGGGAAAAGGCGTGTACGTATTTTTCAAATCTGACGGCACAAAGATAACCGACCGTCGGCATAAATGCCTGAAAAGCACCAAACCACACACCAACCCACAGGCAGTTTTTAAGCTTGATTTTGCACAGCGCAAGTCCCTTGCAAACTGCAACCGCAAAGGCGTCCATGGAAAGAACTACCGCTAAAACCAACAACTCAAATATTGACAATGTATTCACTCCCAAAAATAACTTCCAACAGTATATCACTCTTTGTCTGTTTTGTCAAATAAAAGTGTCTGAAAATGTATTGACAATTGGATTAATATGCTTTAAACTAAATCTGTAAGGTTCATATGTAAAAATATATTGTAAAGGGATGATAATTATGAGTTATATTTTTCCAAGAACAAATGTTGAGAATGTTTCTCTTTCAAGAATGATTATAGGCACAAACTGGATGGCAGGCTACAGCCACACAGGTCCTGCCGCCGACAAAATGATTAAGGAACGCCACAGCGACACAACCCACCTTGTTCCCATGTTCAAGGCATTTCTTGAACACGGTATTGATACAATTATGGGTCCTTTCGGCAGTCTTCCCGTTATTTACAGAGCAATTCAGGAAGCACAGGAAAAGACAGGCAAGAAGATGATTCTTGTCGACACTCCCAGCTTCAATGTTGAAAACTCTCCCGAAGCAAGACGTGAGGCTGAGGCTAAAATCAAAGAGAGTAAAGAACTCGGAGCAGATATCTGCCTTATTCACCATGCGGCGTGCGAAAAGCTGGTAAGTAAGCTTTCGGGCACAATGGACAGAATTGATGACTATACCAAGATGATCCGTGATAACGGTATGGTTCCCGGTCTTTCCTGCCATATGCCCGAGCTTGTTGTATACAGCGATAATAACGGCTATGATATACAGACCTACATACAGATTTATAACTGTATGGGCTTCCTTATGCAGGTTGAGGTTGAATCTGTTTACAGAATTATACAGAACGCAAAGAAGCCTGTTATGACAATAAAGCCCATGGCTGCAGGAAGATGCACACCTTTTGTGGGACTTAACTTCAACTGGGCAACAATACGTGACTGCGATATGATTACCTGCGGCTGCTTTACAGAGGCGGAAGCACGTGAGGATATTGAAATATCAATAGCGGCACTTGAAGGAAGAAAGGCAAATCTCGGCGTAAGAAACAGCCCTGTTCAGAACCAGACTGCCTTCGGTAAAAACTGATAAATGCTTTTAAGATATACGGCAAAGACCGAGGATAACGGCAAAACCGTAAAGCAGATAATCGGCAGGGAATATGCTCTTTCGTCACGTCTTTTGTCGAGGTTGAAAAACTGCGGCGGAATAAAGGTGAACGGCAAAACGGTGACAGTCAGATATGTGCTGTCACAGGGGGATGAGCTGACGGTAGAAAGTACCGATGACAAAAGCGAAAATATTGAGCCAAGCAATATTCCCCTTGATGTGCTTTATGAGGATGACAGCATTCTCGTTGTCAATAAGCCTTTGGGGATGCCTACACATCCCTCACAGGGACACCACGGCGATACTTTGGCAAATGCCGTGATGTACAGATACAGGGGTGAAAATTTCACCTTTCGGGCGATAACACGCCTTGACGGCGACACAACAGGCGTTGTGCTTGTGGCAAGAAATCAATTAAGTGCCCAAAGGCTCACCGACAGCCTTATGTGCGGCAGGATTGAGAAGGAATACACGGCACTTGTTGACGGAATCCCAAAAGAGGAAAAGGGCAGTATAGAAGCGCCGATAGCAAGGTGTGAGGACAGCGTCATAAAGCGAAAAATCGATGATAACGGCAAATATGCGCTGACACACTACTGCCTTGAGCGGGTTTGTCCCGACGGCTTGCACAGCCTTGTCCGTGCTTTTCCCGTGACGGGAAGAACACATCAGATAAGGCTTCACCTGTCCCATATCGGCGTGCCGATTTACGGCGATTTTCTCTACGGAAATCCTGTTGATAATGTCAGAGCACATCTTCATTGCTCAAGGCTTACCTTTCCTCACCCCATAACAGGGGAAAAAATGTGTGTATCGGCACCCTTGCCCGATGATATAATGGCGTTTCTTTAATTGAATATGCAAAAAAATAACTGTCTTTACTTGATGTAGAGACAGTTTCAGTCTGTTGAAAAAGTATGTTTTTTTCGCGTTTTAGGAAAACCCCCGGCGAGGGTTTTCCTCTTTACCGTCCTTTGAAGGACGGTAAATTCACCTTTCCTGCGCTTTATGAAGCATAAGGAATTTCGCCGTCTGCGGACGGCGACCAAGGCTCTGCCTTTGGAAACCGCAAGCCTTTGAAAAGGCTTGACCTAAACTTTCACAAT
>JAZQFS010000024.1:0-5242 GCA_045539625.1 Eubacteriales bacterium | reverse complement strand
TCAGTGACCATATACTGCCCGCAGGTGCGTTTCTTTGGAATTATCCGACAGCGTATACGAAAGCACTTGAAATACAACCGAATCAGATTATTGAAATAGTCGACTTTGATCTTTCCGATGAAATTCCCGGTCTTATCGGTGTCTGGTGTAGAGTTATAATCGCCAACCAGATTGGCTTTGTACCAAAATCGTACCTGACAGATGTTGTAATGAAGGATTACTGGCAGGGTGCTCCGGCTGTGCTTCACGACAGTCCCTATGTATTTGCAGGCGGAAACGGAACAAAGGAAGACCCTTATTTAATCGAAACTCCGGAGCAGCTCGATGCAATACGCAAGGACAGCGCCAAATACTTTAAGCTCATAAAGGATATCGACCTTTCAAATTGGGGCAACTGGATTCCAATCGGCGGTACACCTGCCTATGGCGGTAACGGCGATAATGCTTATAATAAAGCACAATTTGGTGCAGACTCCTTCAGAGGTCAGCTTGACGGAAACGGTCACGTTATTTCGGGCATGACCATAAAAATAAACGAAGCAAAGCCCTTTATGCAGGAAAAAAGCAACGACCGTTACTTCGGTCTTATGGGATATATGTCAAACGGTCTTGGAAACAGTGATGCCGGCATACGCAATTTAGGACTGATAAACTTTAACATTGACGTAACCTATTCGGCATATTCCGAAAGTCTCTATATCTGGGCAGGAGCATTTGCCACACATGCGCTGGATGCCACAATCACCAACTGCTATACGGCAAACGGAAAAATCAACTTTAATATCACCAAAGCACCCGAAAAAGACATGAGTAATCTGGATACCCAGTTTGTGTTCGGCGGCTTGGCGGCGGAAATTGCAGGAAGCACCGTAACAGATTGCTTCAGTGATACTGACATTACGGTAAAGTCAAATGATGAAGATGTCTATTACCTGATAGCAGGCGGTTTAGCTTCTTCTATCCAAAAGTCCAATATAAGCCGTTGCTACAATTCGGGAGATATTACTCTTGACTATATGGACTGGGTTAACGGTAATAATTCGGTTGCCTGCGGTATGTTTGTATATGCAGAAAAATACGGCGATATAAAAGCTGTAGAACAATCCACTGTTACCGATTGCTACAATTCGGGAAATCTTACGGCAAATGCTGTCGCAGGTCTTGCATATTACGGAAGAACAAACTGCAACTGTAAATTCACAAATTGCTATAACGTTGGTAAGCTCACAATAGATGAGGGAATTACCGTTATGGGCTTGCCCGGAAAAACAGACTCTGTATATCTTCCCGATGCTACCTTTACCACAATCAATTGCTATGCAAACGGAAATTCCGTTTCGGGAAGTGCATGGAAAAGCTCCGCGAAGCTTGGCAGAAAGGTGCTCTCCTCCATTCCCGAGGACAGCTTTGTTATACCCAAGGTTAATGCTGTGGCATCAGCTCCCAAAGCCGAAATTGTCGGCACATTCGAGGACGTACCCGTAAGTGCATGGTTTGCAGAGTCCGTAAAATGGGCTGTAGACAAAGGAATAACAAACGGTACTTCTCCCACAACCTTCTCGCCGAACTATACCTGCACAAAAGCACAGATTATTACCTTTATCTGGAGAGCAATGGGTGAACCTAATTATGAAAATTCAGTAACCTTCAGTGACGTTAACTACAAGGATTATTACTTTATAGCCTCCAAGTGGGCACATAACAAGGGAATGGTAGAGGCAGGCTTATTCAATGGCGAAAAGCTTGTTACACGTGCAGATACCGTTGTTTACCTCTGGAAAATGGCAGGCTCTCCCGATGTGGGAACTGTTAGTACCTTTACCGACGTTCCTGCCAACGCACCCTATGCAAAGGCTGTTGCCTGGGCAGTTAAAAACGGTATTACGGCAGGTACAAGTGTTACCGCATTTTCACCTGACGCTACCTGTACAAGAGCTCACATTGTAACATTCCTGCAAAGAGCGGTTAAGTAATTTAAAATATGTTTCACGGCAGAATGTGAAATTTTGAGCCACAATAAAAAGCGTTGCATCAAGGATAAAACACTCCTCGGTGCAACGCTTATTTTTATAATCAATTGTAGCTTAAGCCAAAAAGTATTCTTCCGACAGAGTGATTCTTGTAAAGTTGCAGGAAAGAGAAATATGGCTGTACTGGGTATTATTCCATTTTTCAAACTGACGGCAGGCAAGCTCAAACATATAAAAACCATGCCTTGTAATCAGCCCCGAATGTTCCATGCTTTCAATATATTTGCCCGAACCTATCAGACCTTTGTCACGGCTGTCCCATCTTGAAAGAGCCTCTGCCGATTGGTCAAACGTTTTTTTAATCTTTTGCAAAAACCCAGAGAGTTTCACCTGCCGCGTCTTCTCCTTCACGAAGGCTGTAAATGCTCAGTATCACCATTTCACCGTTGGACTTTTTGTAGGTGATTTTTGGAATATTGCCTTCAAGTATCTGACGTTTTAATGCGTCATAGTTGAGAAAACTCATAATTGCTCTGTGAAAATCGGGATCAACCGTATCCTCAATGTACTTTGTAAGCAGCTTAGAAAAATGTTCTTCGTCTTCATTATAGCCTAAATATGCAGGCATAAGAATACGGCGTGCTTTGTCGGTGTCAAGAGAAACGCGGTATATTCCGTTATAATGATCCTTTAAAATGGAAATCATGGTGTCAATTTCGCCGATGCCTGTTTTAAGCTGAACATATCCCTTGTCTTCCGACTTTGCTATGCTTTGCCGTTCCTTGTTCTGGTAATACTGAGCCTTTGCTTCATACATACGAATTTCGGCTTCTCTTACTATTTCCTCGCAGTTTGTGTTCTGCTTTCTGTAGGACATACCGATAGCAACATTGTAAGAGGCAATTTTCAACTGTTCAACGAGAGCATCAATGTTGTTTTTTACCTGCTCGCAGTCAACATTTTTTATAAATACCAGAAATTCGTCTCCGCCCATACGGTAAATGTTGTGACCGAAGAAAACTTCCTTGAGAGTATTTGCAATGTAAATAAGCATTTCATCGCCTGCGGCATGACCGAATTTGTTGTTTCGCAGGTGAAGCTCATTTACATCGATGTAAATGCAGGCAAAGTACGTGGGCATTTCCTTGTCCAGTTCCACAATGTGTTTTTTGTATGCCACACGGTTCATGGCTCCTGTGAGAGAATCGGTGGTTGCCGCAGTTTCGGTCTTGTTGAGATGCTTCTTGTTGTAAAGAGCAATGGAAAAACAAACGGCAACATCTTCAAGCAGAAGTCTTGACATTCTGCTTCTTTTGGGATTGATAACACCCAGAATGCTTACGTGATTGTTTTTGTCGGTAACAAAAGCAAAGGAAATCTCCTTGATTTTGTGCTCGTCAAGGAAAGAGTAAAATTCCTTGTTTGTCTTTAACAGATGGCTGTCGGGCTTTATGCACATAAGTCCTACCGACGTCTTGTTAAGCTTATAAAGCTCGGCGGCGTAGCGGAACAGCTCCGCAACAAAGTATTTTCTTTCCTCGTCGCAAAGAAGTTTTTCTTCATATTCGGGAGAAATGTAATGATAGTCCTCGCCGTCCGCATCAACAACAAAAGCCGACCTTGACAGGGAAAACCTTGTTACGTTTTTAAGTGCCTCGGAAATATTTCCGCCGTACTGGTTGATGTCAAGTAAAAGCTTTCTTGTAAGGGAGGCATAGGATATTACCTGAGATCTGCTTTTTTCGCTGTACATCAGATACAGCACATAAGTTATGATAATCGCAAGGATTGTAAAGAATGCCGAGAACAGTATGACAGATATTATGTGCGTCTTTTCAAACACCTGATTCTCGTACCTTGCAAGCATAATACCCCAGTCGAAGTCCTCCATGGTTGAGTAATGAAGGTACAGATCCTGACCGTTTTGAATTGAAACAAAGGAGCTGTAGCCGTTGGGCTTGGTTATGATTTCTTCATATGTATATCCCTTGTTATACTTGCGGCTTTTAAGAGAAGAAATGTTTCCTTGTGCACCGGTTACGGTGTTGACGACGTAGTTGCCGCTTGCTTTGTCATAAACAAAAAGCTGGGCGTCAAGCTCTTTTGCCATTTTGTTGTACTTTTTGCTTATGGTATCAAGCTTGATAACGCCGTATAATACGCCCACGGTTTCGCCGTGTGAAACAATGGGAACGGCACTTCTTATGATTTCTTCGCCCTCTCTTGTGAGGTCGGCAATTCTTCCGCTTATGTATACGCCCTTTTTCACTTCGTCGTCAAAGGAAATTTTGCCGTTCAGGTCAACGGTGCCTTTTTTTGTAATAAATGTATTGTCGGGATTTAAGATACCGATGTTTGAAAACAGACCTATGGGCTCAAAGGACGCCAACATTCTGTCATAGCTTTCGCCGTCTGCATGGAGCTCTGCGGCAAAATGGGACATAGTAACAAGATTTTCTCTGTCCGATTTAAGCTGAAGAGTCAGGTCATCTTTGATTTGTTTGGTTTGTATATGAAGCATTTCGTACGCCTCATTTTCCGCTTCAGTGTAAAAGAAGCTCACCATTGACAAAAATACCGAGCATATCAGAATTGATGTCAAAACAGCATACAAGATGTTTAGTTGTCCGCCTTTTTTCTTTCCGTAGGTGATTGCCATTTAACTGTATCTTCTTTCCTTAGTATATTAGTTATAATTCAGTTTATAAGCTCATTATACTACCGTTAAATACAGATTTCAAGGGCATTGAGATTTTTTAACAAAAAAAGTGCAGACAATTACTATTTTTTGATGTTTAAACCCGTTTCAAACAAAAAGCGGCTTGCAGTAATAAGCCGTTTTTGAATAAGTATTTATTCTGCAGCTGCAACAGACACTCGTGCAGGGAGTTTTTACACATCAGTTGCCGTGTACTTGTATGCGTTTTTCGTCAACAGACAATGACAGCCCGCTTTTTGATAATATGACGAAGGGTGATAATATTGAAAATAAAAAACGCAGCAATTACTTGCCTTGTCGCAGCTTTTGCTTTAAGTCTTACGGGCTTTACGGCGTACCGTTTCAGCTTGGGTACGCCGTTTTTTGGGGGCTGTTAAGTAAATCCGCCTTAATAATATGTACCGCCGCCCTCTTTTCCGCTTTCTCCGACGTTTTCTTCGGTATTCCAAATCAGCTCAAAGTATTCAGCCGTTTGGTCATAGGCATAATCCCTTGCATCTGTTTCACAGTGTTGGGTATAATAAGAGGTGTAATCGCTGTCGCCGTCGCTGTA
>JAZQFS010000023.1:0-27417 GCA_045539625.1 Eubacteriales bacterium | reverse complement strand
GGTAAATTCACCTTTCCTGCGCTTTATGAAGCATAAGGAATTTCGCCGTCTGCGGACGGCGACCAAGGCTCTGCCTTTGGAAACCGCAAGCCTTTGAAAAGGCTTGACCTAAACTTTCACAATGGTTTTGCGACAAGCTCAGAGGAACGGCAAACGCCGTTCCTCTTTTCATTTACTGTCTTACCTTAATCTTTAAAACACCGTCTGTTATTTCATACTTAAGCCCTGCGTTTTCAAGCACAAACTTGAGCGGAAGTACAGGCACCTTGTCAAAGGTGTAAAACGGCTTTTTAAGCTTCATTTCCTTGCCGTTTACAAGCACTGTGTCGCTGCCTTCCTTGAAGTTAAATTCAGTGTCCGTGCTTGTCTTGATATAAAATGTACCGTCAAATCTGTTCCACAAGTGGTAAATATTGGTTGCCGAGAACACACCGTGTCTCGGATTTGCCGCAACGTAATACTCTCCGCCCTCAAGCTTCTTGCAGTAGAAGGGTACAGGCAGCCTTTGTCCGTCAACAACAATTTCAAAGTCGCTTTCGTCCTTCACCTTTTTGATAAGCTCACAGCAAAGAACATCGGATATTACATCAGGCACATTTGACGGGTCGATTCTTATGTTTCTGAGCACCTTGTCACGACAGCCTGTAAATTCCTCCACAGGTATATAGTAGTCGGCATACTCACCCACCGTATATACAATGGAGGTAAGCCTGTTTTCGCCGATAAAGTCAAGTGCTTCCATATCATCCGTTGTGTAATATACATTGAGGTTTTCAAATGCCGAGGACTTCATTCTTATATGCAGATACTCAAAATCGCTTATGGGAATGTTGATGTCGGCTTTAAGAATCATCTTTGCATCCACACCCTCTGAAACAACACTTATTGCTCCGTCATCTGCCTTTTCCACACTCTTCACATCGTCAAACGACCAGCTCTCAAGTCCCATATCCGCACTGTAAAGTGCCAGAGTTTCAAGCTTTGAAACATCGGGAAGACACTGAAGCCATGATCTTACAGGCGTTCTTGCATCGTTGTACAGGTGACAGATTCTTGCCATCTGGCTTGCAGTGGGTGTTATATCCTTGTGAGATGCAGGTGCATCTGTGAGAAGCTTTCTCCACGCATCGTTATAATCAAAGCCGTTAAAGCCGTTGGGTGCAAGCCAATGTCCCTCGCCGTATTCGTTCCAGGTGGACATATAAATAAGCCCGTGGTTGTAGTTCTTCTGATTTGCAATGATACCCTTATAGTATTCAAGCACCTCAATGTGCTGATTCTTGTCGGCAAGAGGAGAACGTGTGTCAAACCAGCCCATAATGTTTCTTCCCGTTGCAACGGTGGGAACAAGAAACATATCGGAGTTTGTTTTGTCGATATTTTCAAGAATACCGTCGTTGGCACGCTTTAAAAAGTCGGGATTGTACGAAGGCTTACCCCAGGCATAGTTACAGATACCGTCAAAGCCCATATCGTTCAGTCTCTTTACTCTTTCGGCACTTCTGTCAACATTGCTTTCGTTTGCAACGATAATCATGCCGTCATAGCCGTACTTTTTAATGTCCTCACGCATAAAGTCAAGCACCTTTTTACATTCTTCCACAGAGCCAAAGGTGGACAAAAACAGCTCAATGCGGTAAATGTGAAGGAATGGCTTGTTGTCGATTGTAAAGTATCTGTCGTCTCTGAAGTACCATTCTACCCAGTAGTCCCACAGCTTATTTTTAAAGTCTTCAAGAGTATATTTTATGCCGCTTCTGTAGCCCGCATTTTCCCACATAAAGCAGAATTTAAGCATATCGGAATACTTTCCGTAGAAGTAGCCGTAATGCTGCTGCCAGTCAAGACCGGGACGCTTGATGGGCTCATCTGCTTCTCCGGGGTTTGTGGCATACCAGCAGTACTGCATGGCATTTATTCCGTGTTCAACCATCATCTTTGTTTCCCAGTCGGCACTTTCGGGAATACCTTCATCGTAGTAGCCCATAAGGGGTGTACATTCGTCATAAGGCGACACTGCATCCCAGCCAAAGTGAGTACCCTCATGCCACAGTGAGCAAACACTCATTACAACGTTGTAATCCTTTGATTTTACAGGCACAGGCTGAGGACAGTAATCCTCATAATCATAAATATTGTATACCTTTACATCATCAATCAGCAAATATCCGTCTTGGGAATTCTTTTCAAAATCAAACGAAACATAAGAAAAATCCTTAACATCTATACCTACGGTTGCTCGCTTTTTGCCGTTGATGAATATTACCGCCTCGCCCTTGTCGGCATCAGCTTCAACATGAAGACACTGCCATACATTATGCTTGAAGCTATGGCTCAATTCCTTGCAGGATATAACACTGCCCGTCACCTTGACGGTAAGTGCATCGCCGATGTGAATATTGCACACATCTTCCGACTCAGGCATATAGAAGAAGTTTTCATATACAACCTTGCCATATAGAGTTTTGTGATTTTTTCTTGCACTTGTATTTTTATCAAACTTCAACGCATATGTCCTGTATCTGTCCGCCTTGGAAAACACAGGATATGCCTCTGACAGCTCCCAGTCATAAGGGTAAACTGCTGTGGGGAATATTTCGTCCACCGCAAAATTCTTATGTATATACAGGTGATGCGGCATTATTTCAAGCTCGCCGAATCCTTCCGTTGTGGAAATATACACCTTTGAAGCATCGCAGAACTGTCCCAGATTATACATTCCCGCAACAATGCCGTCAATACTGCAAAGTGCCGTTTTGCTGTCAAGATCAATCTCTGCCTTGAATGTGTGATGTCCGTCCTCGGCTTTGATATCTGTCTTGTAAAGCTTATCTGCAACACAGCAGAAACAGCCGTCCTTTGTGCAAAATTCAATTACATTTTCAAACTCAGACGAAGCAATGTAAAGTCTTGCGCCGTCGTGGCAGGCTGTAATTGTAAGGTCTGCAACAAGAGTCAGCACGCCGTCTGTCTGTGCTTCAAAGTCACGGTTAAGATTTACATAGCCGTAGGAATTCTTATTGGAA
Organism: Eubacteriales bacterium; assembly: GCA_045539625.1. Lineage (GTDB taxonomy): Bacteria > Bacillota > Clostridia > Oscillospirales > CAG-382 > UMGS1387. Next base: position 24,391 of record JAZQFS010000023.1, on the reverse strand, counting down.
AGCGGAAGGAACAAAGTTCCCGTCACGTCAACATTTTTATCAAAACGATTTTCGCTGTTCCAGCCCGAAACCCCTGCTCTTCTTTTGTTAAACTCGTTGAACAAGTGGTTGTCGACGAGTACAAGAGCTTCGCCCTTGTTTATCTCGGTTACCTTTCGGTTTTCCTGCTCAAACTGCGGATACAAAGACGCAAAATGATTTTTCACCATTTCTCTCATAGTGAAAACACCTCCTTCTGTTAAGTCGGTTATAACACATTTTTTCTCGTTTGTCAATACACAAGATAACACAAAAGCCCGTGAGTCGTTGTTTGACTCACGGGCGGATAATCGTGCATCTGAGAAAAGTTTTTTACTTCACCTATGTCGGTGCTAAATTCTTTTCTTCTTGCTTATTCTTTTTCGGAAAAGAAGAAGTAAGTTATCTCTTGAGGAGAACTTCGTTTTCGTACTTAACTACTTCTTCGTACCAAGTCTTGTCAGCAGCTACGCCGCATCTGTCGCAGTATTCTGCCCAGATATCGCCGAAGGGAAGAGTCTTAACTTCTTCCTGCATAACAAGAAGCTCGGTAAGCTTGTTTTCGTCCTGAAGCTTCTTAAGAGCTGCATTGGGAGTACAAAGAGCCATAAGGAGAGCCTTCTGCATACTTCTCATACCAACAACCCAAGCCGCAATTCTGTTGATGCTTGCATCAAAGTAGTCAAGAGCAATGTAAACTCTGCCGAGAGCGTCGCATCTTACTATTTCCTTTGCGATTTCCTTTGTTTCGTCGTCAAGGATAAGAACGTGGTCACTGTCCCAACGAACACCTCTTGTTACGTGAAGAGCAACCTCGGGGAAGAATGTGAGAAGTGCGGGAATCTTATCGGAAACAACTTCTGTAGGATGATAGTGACCGTTGTCCATAAGGGGCAGACAGCCATCGTGAGTTGCAGCAAATGTAAGGGAGAATTCAGCAGAGCCTGTTGTGTAGGACTCAACGCCGATACCGAATACCTTTGATTCTACACAGGGCTTAACAAGGTTCTTGTCGAAGGGCTCTGCAAGGATAGCTTCGATGGATTCCTTGTATCTCATTCTGGGACCCATTCTGTCGGAGGGAACATCCTTAAAGCCGTCGCCTGTCCAGATGTTCATAACACAGGGAATACCTGTTTCTTTTGCAAAGTATTCAGAAATTCTGATACAAGCCTTACCGTGTTCAATCCAGAAATCACGTGTTTCCTTGTCGGGGCTGGAAAGTGAAAGGCCGTCCTTGATTTTGGGGTGAGAGAAGAATGTGGGGTTGAAGTCAATACCCATACCGTACTTCTTTGCAAGGTCTACCCACGCCTTGAAGTGCTTGGGCTCAAGCTTGTCTCTGTCAACAAATTCGCCCTTTTCGAAAATAGCGTAGCAAGCGTGAACGTTGAGCTTCTTCTTGCCGGGGATAAGGCTCATTGCCTTTTCCATATCTGCCATTAACTGTTCGGGAGTTGTTGCCTTGCCGGGATAGTTACCTGTTGTCTGGATACCGCCTGTGAGAGGGCCGTCATGGTCAAAACCGATAACGTCGTCACCCTGCCAGCAGTGCATTGCAACTGCAACATTCTTTAAGGTCTCCATTGCCTTTTCTGTGTCTACGCCCAAGGACTTATATATTTCCTTGGCTGATTCGTATCTTGTGCTCATTGTGATTTCTCCTTATCATATGTAAATATTTATAATTACCTTAGCTGTTCTTTGTCATCTCAACAATCTTTGTAAACTTGTCATAGCCTTCGTCCCACATAGCTGTGTCGTGAGGCTCAAAGTAGGAGATTTCAAAGGAGTTTTCGATAACCTGTCTTGCTTCTTTTGTGTCCTTGATTTCGCCCTGTGCAATTGCCTGAACTGCGATGTTGCCGAGAGCTGTTGCTTCAACGGGGCCTGTATAAACAGGTCTTCCGCAGGCATCTGCCGTAAGCTTGCAGAGAGGAACTTCCTTTGTACCGCCGCCGACGATGTTGATTGCAGGAGCCTTAACGCCTGTAATTTCATCAAGCTTTTCAACGGTGCTTCTGTAGCACATTGCAAGGCTGTCGAAGATACATCTTACGATTTCGCCCTTGGTCTGAGGAACGTACTGACCTGTCTTTTCGCAGAATTCCTGAATACGGCGGGGCATATTGCCGGGAGTCTGGAATGCAAGGTAGTCGGGGTTGATAAAGCAAGCGTGAGGCTTGGAAGCCATTGCCATATTGGAAAGCTCGTCGAAGGAAACGTTTTCGCCCTGTCTCTTCCACTGACGGCGTGATTCCTGCTCAATCCAAAGTCCCATAATGTTCTTTAAGAAACGGATTTTTCTGTCAGTTGCGCCTTCGTTTGTGATATCGTACTTGTAAGGAAGCTCGCCTGTAAGAGGCTCGGGAATTTCCTTACCCATAAGGGACCACGTTCCGCTGGAAATATAAACGAAATCATCCTTCTGTGAAGGAACGGCAACAACTGCGGAAGCAGTATCGTGTGAAGCACACGCAACAACATCTGCATCAATGTCGCCCACCTCGTCACGGATTGCAGGAAGAAGCTTGCCTGCAATGGTACCCGGCTGTACGATTTCGCCGAAAATGTCCTTGTTAAAGCCAAGCTTGTTCATAACCTCGCTTGACCAGCTTCTTGTCTTTGCATCAAGAAGCGCAGAAGTTGATGCGATGGAATACTCTGTCTGCTTTACGCCTGTGAGGAAGTACTTGAGAAGGTCGGGAACAAATAAAAGCTCCTTGGCATTTTCCATACGGTATTTGTTCTTTGCAATGTGGTAAAGCTGATAGATAGAGTTAAAGTTAAGGAACTGTGTACCTGTAATTCTGTAAAGCTCTTCCTTGGGGATTATGGAGTGAACTTCGTCCATAAGGTCATAGGAAAAGTCGGGATTTCTGTAGTTGTAGGGGTTAGCCATAAGCTGACCTGTTGCATCAAGAAGACCAAAGTCAACGCCCCAGGTGTCAATAGAAATGCTCTTTATATCCTTGTTTTCACTGAGAGCACAGGAGTTGATGGCACTTTTGATTTCTGTGAAAAGCTTAAGCATATCCCAGTAAAGCGAGCCGTTAAGATTAACGGGATCATTGGTAAAGCGATGTACCTCTTCAAGAGAAATTTTTTCGCCGTCAAATTTACCTACAATGCCTCTTCCGCTGGAAGCACCGAGGTCAATGGCAAGCATTTTAAGGGGTGATTTCATAGTGGTTTATTTCCTTTCTGTAATCTACTTATATTTTTGCAAGAATGTTTCTCAGTGCTTCTGTTGCCGCATCAAATGCGATTTCCGGTGTTGCGTAAGCGTTCTGCACCTTGATGTCATCCATATTGGACAGGTTCTTAAGTCCGTCAAATACCGTAAGGTGAGGCTCAAGTGTAAGAACAATCTCTCTGTCGGTATAGCCGTTAAAGTCTCTGAGAATATCCTCTATTCTGCCCTCGCCCTTGCCTGCAACAACAATTGAGCCGTCATCAAAGGCATCCTTTATATGAATGTACTGAATATATTCCTTTACGGCTTCATAGCCCTTGTAGGAATCCTGATGGCAGAATGCAAAGTTACCCATATCAAGAACGCTTTTCATCTTTGAGCCGAAGTTTTTCATAAGGTCTGCACAGTCCTCAACCGTTTCGCCGTATATTCTTGCTTCGTTTTCGTGGCAGAGGGTAATTCCTCTCTTGTAAGCTTCTTCAATAAGCTTTGCAAGGTTTTCAAAAATTGCATCTCTGTACTTATGTACGTCTTCTCCTTCGGGATAAAAATAGGAGAACATACGGATATTCTTAGCTTCAAAAATTTCCGCAAGGTCAAGAGTATGCAAAAACTGCTTCCAATGCTCGTCCTGATTCTTTGTTATATCGTATTTACCGATAGGTGAGCCTAAGGAATAAGCCTTGATTCCGTATTTATCCATAAGAGCCTTGGCGGACTTTGCCTCCTCGATTGTAAGAGAAGACACGTTTGTGCCGTCAATGTTTCTCGGCTCGATGTAACCGATATTCTGCTTGTTCAGGTACTTAAGCTGATCTTCAAAGACATTTGTCACTTCATCAGCAAAAGCACTGAGTACGTATTTTGCCATAGTTTGTTTCCGTCCTTTCACGTGTGGATAGTCTTCCACCTATGACTTTACTTAATAAGTATACTACATATATTTTACTTTGTAAAGAAAATTTGGGAAATTTAATATAATTTTTATTTTTTGCTTTTTACACAATTCAACCATCCGTTTACGATTTCACAAATTCCTAAACCAAACGATTATTGAAAACATATGCACATACTGTTATAATATGATTGAACAAGTACTTGATTCTTTTTTGGGAGGAACAAAAAATGGACATTTATTTAAGTGAACAGCTCAAAAAGCTTAGGAAAGAAAAAGGCACCACACAAGAAGATTTGGCTCGCCATTTGAACATATCTGTTCAAGCTGTTTCAAAATGGGAGCGTGACGAAGGTTTTCCCGACATAACCCTGCTTCCCGCCATTGCGTTTTATTATAATGTCAGCGTTGACGATTTGCTGGGTGTGGGAGAGGTTGAAAAGCAAAAACGAATAAAAGAAATGCGTGACAAAAACATGGAGCTTTTCAGAGCAGGCAAAAGTGCTGAACGTGTTGCTTTGACACGGCAAATGCACAAGGAATTTCCCAATGACATTAGCATAATACATGATTTAATGTATGCGTTGCTCGCCGAAAGCCGTGACAAAAACGCAGATGAAATAATAGAGTGCGGAAAACGAATACTTGACGAATCAACAGACAGCTCTTTGAGAGACGGTGCAATTCAGTGTCTGTGCTTCACCTACTATTATTCAAAAAATGATTCGGAATCAGCAAAAAAATATGCAAAAATGGCAGGCAGATCCACCATCACACAAGAGAACTTGATGCCACGAATTTTGGAAGGCGAAGATGCCGCAGTATATTGTCAACGAAATATCCAAGTTCTTGTAGAAAATATAGGACAGAACACACGCATTATGGTACATAAAGGCGGATATACTCCCGATCAAAAAATCGAGGCATACAACTTTGTGCTTAGTTGTTACAAGCTGCTGTATCCCGACGGAAATTGCGGATTTTATCATACAAGATTTTCGGAGTTTTACGAATATCTTGCATATAACTATATGAGGTTGGATTTAGAACAACAGGCACTCGATTGTCTTGAAGAATCGGCAAAACACGCTATTAAATTTGATACTCTCAAAGACGGAATGTATACCGCTTTTATGGTAAACAAACTCGATATGTCCCGTCTTGATGCAGTAAAAGATCATTCGGAAAACCAGTCGGGTTTACTTGTTAAAATCTTGAAGGGCGATGATTATTCCAAAATCAAGGATAAAGCACGGCTTCAACAAATCATTGATATGCTCACACCAATTGCAGCTTTTTAATTTCCGATTTAACATCAAGTGTTTACTTTTTCCTTTTTTTGTGTTACAATAATAAAAACACTCCCTGAAAGGAACAAAAGTATGAAAATAATCCTTCTCGACGCAAAAACCTTAGGCTCTGACATACCCATTACCGTCTTCTCGGACATAGGCGAATTTGTGTCATACCCAAAGACAGAACCCGAAGAAATAGCCAACAGAATAAATGACGCAGAAGTAATTGTTACAAACAAGGTAAAGCTCCGTGCAGACACCCTCTGCCACGCACCGAATTTAAAGCTTATCTGCGTTACCGCCACAGGCTATGACAATGTTGATACCGCTTTCTGCAAGGAACACGGCATTGCGGTGTGCAACGTCAAGGGCTATTCCACGGAATGTGTGACACAGCTTACAATTTCAATGGCACTTTCACTTATGAATCACATAACCGAGTTTGACAAGTACGTAAAAAGCGGAAAGTACACACAAAGCGGCATACAGAACAAGCTCACACCCGTCTTTAATGAAATATGCGGCAAGACCTGGGGCGTTGTCGGTCTTGGCAACATAGGCAAGAGAGTGGCGGAAATAGCAAAAGCTCTGGGCTGCCGTGTGCTTGCCTTTAAGCGTACACCCGAAGAAGGCTACAACTGTGTTGACCTTGACACCCTTATGCGTGAGTCGGATATTATCTCGGTGCACATTCCTTCAAGCAAAGAGACGGTGGGAATTATCAGCCGCGAAAGAATTGAAATGATGAAAAAACGTGCAATCCTCATCAATGTTGCAAGAGGAAATGTTGTTGACGAGCAGGCGGTTGCCGACGGCATAAAGTTTGGCACGCTTTACGGCTTCGGCTGTGACGTTTATTCCACCGAGCCTTTTCCCGAAGACCACCCCTACAACAAAATTCTTCTTCACGACAATGTCATTCTTACTCCTCATATGGCTTGGGGCGGCTATGAAACACGCCTTCGCCTTGTAAATGAGGTTGCCGAAAACATCAAAAGCTTTATCGAAGGCAACAACAGAAACCGTGTGGTTTAACGGGATTGAAATGACAAAAGAGGCTGTATCAAAAACGATACAGCCTCTCAGTCTGTTGAAAAAGTATGTTTTTTTCAAGTTTTAGGAAAACCCCCGGCGAGGGTTTTCCTCTTTACCGTCCTTTGAAGGACGGTAAATTCACCTTTCCTGCGCTTTATTAAGCATAAGGAATTTCTCCGTCTGCGGACGACGACCAAGGCTCTGCCACAGGATCCCGCAAGCCTTTGAAAAGGCTTGACCTAAACTTTCACAATGGTTTTGCGACAGGCTCAGAGGCTGTATCAAAAACGATACAGCCTCTCATTTTTATCTGTTAATATGTATTTCGTTTGAAAGATTTTCCACCCTGTACTGCCTTGGCGTAAGTCCCGTTTTCTCCTTGAAAACGCTGTTGAAGTAGGACTGAGAGCCAAAGCCGCATTCATAGGCAATTCTTGACAGCTCATACTCGGTGGAAACAAGCATATCCATAGCCGCACTCATGCGCTTATCAAGCATATACTCGTGAGGTGTTTTGCCCATAATGACGGTGAAAAGCTTATGAAAGTAAACACTGCTGAGGTTTGCCTGCTTTGCACAGTCGCCAAGTGTGATTTTTTGTGTGAAATTTGCATCAATGTACTTTGAAGCTCTGATAATTCCATCGGCTGACTCGTTTTTGCCCGACACAAGATAGCGGCTTCTGTCAAGTCTTTCGCTGTCGGCTTTGATAAGACACATCAGCTCAAGAAGCTTTGCGCTCATATACAGCTCGCTGCCCGTAAAAGGAAACTGCCTTGCCCTGCGTATTTCCGACATAATAAGGGAATATTTTTCTTCGTCACCCGACATCATACAGTCGGGAAGCGACAACAGCATTTTACATATTTCTCCGTCATCGGGCACAAGCCAAAGATAGCTGTTTCGCATATGAAGATAGCTGTACCTTGTCTGCCCGGGCTTTGCTATAATGACACTGCCCTTGAATATGGGGTATTCTTTGCCGTCAATATATGAGGTTTTTCCGTCCTCCTCATAGTATTCTATTTCAAAAAACTGCACCTTTCGCACATCGGATTTTGACCTTCCGCCAAAGGAAATTTTGCTGTCAAATATTCCGCAGCCTGCTATTTCGGGAACTGTCACGCCGCACCTCCGAAAAGTAAGATTTCAACAAAACAACGAGCAAAACCGTCGAATTTACCCGTTTTTTAAAATTATAGCATAATATTTTGAAAAATGCAACACATTAATTCCTCACGGCACAAACAAGATTTTAACGTAATTTATAAAGCTTATACATACAGCAAAACGGCAGCCGTTTTTGAAGCTGCCGTTTTTTATTTATTTTATAATCTCAAAGGTTTTGTAATTTATGCAAAGAGTATCTTTTTTGCGAAGGTATCTGTCAAGGTTACTGCCCACTCTGACAATCTTCAACAGCTTGTCATAGGTATCAATTGTCACAATGTTATACAAATCCTGTGACGGCATACCTTCCGTTCGGTCAGCATCGTTATAGGCTTCACTTTGATAACAGCACAGCGCATCAATTGCTATGCACAACTGCTCGGGATAATTTTCGTTGTAGCCGATATAATCCATATGTATGTGTCCCGTAAGCCACACAACAAAGTTTCCGCCGTTATTGACAAAGCTCTGCACTTTTTCCTGATAAACCTCCATTGCCTTTTCTCCCAGACCGTCAGGTCGGTCAAGCGTTGAAAAATTGCAGGCAATCTTTTTCATATAAACAGGATAGTGCATTGCCGCAACCACGTGAAGATTCTTTTCAAGTGCATCCTCAAGAACCGTTTCAAGCCACTGCAGCTGTTCCTGACGTTCCTCATCCGCAAGAACGCTGTTGAGAACAACAAGACGTATCCCGTTTTCGGGATAATCCTTATAGTAAAACGTCTTACCCTCCTGATAAACACAACCCCAATTGGATATATAGGGGGCAAAAAATCTTCTGTAGCTGTCCTCCTGAGATATACGCAAGCTCCAATCCCAGCCGCTTTCATCAGCAAGAAGGTCATGGTTGCCTATACACGAAAGGAAAGTGTTCGCTCTTTCATCCTTACCCCAAAAGGTAAAGTCGGAATTCCATCTGTTTACAAGAATGTCGCCTGTGCAGATGCAGTCATCAACGCAGTCGCCGTATTCTTCCATAAAATCACACAGTCTGCTCATTGAGGTTCCGTCACCGTGTATGTCGCTGAAGTGCAAAAGCGTCAGAAGGGGAAGCTGTTCTTTGTATCCCCACGTTTTTCCTGCGTTTTACGGTTTTCTTGACTGTAAAATCAGATTTTTAATATTTATATCCATATCTTTCTTACCTCACAATTCGCTTTTATTGCTTTAATTATACACCAAGTAAAACAGCTATGCAAGTACTTTTTTCGCTGTAAAACCACAAATCGGAGCCGTCTTTGTCAACGGCTCCGAAAGTTATTTTTTTATGTTTTATGCCACAGACAAATCGTATTATTTGCCGTAGTAACGGTAAAGGAAGGTGACAACCGCACCTCTGGGGCACATTTCGTCGGGACTCACCTTAAGTCCCGTTCCGTCAACAAGTCCTTCAAGAATTGCCCATTCACGTGCCTGCTGATACCAGCCGTCGCTTCCCACACCCATTGCTCTGTAAAGGAATGTGATGATATGAGCACTGCTGCAGGTTGTTTTGGGTGCAAATTCGTTATCCGAAACACCTGCGGTTATACCTTTTTCAACTGCCCACAGTACGGGCTTGTAGAAATAGTCTTCCTTCTTTACGTCCTTAAAGGGATTGTTGCTTTCCTCAGGCTCGGGACTGCCTGCCGCACGCCACAGGAAGGTAACCACTTGTCCTCTTGTACAGGTTTCCTCAGGTCCGAAGGTAGTATCGGAGGTACCTGTTGTTACACCCGTATCATACGCCCACTTTACCGCAGGTGCATAGTAATCGCTGTCGGACACATCGGTAAAGGGAATTTGTGTTGAAAGCTTATATTTTCTGCTGACAACGGCAACGTCCTTTGAAAAAAAGATTTGTGCCGTATTGCCTGAGATTTCGCCTGTAAGCTTTGCATCAAAAGCATATCCCGTTTCGGGAATGACATACACCTTCACCTGATATTCGTGACCTTCCTTGAAGGTATCGGCATAAGGCTTCAGATACTTTTTATCCGTGATGTCATACCACGATATACCGTTTTCGGTATAATCATTTTTAACTTCTCTGAATTTATAGGAAGCATTGGGAAGATGTGCGGAATAATCAGCCTTATTTCCTGCTTGCGGCTCGTCAAGCTCCTTGACTTCAACTGCCATCACAAGCTTAGTCTCAACCTTTTCTTCCTTCGTTTCCTCAACCTCTACATCGTCCTTTTCAGCCTGAACTCTGTAAGGAAAATCGCATATTTCACATCTGTATTCGTGCCACTTTTCGCCCGAAAGTGTTTCAATCACCTTATAATCTCCTGCAAAAACGTGAGGCTCGACTTTTTCGGTCTTATTCTTTTCACAGCCGTCACCGAGGCAAGGATACACGTGACCGATATTGGCATAAGTGTACAGCTTTTTGTTGTCGGCAAGAGGAAGTGTCATAAGTGCCTGTCCGAATTCAGCAACGACATAGCCGTTATCAAAGGCGTGCTTTGCGGTAAGACGGGCAGTGTTTGAGGTATACTCTGTTCCGTCATTGCCTGTAACAACGCACTTGTATGTATAGCTGCAATAGCAGGCATCGGCAGGAACGGAAAGCTTTACTGTATCCGTCTTTGCTCCCTCAATAAAGGGATAGTCCTTATGTCCCTCCCACTGTGCCATGCTGTCCTCAAGTGCCGTCCACTTTCCTTCATCGCACTTATAGTACCACTGATAGCTTTTTGCATCCTTTGCTTTAACAGAGAAAGTAACTTTATTATTTACATCGGAAAGAGGCGAATCGTAACCGCCGTACACAACATCGGTAACGGTTGCGGTAACATTCTTGGGGTGTTGTGTGATAATACCCGCTGTACCGTTGTTGTATTTGCAGACGGTACAAATACCCTGTCCGTCAAAGGAATGTTCTTCCCTCTTTGAAAAATGAGCTTCCTCGTCACAGTACACACACTCGTGATAGTGGTATGCTTCGGTATAACTCCAGGCAGACCTGTAAAGTGCCTCATGGTCGCCCTCTTCTTCTTTTATTGCTTCACAGCACTCTATACATCTGTTTTCGCTTTCGTCATAGCAATGCTCGCACATATCCACATCATGATAGCACTGTCCGCAATCTTCGCAAAAGTGTTCATCATACTCTGAGTCCTCAACACACATTGCATCGCTGCATTCGCTTTCCGATTCACAGCAATCAAGACATTTTTCGCAGGTTTCGCACTGCTCTACCGCACAGAAAGGAGTACCGCATTCGGAACAGATATGTTCTTCCCAGTCGCTGCTCAATACGCAGTATTCGCCGCAGGTACAGTCAAGGTCCTCGGCGGCAAGTGTACAGCAAAGCTCGCAAAGGTCACATTCTTCGCATATTTCAAGTCCGTCATCGAAAAGACAGGTGTCACAAGCTTCGCAGATAAGACAGCAGTCCTCGCAATGTCCGGGTGTTACCTCGCACTGAGGAACATTTTCATAACATTCTCCGCACTCAAGGCAATGCATTTCATTGTAATTGGTAGCACAGTCATCACAGCTTCCGCAGTATTCACATATTTCGCCTACACAGCTCTGGCAGCCAAAGCAGGTGTGACAAAGCTCGTCATCACTTCCGTAATAGCAGTCCTCACAGTAAATACAGTGTGATCCCATCTGCCAATAACATTCTTCGCAGGCAAGACAGTCCTCGCACACCGTTTCTCCGAAGAACTTGCATTCACCGCACAGCAGACAGTGGTACAGATTATCTACATAACAATCCTCACATCTGCCGCAGTCACTGCAAAACACCTTGTCCGTAAGACATTCGTCACAATCGTAGCAATGGCTTTCACGGTAGCAATCATCGTTTGTACAGCTATCACTGCAAGCTCCGCAGCTACACATATAATCGTCCCAATGGTAGTGTCCGCAATTCCAGCAGTCGGCTCCGTCTTCATAATCGGCAAGCACGCCTGCACTGAGCATACATATCAAAAGCGTTGCAAATGCCGCAAGCATCAATACTTTTTTAATCATTTTCTTCACCTTTTATACTTTATTTTTTATAAAGCCACAGTATTTTTTCGTTCATCTGCATCATAATCCACAACGGGCTGTCTTCAACCGAAGCATCTTTATATACGAAAAAGTATCTGCTTCCTGCTTCGCCAAGATTAAGGTAAGCAGAAGATGACGTATCACAGCCCCAGTTAAAGTCCGAATAACTGCCTTCGTATCTTATAATTCCTCTGCCGTCATTGAAAAGCTCAAGCTCGACAAACAAATCGTCATTTATATCGGTACTGCAGTATTCGGGCATACCCGACTGCTGGTCAACAAGCACATATCCCTGCCAGCCCGTGCCGGCAATTGCTGCTTCGTCAAACTCGATTTCCGAAAGGCTTTCGGGAGCAAATTTGGGAACGGGAGAAGTCTGCTCACTGTCATCTGTTTTAACAGGCATCAAATTCTTTCCCACCTTGTATGTGTCACTGAATACAGGGTATCTGAAATCCGTCTCTTCGGTGAAAAAGTCAAAGTGCATTTTTTCGGGATTTACGGGAAGAGCAAATACATCTGCACTGTCTTCATTTACGGAATGGTGCTGTGCAAAAGGCTTCGCTCCAACTCTTTTTGTCACCCCGTCTGTTACGTCATACACACGAAGTCCCATAACTCTGTTGAAATCCTCTTCACTTTCTCCGAAAACATACAAAAGATGCCTGCCCTCTTCTGTTTTTATGTAGTAAGCATTATATGCATATGCAAGAAATTCTTCTTCATAAAAGCTGTCGGAAGTAATGATATAAGCATCAGTATAATTTCCGAAAAGCTCATCCTTGTATGCCGTAAACACAAGCTCGTCCAAAGCTCCGTCATTATCGAGGTCTGCAAAAAATGACGATGTGACAGGTATTTTCACAGCATAACTTTTGGGAGAAGCCATATACTTTTTCTCAAAAATTTCAGGGTATTCCGCAAAGGCTACCGTCGCCGTAATTATGCCGTAATTTTCGTTGGCAATACTGCCGGGATAAAAGAAAAATGTCACGCCGTTATAATCCAGCACCCACGAAATGTCGGACGGCAAAGTGGATTCCAAATAATCCCTTATGGCATTTTCGCCGTTGAACTCGCCTGCCCACATATGGCTTGTTATTTCCTTTTTCAAAATATCGGGCAAAGCCTTCATATCCTTTACCACATCGGTAACCAAAAGCTCCTTGCCCGTTTGTGAGTCAAAAGAAGTGCCGTAAAACGAGCGGAAGTTTTCAATATGGGGCGTATCGGTATAGGTATCCGAAAGATAACTGAAAGCAACACTGTCGGCACGTCTTATCTGACAGTCAAGCTTTGTAACATATGTTTTCCAGCTGTCAAGCCCGTACACATCTGCACGCTCTCTTGAATCTGCAACAAAGTTGTCGAATTCCTCCATCATTGCCTTTGTCTGCATTACGGAACGAGTTTTCAAGGCTTCTGCAAGAGCAGGATATTCCGTTGCACATTCCTCTGTCAGCACAAGGCTTGAAAACTTGCTTTTTACAAGAAATTCAGGACAGTCTTCGTGCATTTCGTTATAATAAAAGCTGTTTTTGTTTACGTCAAGTATTTCGGAAACAGGTAAGCCTTCGGTAATTAATTCCTCATCGGCTTGTATTTCGTTTCCCGTTACTGCTTCATTATCATTTCCGTCTTCGCTTTCACCTGTGTTTTCCGACATATCAATTTTTTCAGTCTCGGGATTTTCAGGTGCTTTTTCATAGGCTGTACATGCCACAGCACCGCACACAAGCAAAAACGCCAGAAGGGAAACAAAAATTTTCTTCACGGTTATCGCTCCTTTCAAAAAGAAATTCATTATGCCCACTTATCGTCGGCTGTGGGAATTCTGATTTCCGCAAGACATTGAATATCGTTTAAAAACCACTGTCCCGTGGACGGCTTTTTGCGAAGCTTTATTGAACGCATATTGTCCGCACCCGCACTTTTCACCCACAGTGTCGCCCAGTTTTCGTTGTCAAAGGAGTAGGGATTCTCATAAACCGACAGTCTGTAAGGCGAAGCAGGTGTATACCCATTTTCCGCCGATGCGCCGTCAAAATATGAAAACGGGATATATTCCCTCTCGTACAGTCTTTCCTTATAAAACTGCCTTTCATATGTGCTCACATTTTCGGGGCCCTTTAAAAAATCCAGCATCTCTATTGCTTCATCTGCATTTTCCTTATATCTGCAAAGAGCCGCAAGAGTAAGTGCTGCTGTCTTAAAGGCAGTGTCAAGAGATGCTTCGGGAAGAGCCTGAAGCTCTGCGACATTGTCGGGAAGTGCCGAAAAAGTGAATTTTTCTTCCCTGTTTTTTCCTTTTCCGACGTTTCTTACTGCATTGCTTACCGCCTTTGTCGCCTCTCTTTTCACGGAATTGCCCACAGCTCTTTTCAAATCATCAAAAAAACTCATATTCTTTCTCCTTATTCTGCCTTTTCAAATCTTGTAGTAAAAAACACAAAATATCCGTCTTTATCAATTGCCCTTATCATACCGTCTTCTTCGCTTTCGGCAAAGCCCGGATTGAACCAAAGCTCACCGTCTCTCAGCTCCCATTTTATGGGCTTATCGCACAGCATACCGTCAACAAGCAACATTCCGCTTTCTTCAAGAAAAGCCTTCAGCTCTTTTTTTGAAGCACCCTCCGGTACAGGCATAAGAATATACAGATTGCCGTCTTTGTTTATTTTCACCTGCATACCTACGGTTTTTTTACGCTCATCAAGCTCATCTTTGACAGCTTCTTCGTCAGCTTCATCAATATAAGGCATAGGTGAGTTGAGATATTCCTCGGCATTAAGATATGATGTGTTGCCGTTTTCATCCCACACGGCAATGGAATGAAATTTCCATTTTCCCGTAAACTCCATTTTTCCTCCTTGATTTCAAAACAGGGATGGGACAGACTGCCCATCCCTATATAATTTATTGATTTTGTCCGCCGCAATTTCCGCTGCTTATCGCTATTATACGCCGAAAATCTCGCAGAACAGTGCGCCAAGCTCTTCAAGAGCAGGCTCTTGGTCATACATATAGTATTTGAAGCCCAACAGACCGTCTCCGTAGCGCTCACCGTTATAGGTGTCTTCAAATTCAACGCCTACAAAATATTCGGTGTCTTCATAGTCTTCGCCCGCTTCCGTAAAGGTATACTTGATTACCATAACGGGCCTTCCCATATATTCAACATCAAGCTGATAAACTTCCTCTTCAAAAGCATCGTAGTCATCGTCATTGGGATGCAGCTCGCCCTTGTAATAGTAGTCAACAAAGCCGTAGCTTGCAGCATTCACGTCATAGCTTACAGCACTGAACACATCGATATTCCACTCAAAGTCATCAGAGGAAACCCACACATAATCAAGGTCGTCATCTGCTTCGTCCACATCAAGCTCCAGCGTTCCGTTTGCAGGCTTGTAAATTGTAACGGGAAGCTCGTCTGAGCCGTAAACCATTTCTACGCTTTCAAGTGTTCCGTAGGTGTCCTCCCAATCTTCGTCATCTTCGTCAACTTCATTTTCAAAGTAATCCGCACTTTCTGTTCTGCCTATTCCGAATATTTCCTTAAACATTTTTACGCAGTTTTCACGAGTATAGAAATCGGTATTGTCGCTGTAAAGCTCAACGCCGTAAAGACCTGCCA
Source organism: Eubacteriales bacterium (assembly GCA_045539625.1). Lineage (GTDB taxonomy): Bacteria > Bacillota > Clostridia > Oscillospirales > CAG-382 > UMGS1387. The sequence continues at coordinate 9,158 of JAZQFS010000023.1, read as the reverse complement.
GCTCATCGTCATCAATATGCTCAAACAGCACATAGTTTGAAGGATAGCCGTCGTTTATCGTTCTTTCCACATAGTAAACCTTATGTCCGTCATACTCAAAATCAAGCTCTTCCTTTACAGTAAGCTCATAAACGTCATCACTATCAAATTCCATTCCGTTGTAAAATGTCTTTGTAAGAGTACCGTTTAAAAACAGGTCATAGAGTATTGAGTCGTAGGCTGCAATAAGTCCTACCTCAATTTCATAATCATCATCGGGAACATAGAGAATATGGTTTCTGCCGCCGTTATAGCCGCCCTCGCCTGATATTTCATCAAAGACAAAGCCCTCGGGAGCAAACAGATAACCTATTCTGTTTTCCGCAAAGTCCAAAAGCTCAACGTCACTGATGACTTCGCCCACATTATTTGAAGTTTTGGGCGTTTTTCCGCCGCCGCAAGAAACAAGTGTAAATATAATAAGTGCCGCAATAAGTAATGCTGTTAATTTTTTCATGATAAAGCCTCCTTAAAATCACTTTCATATTTTGTAATGTCAGTTATATTTTCACTGCAAATTCTGACCTGACCGTCAAGGCTTAGAGAAAACTCCTTGCCGCCAAAGTTGTCAATGCCTGTTTTTATATTTGGGTTGATATGGGAAGTAAATGATTGTTTTACTCAGTTTACTATATCGCTTGTATCAATTTTGTGTGAGGACTGATACTTTACCACAATGTCTCCGTCTTTTGGTCTTACTCCGTCTTCAGAATTAAATACAATTCCCACACTGTCGCCCTTTGATGCCTCATCAAGACTCTTTCCGAACATCTGAAGGTCATAAGCTGTGCCTATGGCAATAACCTTGCCGTTTCTTATAACCGAAACTTTTTCTCCCTTTTCAAGTGTACCGTCTGCCACTCTGCCCGAAAGTGTATATTTTCCCTCATCCGAAAGCGATTGGTCAACAGGCATTGAGAAGGGACCGTAAACCTTGATTTTGTTCGTTGTCACCTTTGCTCCCTCGCTGTCGGTTATTTCGCAATAAATCTGCCGACCGAGAAGTGTGTTTTCTTTTTCAATTGAAAGCACCAAAGTGCTGTCTGTTGCGTTCTTTACATAGTCGCCGTCTGCAATCTTGGCTTTATCGTTTCTGTTGCCCGTGTAGTAAAACCACTGATAGCTGTAGGGTGCTTTTCCGCCGTACACCTGAACCTCGGCTTCATATTCTTCGCCGTATTCGTCAGCTTCAAACACCTCCGGCTGCTTGTAAATGGTGAGAATCGACAAGATGAAGTCGTCATTATTTGCATCATAGTCAACCTTTTTGGTTGTGTTCACAATAATAGAGTCGTGTTTATCCGAAAAGTCAAAATCATGCTCTTCTTCTTTGTATTGAGCCTGTGCACCGTTGCCGTCCTTCTTATAACCGCATTCTTCGCAAACACCGTCCGTAAAGTCATGGTCTTCTTCATCAACGATTTCTTCACATTCGGTACATTCGTCCCAGTGGAAGTCCTCGTCGTACTTCTTTGCGTATTTATGGAAATGATCCACCACAACAGCTTCTTTTTCGTGGGTGATTTCAACCTTGTCGGGCTCTGCAAGCTGTTCGCCGTCAACGCCGAGACTGAACTTTACCCTCTGCTCTTCGTTCATCATTCTTGCGATAATAACCGCAACCTCGCTTCTCTTGATGCTGGCTTCGGGATTGCAGCGGTGCTCATCGTCAACCCCTGTTACAATACCCGAACGGTAAAGCTTGTAAACATATATTGCATAAGGTGCGCTGTCCTTGACGTCAAGAATACTGCCATCGGCAATTTTGTTGATATCCTTAAACGCTTCATCGGGAAGAGCCTCGGCAAATATTTCCATATAGCCTGCTCTTGTTGCGTTGTCGGTATACTTGTATTCCTTTGATATAATATTGTTTTTACGGCAATAATCAACATAAGGCTGATACCAGGGATTGCCGTTTGAAAGCGTTACCTTGCCGTCCTTGTAAACCTGATTCATACAAGCGGCGAGCTTTACCGCTTCCGCATATGTAAGTAAATCATCGGGTTTGAATTGTGTTTCGGTTTTGCCGTTTATAATGCCTGTATCAACAGCCTTTACAACCTCATCGTGATACCACGCATCCTTCTTCACGTCCTCAAACGGGTTAATATATTCCTTGTGTCCGCAAACTGTGCATTTGCCGTTTTCAAAGGTGTGGTCACCCACATTGAAAAGCTCAAAGCAAACGGTACATTCTTCGTAATGGCATGCAAGATTTGCCATTTTCATAAGCTTATGCTCATGCTCGCCTGCCGCTTTATCCTCAGACGGAGCAACAAGCTCTTCATGTCCGCATATAATACATTTGCCGTCTTTGAAGGTGTGAGAAGCAGCATTTCTCAATTCAAAGCACTTCTGACACTCTTCATAGTGGCTTGTCAAATTTGCCATTGCAAGAAAATCGTGGTCACATTCCTGTGCCGAAACCACCGTCAAAAGTGCAGTAACGGCTAAAATCAAAGCTAATAATTTTTTCATCTGTCCAACCTCCGTTTAGCCCATAATAACAATCATATCGTCTTTTGATTTGCTTTTCTTCTGAAAGTCAACGCTTGCATCCGATGTAAGTGTTACAGTCTGTGATCTTGAAGTAACCTTTCTGCCTGTAGCATCGGTTACAACACAGCGGAATTTATATTCATCGGTAAGCTCTTTATCATTTACAATAACGCCCAGTGTTGCGGTGTTCTGTCCTTCAAAGTTTGCATAAGCATCGCCGATGTCACGAAACTCTCCGTCATACTTTGGGCAAGCCATCTGCCAGCGGTAAGTGTAGGGTGCTTTTCCGCCCTCTGCCACAACGGTAAACTTTGCAATTTCCCCGTGCTTTGCAACAGGAGATTTAGGATAAACGATTATGTATAGAGACTTAGGTGTAAGCTTTGCTTCACGTGTGATAACACTCTTTCCGTCGGCGCTTGTTATAACACATCTGTACTTTGAGTGGCTTACAAAGTCGGACATTTCAACATCAATTTCTAGCTCACGTGTATTAAAGCCTCTTGCCCATGTATCTGCCTTGTCTATATTCGCAAAGTCCTTGTGATTGTCTGTCTTTATCTGCCACTGATAGCTTGTAATATGGCCGCCTCTGGGTGCAACACCCTCTGCCGAGAAATGAACGGTGTCGCCGTATTCAGCCTTTACGTCATCAGGCTGTTTTGAAACCTGCATTTCGGTTATCGGCTTTACTCTTGAAGATCTATTTGCATACAGGCTCACTCCGTCAGCATCTGTGACAGTACAACGTAAAAGTCCTTCATAAATGTCTGCAGTAACCTTCTTATAGGTGAGAGTATCGGTTCTCTGTCCTTCAAAAAAGTTATTACTTTCGGGTATAACAGTAAAACGTGTATCTTCCGAAAGACCTATTGACCAGCTGTAGGTATAGGGAGTTCTTCCGCCTAAAACCTGCACGGTAAAGCTTGCTTTGTCGCCGAGATCTGCATACGCATCAGCTGCGCCGTAAACAGTAAGGGGAAGCTTTACAACGAAGCTATCCATGGAATTTAGCTTTTTGCACACTTCACTTCCGTAAAATGCCTCAATGTATTTCTTATCTGTCAGATTTCGTACATTTTTAAACAGGAAGCCTGCTCTGTTTCCTGCCTCTGCCTCATCAAGGCTCTTGCCGAACATTTCAAGACGTTCAACAGTTGCAATACAGTAAATATCAAGTTCCTTTACATAAAGGATTACTTCCTGTCCCGCAAGAATTGATCCGCTTTGTACGGTTACAGGGAGAATGAAACCGCCGTCATAATTAACTTTATTTGCTTCGGGAACGCCGACAAACACAGCTTCGGGAGCTTTTACCTTTTTGCTTTCCGCCTTGCTTCCGAGAGCATCGGTAACCTCGCACAGGAAAGAAGAATTCGCATAAGGATTATTTACAGAATATGTAAATTCAAGAGTATCTGTGTCTGCACCCTTGATATACTCGCCGTTTTCAACAGGCACATTACCGTATCTTCCATTGTATGTATACCACTTATAGGTGTAAGGCTCTTTACCGCCGTCGGCAATTACCCAATATTTAACCTTTTCGCCGTCGTCCGCAGTCTGCTGATACACAGGCTGACCTGTAATCAGGAATTCGGGATACATTTCGGGAGTTTCAACAACCTTGCTGTTATCCTCCTCAGGCTCATCAAGTTCAGCCTCAGGCTCCTTTTCGGACGATTCTACATACTCGGCATATCCGCAAACGGTACACTTTCCGTTCTTAAAGGTATGGTCTTCCACATGGAAAATCACAAAGCAAACGGAACATTCGTCATAGTGGCCGGCAATATCAGCCTTTGGCACAAGCTTGTGTTCATGCTCTCCCTCGCCTTTGATTTCTTCACCTGTTGCACCCATATTGAACCAAACACGCTTATTCTCGTTCATCATACGGGTAATAATTGCCGCAACCTCGCTTCTCTTGATATTGTCAAGAGGCTTACAGTTATGGTCATCGTCAACGCCCTGCAGAATACCTGCTCTGTAAAGCTTATAAACTGCAGGAGCATACGCCTTTGATGAAGGCACATCGGGAACCGAATCATCGGGAACATTATTTATTTGTCTAAGAGCTTCATCGGGAAGAGCTTTAGCGAAAATTTCCATATAGCCTGCTCTTGTTGCGTTGTCATTATAAGAATAAAGGTCGGCTCTCTCAACCGTGATAATCTCCTTATCAACGCAGTATTCAATATAGGGCTGATACCAGGGCGTTCCGCCGTTTATGGAAACATTTCCCTCGGTATAAAGCTGATGCATACACGCCGCAAGCTTGATAGCTTCTGCGTATGTAAGATTGTCATCGGGCTTATACTCGGTATCGCTTTTACCGTTGACAATTCCGCTTTCAACCGCGCCCTTTACGTCCTCATAATACCAGGCATTTTCGGGAACATCGGTAAATTTCAGTGCAGACACGCCAACCGTCATCAGCAAAAATACCGCAATTGCAAATAAAATCCTTTTCATTTTCCTCTTCTCCTGTTCATTTATAAATTTCATTTTGTAACACTTAATCAAAAAAACGGCAAAATCATTGACTTAAAACAACAAACGTGATATAATTAATATAGTAAACTATCGGGGCGGTCTTTGTCATCGTTGGCGCGACTTCAAAGACTTCATGAAAGCTGTGTCCCGTCACTTACGGAAGCCCCGATTTTGTAAAGTGCAACAATGCTCCATTTCCTCTTTACACTACCGCAATATTATTATAAGCCGTAACAAAGCAAAAGTCCCCACTCCAAAAAACAAATTCGGTGTGGGAAACAGGCTGTTTTTGCTTAAAAAGTGTGGGGCGAAGTGTGGGATACAGGTGTTGTTGCGGCAAATACGTTCAAACAAGCATTGAAGGGGATATATATGAAGAAAATCATATCATTTATCGCAGTTATCTGTCCGATACTTTTGTTTTCCGCATGCAATTCCATAGGAAGCAAGTCGGCAAGCTTATCGGTAATATACATTGCAACAGCCGCTTTATCATTACTGTTGCTTTTCGGCTACTGCGTTTTGTTAAAAAAGAAAGAGCCGTGGTTTGTTCTGTTATTTACATCGGTGTTCATTGTAAATATGGGATACCTGCTGCTGTCGATGTCAAAAACGTTGAATTTCGCTCTTTTTGCAAACAGAATTTCATATCTTGGCTCGGTTATGCTTCCGCTTTCCATGCTGATAATCATTCTTAAGGTGACAAACCTGAAATACAGCAAGCACCTGTTATGGGTGCTGGTTCCCATTACCGTGTTTGTTTTTCTTGTAGCGGCAAGCCCGGGATATATTGACATATACTACAAGTCGGCAACCTTAGCCACGGTGAACGGAGTAACTGTTCTTATCAAGGAATACGGTCCGTGGCACTCGATTTACCTTTTCTATCTGCTGGGATATTTTCTCGTTATGATAGCAACAATCCTTTACGCAAAAATCAAAAAGAAGATAGATTCGCCCGCACATTCGGCAATACTTCTTATTGCGGTATTCGTAAACATCTGTGTTTGGCTGCTTGAACAGCTTGTTGACATTGAGTTCGAGTTTCTCTCCGTTTCGTACATAATAAGCGAGTTATTTCTTTTGGGTTTACACCTTGTAATTCAGGACAATCTGAACCGTCTTAATCAAGAAAAAGAGCTCCGACTTCAGCAGGAAGCCAAAAGCATTAAGCCGTCAACAGATATTACTGTAAGCTCTGCGGAATTTGACGAGCATTGCAAGTATATTTCGGAAAATCTCCACACCCTCACACCTACCGAAAGGACAATTTATTATTTTTATCTTGACGGCAAAGGCACACGGGACATTATGAAGGAGCTTGACATTACCGAGAACACCCTGAAATATCACAACAAAAACATTTACTCAAAGCTTGGCGTTTCATCAAGGAAACAGCTTATCGAGTATGCCAGAGCAATTCAGCAAGCTGAATAAAAGAACAAGGAACAGGCTAATGTGTCTGTTCCTTGTTTTTTGCTAAATGTAGAGTGTCATCACTTGGCAAATTTTCTGTTATTGACAGTTATAATCTCGGCTATGTTATCGGCAATAAACTGCTGTGCCTCTTTTGTGTACAACAAGACCTGATATTCTCCAAGAGTCTTTTTGCTTTGTCTCATTTCGGTAATAATTCCAATTTTTCTTCCTTCGTCTGTCGGAATTTTTTTGTTTTTTCCGGTCATGTCTGAGACTAGCTGCAGAAAGCCTTTTTCAAGCAGCCATGCCGTAATACTTGTGGGTTTAAGCGGTTTCATAGAATCCAGATTTGCAATAGAATTAATATTATCGGTAAAATCGCTGACAGAAATTGCACCGTTTACAACCGGAATGTGCAGTTGCTCCTGTGCAGTCAGATAAAAGGGATTCACCCTTCGTTTTCTTTCTGTACGTCGATGTTCTTTAGCTATTAATCCACCAAGGTAGTCGGACAAATATCGGAAGCAGTTAGCAATTTTTGGATCGTACACGACATCACTCTCATCAATTTCCGAGTCATCAACAGGATTAATTCCGACTATCAACTTATCAAGGTACATCTTTGCCCGATCTCTCATTATAAGCTCTTTACTTTTGTAATCGTCTCTGTTCATACAGCAACCCCTCATTATATCTATAAAAATGTACAATTCATTCTACCACAAAAAGGTATACAAGTCAACAAATATCGCAAGCAGACAAACGATGTACTCGCAATGCTTATAACAGTAAAAATCCGCACACATATGTGTGCGGATTTTAGGAAGAGCCGAACAGTTTGGATGATGTTTAATTCTCTAAAATTTCCTTCGCCATTTCTACAAGGTCATCAGCAGACAGTTTTCCGTCAATCTGCAATAATTGATAATACATATCGTCTTTTTTCCATGATACAGACTGCACTTCAATAATCTCCACCTCGGAAGAGCCATAGCTGAATACCAGCTTGCCGTTTTCTTCAGCTTTTTTATCTTCATCAGTCATTTCGTAATCAGATGGAACAACCTTATTTGTGTAGCTGTAATAATATACATCCACTCCATCAACAGTTGATACCACTTTTCCGCTTGTTTCAAACTCGGAACTCACCTTATCCTGTGAAAAAATTACTTCATCGCCATCTTTTTCATAACGGAAAGATACTGCTTTGAATTCTTCGATTACATTCCCTGTTTCGTCTGATAACGCATTATCAACAATACTACCATTGTCAAATTTATACCCGTTGGCAAATTCTTCAACAAGCTCAACCTCATATCCTATGTCTTTTGTAACCTGCTTGACGCTCGGAAGCTCATTATAGTCAGGGATTGAAGACGAACTGCTGAACCATTGTGATATAATTCCGCTTGCGGCAAAAACCGTTATTCCCATAACAAGTGTTGCTGCTACTGCAATAAGTGCTATTTTCTTTTTTGATTTCATAGGTTTTAACATCCTTTCAGCAGATGCGGAACTAATTCGATTATTAACCACGTCACTAATTCGATCAACACTTATATCAAGAGTTGCTGATGGATTATCAGTATAGCCTTTGATGTTGAGTTCTTCTATTAGGTTTCTTATCTTATTCATAACGATTCCTCCGCATCTAATAGTTCTTTGAGTTTACGCTTTCCTCTAGAAAGTTTGGTCTTTATGGTAGAATTATTAAGTCCGGTTGCTTTTGAAATATCCTTCAGTTTTTCATCATATTTATAAAATCTTACAAATATTTCATTATCCGGTTCTCCGAGCAACATAACAGCATCCCACACGGAATTTTTGATATCGTCTGTAAAATCGTCTTCTGAGGGAATTTCAATATCATCAAGGTTTGTATAATCCTTTTTCTTATTAAGTCTCTTTAATGCAAGATTACGAGCCGTTGCTGCAATATACGACCGCAGTGTTCCTTTTGAAAGGTCAATGTATTCTGCATTCTTCCAGAGCATAACAAATACATCAGATACAATTTCCTCAATATCTTCTTTCGGAAGTCCGTTGCCAACCATATTATACAGGACTGTACTAAGGTATGGCGTATAAATTTTAATTGCCTGATTTATTGAATTATTATACTGTTTTTGTAGCTGCACAAGCAACTTTGACTCATCTACCATCTTAGACCTACCTTTTCGTGCAAAGTTAAAAGCTTTTAGTCTTTACACTTATATATATCCTCAAAAACCAAAAAAAGTTTCATCACATATTCTTTTAATTCTCAAAAAACACCCGTATGTAAAAAAGGGGACACAAATAAATAAACCAAAGTTTTTAACTTGAATTTTTAGTAAGAACCAAACGGATTAAATGCAATTTGCACGAAGCGCAACACCTCTGATAGGAGTATCACATCGTTTGCCGAAGGCAACATCATTTATCGTAGATAGCATCATTTTGTGTCCGTCAACGGGGAATGATGTTGACAGTAGGCGGTCAAACAGTGTTTGCGTCTTAGATGCAAAATGATGTTGTGTCCTGCGGACACAAATAAAAAATCCAAGTCAATTGACTTGGATTTTTGGCTCCCCCTGCTGGGCTCGAACCAGCGACATCATGATTAACAGTCATGCGCTCTACCGACTGAGCTAAGGAGGAATATTAAAGCAGAAAGGGTTGAACAAGTCAACCCTCCACTGTGCCTTCCCGTGGAAGGTGTC
>JAZQFS010000022.1:0-18407 GCA_045539625.1 Eubacteriales bacterium | reverse complement strand
GCGAGGGTTTTCCTCTTTTTCGTCCTTTTAGGACGAAAAATTCACCTTTCCTGCGCTTTATGAAGCATAAGGAGTTTCGCCGTCTGCGGACGGCGACCAAAGACGCTGTCTTTGGAAACTGCAAGCCTTTGAAAAGGCTTGACCTAAACTTTCACAATGGTTTTGCGACAAGCTCGAGCCGCCGTACAAAAACTTCGTATTGATTTTATTTTCTCTTTGTGATACAATATATCAGAACATTTAAACTTTTTGAAAAGAGGCTGTCAATGAGAACCTTAAAGGTAGGAAAAAATGACTCGGACAAAAGAATAGACAAATTTTTGCTTAAGGCACTGAACAACATTCCAAACGGACTTCTGCAAAAGTATTTTCGCAAAAAGTGCTTTAAAATCAATGGTGTCAGGGCAAATCCCGCCGATATTGTATACGAGGGCGACGAAATATCCCTTTACATCAGCGATGAGTTTTTCGGCGAGGGCAAAAAAACGCAGGAAAAGTATATGCTTGATGCCTGTACTCTTAAGCAGGAGGATATTGTATACGAGGACGACAACATTATGCTCCTTGACAAGCCTCAGGGCGAGCTTGTGCACTCAAATCTTCCCGATGAAAAGGCTAAAGATGACGAGATTTGCCTTGTTGACAGGTTTATCGGCTATCTTTACAAAAAGGGCGAGTACAACCCCGAAAATGAGCAGAGCTTTACCCCTTCCCTTTGCAACCGTCTTGACAGAAACACAAGCGGCATAGTTATAGCCGCAAAAAACGCCGCCTCTTTACGTATAATGAATGACAAGGTGAAAAACCGTGAAATGGTCAAGACCTATCACACACTTGTCTACGGCGTGCCAAAGAAAAACGAGGATATTTTAAAGCATTTTCACTACAAAGACAGGCAAAACAACCGTGTCTACATTTACGATACCTTTGAGCAGGCAAAAAAAATGTCGGGTACAAGGTACGACGACGATATAAAAACAGTTATTACAAAGTACCGTGTGCTGAAATCCGACGGCGAAAAGAGTCTTCTTGAGGTTGAGCTTATCACGGGAAGAACCCACCAGATAAGAGCACATCTTGCCTACATCGGCTGTCCAATCGTGGGCGACGGCAAGTACGGCATCAACCACAAAAACAAAACAGGCGTAAAGTATCAGATGCTTTGCTCACACAGGCTGCAATTCAAATTCAAGACACCCTCGGGAGAATTATCTTACCTGGACGGCATGGAATTTGAAAGCCGTTTTGATTTTAAATTATAGGAGAAAACAATGTCAAGAATAAACTGGAAGGGCTCGGTGCTTATTGCACCTGTTCCGCCAACAATGGTAACAAGCTCATATGACGGCAAGGACAATGTATTTACCGTGGCATGGACGGGAGTGCTGAACACCCAGCCGCCAAAGACTTACATTTCCGTCCGTCCCGAAAGATACAGCTACGAGCTTATAAAAAACAGCGGTGAATTTGTCATCAACCTTACAACACGTGATATGGTACGTGCCGCCGACTGGTGCGGTACATACACAGGACGCAAGGTGGACAAGTTTGCAAAGCAGAATTTAACCACCGTCAAAGCACAGAACGTATCGGCTCCCATACTTGAAGCAAGTCCCGTGGCACTTGAATGTAAGGTATGTGACATTATTGAAATGGGAACGCACCACATGTTTATAGCCGACATTGTGGGGGTATCGGTAGACGAAAAGCTCCTTGACGACAAGGGAAAGCTATGTCTTTCCAAAGCAAATCTTGCCGCCTACGCCCACGGCGAATATTTTGAGCTCGGCAAGAGAATAGGCACATTCGGCTATTCGGTAAGAAAAAAGAAGGCGGGCAAAAAGACGGCGGATAAGCAAAAGCAAAAAAAGAACAGTTAAAAACGGCGGACAAGGTTTTTATGCCTTGTCCGCTTTTGGTTTTATTTACCCTGCAAAAAACTGTGACCAGTAAAGTGTTCCCGTGTCATACAGCCCCATTCCTATCTTTGTAAAGGACGGACTTAAAATATTTGCACGGTGTCCGCTGGAATTCATCCACGCAGTAAACACTTCATTTGCATCCTTCTGTCCGTAGGCTATGTTCTCGCCTGCATGGGAGTAGTCATAGCCGTTTTCGTCAAGCACCGTAAAGCAACCAAGGCCGTTTGGTCTTGTGTGGGAAAACAGCGACTTGATTTCCACGGCACGTACATTTGCACATTTTTCAAGCGAAGCATCATATGTAAGCGCCATCATACCGCTCTTTCCTCTTGCTTCATTTACAAGACCGAGAAGAACGGCAATCTCACTTTTCTGAGGCAGGGTTTGTGTGCCATTATCGGTTTCGGGCTCATCGGGAATAATGGGCTTTTCGGGAATGATTGGCTCATCGGGTACGACAGGCTCGTCGGGTACGACGGGTGTTTCGGGTATAACAGGCTCGTCGGGTACGATGGGAGCTTCGGGAATGACAGGCTTTTCGGGAATGACGGGTGTGCCGTCTGTGCAAGGCTTGTCACAAAAATCAAAGCAGAAGTCCTTGAAGAAATCATAATCTTCCCAAATAAAATCACATTGTCTGTGACACTTGTCTTTGTGTGTTTCGGGGCGAATACACACCGTTTTGTTGTTATTTTGGTGTGCTGCGGCAGGCATTGCCGCAAGTAATGAAATAATAATGACAGCGATTTGCTTTTTCATTAAAATCTCCTCCTTTCGCCAATTATTGTACTATATTCCGCTCCTTCTTTCAATGCACAAAGCTTTCCATACACGGCAGGGTTTCCCTTTTCTACCGTCATATTCCATTTATGTAAAATACAACCTTGGAAAAACAGCGGTATTTCGCTTTTATCCTGCAAAGGTTATCGCAATATTACATCAAATTACGTCATTTTACATTTATGGCAGGTGTTGACTTAAGGGTACAAAAAGGGTATAATTAATAAAAACACATTGAAAAGAGTGACAAAATGGTTAAAGAGCTTGTACACGATTGCTTTTTTCTGTCTCAGAAATCAGCCGATGCCGCAGAAGAAGACCTGACAATCGCCGAGGATCTGCTTGACACGCTCCGCTTTCACAAGAAAGGCTGTGTGGGTATGGCGGCAAATATGATAGGTCACAGAAAAAGAATTATCTGCTTTGACGACGGCGGAAAATACGTGACCATGTTCAACCCCGAAATTATAAAGTCAAGCGATTCATATATGACTAAGGAAAGCTGTCTTTCACTTATCGGCGAGCCGAGAGACGTAAAAAGATACAAAAAAATCAAGGTACGTTATCAGAACGAAAAATTTCAGGTGCGTATAAAAACCTACGAAGGCTTTACGGCACAGATTATACAGCACAAAATAGACCACTGCAACGGTATACTTATATAGAGGAGAACTGTTTTATGGATTTATTAAATGTTTCTCTTTTGCAGATTGCTCCCTGCGGCAGTCTTGAAGCAAATCTTGAAAAAGGGCTTGAATATTGCAAAAGGGCAAAAGAAGCAGGTGCCGATATTGCCCTGTTTCCCGAAATGTTCAGCTGCGGCTATGACATTTATGAAAGACCGTCCGAGGTGTGGCTCAAAGAAGCGGTTGAGGCGGACAGCCATTTTGTAACAGCCTTTTCAAAAATAGCAAAAGAGCTTGATATGGCAATAGGCATAACCTATCTTGAAAAGCACAAAGACGGTTGCAGAAACACTCTTACGCTTTTTGACAGACACGGCAAAAACGTGCTTACCTATGCCAAGGTACACACCTGCGATTTCGGTGCAGAGGCTGCTCTTGCACGCGGTGACATTTTTTATACGGCAGAGCTTGACACGGCAAAGGGGCTTGTTACGGTGGGAGCTATGATTTGCTATGACAGAGAGTTTCCCGAAAGTGCAAGAATACTAATGCTTAAGGGTGCCGAGCTTATACTTGTGCCCAATGCCTGTCCCATGGAAATAAACAGGCTGTCACAGCTTCGAGGCAGAGCCTATGAAAATATGACGGCAATTGCAACATGCAACTATCCGTCATCTGTCCCCGACTGCAACGGTCACTCAAGCGCCTTTGACGGTGTGGCGTATCTTCCCTCTCTTCAAGGCTCACGGGACACCTGCATACTTGAGGCAGACGGCAGCGAAGGCATATTTACGGCAAGCTTTGATATGGATATGATAAGGCAGTACCGCAATGACGAGGTACACGGCAATGCCTACAGGCGTCCCAAGCTTTACGCCATTCTTTGCGACACAAAGGTTGACGAGCCGTTTGCAAGAGACGATGCAAGAAGATAAAAGGTAAAACTCATATACAGCAAAAAACGCAGGATTTTTCGTCCTGCGTTCTTTTTTTAAATCAACAGCAAAAGCAGTATAATCACCGCAAGCACCAGCCACAGATTATCCGACAAGAATGAGGTTATGTTATTTGTCATATGTACTCCTCCTTTGGTTATACTTTATTATATGCTTACTGCGGGTACTCGGTGAATGGACGAAAAGAGTATGGGATTATTCTGCATTTTTTCTCAAAACGACGGCGACCTTACAAAAAAAGAGCCGTTATGAAACAGCTCTTTTCACATTATTCAAATGTACAATTACTTAATAACCTTAATCCAGCCCTCGGGAGCCTCAATTCTGCCCATCTGGATACCTGTAAGTGTATCGTAAAGCTTCTTTGTAACAGGTCCCATTTCTGTCATGCCGCTTGCCATACAGATTTCCTTGCCGTGGTCAACAATCTTGCCAACAGGAGAAATAACTGCCGCAGTTCCGCAAAGACCGCATTCTGCAAAGTCACACAGCTCTTCCTTGTATACTTCTCTTTCTTCAACCTCAAGTCCCAGATATTCCTTTGCAACATAAAGCAGAGAACGTCTTGTGATGGAAGGAAGAATTGTGCTTGACTTGGGTGTTACAACCTTGTTGTCCTTTGTTACAAACAGGAAGTTTGCTCCGCCTGTTTCTTCTACCTTTGTTCTTGTTGCACTGTCAAGATACATATTTTCGTCAAAGCCGTTTTCGTGCGCCGTGGTGATGGCATAAAGGCTCATTGCGTAGTTAAGACCTGCCTTGATGTGACCTGTTCCGTGAGGTGCGGCTCTGTCAAAATCGCAAACTGTAAGTGTCAAAGGCTTTACACCGCCCTTGAAGTAAGGACCTACGGGAGTACAGAACAGTCTGAACTGATACTCATTTGCAGGCTTTACGCCGATAACGGGATCGATACCGAACATATAAGGACGAAGATAAAGTGTTGCGCCTGAACCGTAAGGAGGAACGTAGTCTGCGTTTGCCTGTACTGTCTTCACAACGGCATCTATAAAGCGTTCCTTGGGAAATTCGGGCATAACAAGTCTCTTTGCAGACTCAATCATTCTTTCTGCGTTAAGGTCGGGGCGGAACACAACGATATTGCCCTTTTCAGTTGTATAAGCCTTAAGTCCTTCAAATACTGTCTGTGCGTACTGAAGAACACCTGCACATTCGCTCATGGTAATGGTGTCGTCTGTTGTAAGACCGCCTTCATCCCATGCACCGTTTTTGTAGTTTGAAACATATCTGTAATCTGTCTTTCTATAGCCGAAATTCAGATTTGACCAGTCAAGATTTACTGCCATTTTTATACTTCCTTCCAAAGTTAAATTATATTTCCCGCATATTATACCACAAAGCGTTTCATTTTGCAATACTTTATTTAGTTAACATACTAAAGAAATTTTATGAATTTTACAGTGACAATCCCTTTTTTCTTTGTACAAAGTCCCAGATTGCTTTTGATACAAAGGCAAACGCCGTTCCGAGAAGAGCACCGCATATAATATCGGTGGGAAAATGAACATAAAGGTACAGCCTTGAAAACGCCACAAGAAGGGCTAAAGTCAAGGCGACAACGCCCCATTTTTTTCCAAAGTACATACATATCGGCACTGCCGTTTCAAAGGCGCACAGCGAGTGTCCCGACGGAAAGGAAAAGTCGGAAGGGTTGTGCACAAGAAGAGAAACGGAGTCTATCCACGAGGGCCTCTGTCTCATAACAAGCGGCTTTAACACAAGATTTCCAAAGACAAAGCCCAAAGCTATTGCCGTGAGCATTACAAGTCCTGCTTTTCTTGATTTGCCCTTGTTTACCGCTATGAGAATAACCGCCAGCACTATGCTCAGTATTCCCTTATAGCCGAGATTTGTAACAACCGGCATAACAAAGTCAAGAAAGGCACACGTCATATGCTCTCTTACAAATCTTACCCCATTTAAGTCAATTTGTGTTATCCAATCAAAAAAATCCATTTTTACATCCTTTTCTTTTTTATACAGGCTTTATAACTGCGCTGACAACGCCCGTACTTTCACAGCACACGTCAGCTCCCACAACCTTGTTTTTATTGCATATAAGCGTTATAACTCCGTCGCTGCCCTTAAAATCAAAGCCGTCGGGATAGCTTTTTATCTTGTATGTATAGCTTGTTACGTTTTTGCCCTTCAGCTTTTCAAGGTCAAAGCCCTGAGCCTTCTGAAGGCTGTTGTACTGCTCAAGTGCCGCCGTGAAAACCTCGGGTACTTTTTCGCTGTTATGCACAACACTGTCCGCTTCAACCTCAAAGCCGAGAGCATTTATATACTTTTCCCTGCCTTTATCGGTTGACACATTAATTTTTTCAAGGTTTTCCGATGTTTCAATTTTATTGACGTTGACGGCATACCCCGCCTCAGGCATAAGTGCAATAACAAACGCACCTGCCAAAAGACATACGCACAGCGCACACAAAAATTTAACACTTGAAGCTCTGAAGGAAAATACAAACATAAAACCGCCTCCGCATAATTTAGTTTACTGCTTCAATATATGCAAGGCGGTATTATTTTAGAAGTTATCTGAGCTTATTTGTGCTTGTGGAATAAATTGCATCTATCATACTGAGGACAGGCACAGCATCCTTTATGTCGCAGTAGTAGTCATCTGAGCCCTCAATTGCATTGTAGAAGGCAGTCATCATCATTACATGACCGTTGCCCCAGCAAGCCTTGCCCTCGGTCTTGGTATAGTCGCTGTTGTTTACCAGCATTTCAAGACCATCCTTGCCGTGGATATAAAGTGCATTATTGTAAAGCAGGAAGGAAGCCTTTTCAAAGAACAGCTCAACCTGAACGGAGGAGTCCTTGAAGTTACAGTTTGTGGCATAGAAGATACCCTGAACACCGTTTTCAAACCATATTGTGGCTTCTGCCGTATCCTCAACCTCAATAACGCCCTTGTTTCTTCTGAGAGCTACCGAGCCTTCGATTTTCTGAGCCTTTCCGCCAAGATAGTACATAAGGTCAAGGGTATGAATGGACTGGTTCATAAGAACACCGCCGCCCTCTCTTTCCCATGTACCTCTCCAGTCGCTGTTTTCGTAATATCCGCCGCCGCGGCTCCAGGTCATTTCGGCACGTATTCCCAAAAGTGCGCCGTATTCGCCCTCTGTCACAAGCTTTTTTGCATAGGCATTGGTGGGAATAACTCTGTTCTGGAAGGATACACACACCTTTTTCCCTGTCTTTTCACTTGCCTTCACAATATCCATTGCCTGTTCGGCGTTCATTGCCGCAGGCTTTTCAAGGTATACGTGACAGCCGTTTTCAAGTGCGAAAACCGCCATATCCCTATGGAGATAATGAGGTGTACAGATGTGAACCACATCAGGCTTTTCGGTGAGAATCATCTCTTTATAATCGGTATACTGCTTAACATCGGGGTTACCAATTCTTTCCATTGCAGCCGAAAGCTTTTCCTGCTTTGTGTCGCATATTGCACAAAGCTGTGTAAAGCTGCTGCTCTTTATTGCCGTAATATGGGTTACGGATATACCGCCCATTCCTATTATTGCTGTTCTCATCACGCATCAACCTCCGAAGAATCCTGATTTTTTATTTTCTTGCTGTTTCTGAGTTCCTTGAAAAATTCCCTGAGCACCGAGGCACATTCGTCCTCAAGCACCCCTTTATGCACACACGGCTTGTGGTTGTAACCAAGCTCGGAAAGGTCGGTAACACTTCCGAAGGAGCCTGCCTTGCTGTCACTTGCACCGTAGTACACATTTTTTATTCTTGCATTTATTATCGCACCTGCACACATGGGACACGGCTCCAGCGTCACATACAAATCGCACATATGAAGCCGCCAGCCGCCAAGCTTTTTGCAAGCCTTGCCTATTGCCTCAATCTCCGCATGGTACAGTGCATTTTTGCCATTTTCACGCTTGTTGCGTCCGCCCGCAATTATCCTTCCGTCCTTTACGATTACGCACCCTACAGGGGTTTCACCCTGCTTTGCCGCCGTTTTTGCCCGTCTCAGGGCTGCTCTCATAAAGTATTTTTCATTCTTTATATTTTCCGACAATGGCATTTTCACACCGCCGTTCCGATTATATCAACTGCATATATAAGGGCATATACCACAAGCGGCACAACCGCTATCTGCTTCATTCCCGAAGCATCGCCCTTTTCTTTTCGCTCGTCACTGCATTTTTTTGAAAACTGCTGTACAAGCCCGTCCTTTTTTGCCAAAAGATAAAAGCCCGCAAAGCCGAACATCACCGCAAGCATACTGTGGAATGAATTGAACAGTGATATGGCATTTTCATTTGCGAACGCCATAAGATGCTCGCCTGTCACACTCACCAAATTATTGATTGCGTGGAACAGCACGCTTGTCTTAATATTGCCCGTAAGTGCCACGAGAAACGCCGAATACAAGCCGAAAACAAAAGCATATACACTTTGCGACGGATTGGAATGAGCAATTCCGAAGGCTGCGGCACTTGCCACAACACCGAACATTGTTCCGTATTTACGAAGCACTCCGAAAAGAACGCCTCTGAAAACAAATTCCTCCGCCAACGGCACGAATACACACACAACAATTATACGCATTATCAGCGTATACACATCAAACTCGCTTCCCGAAAGGTCTGTGAAGCCGCCGGGATCCACGGTGCTTTCGGGGAAAAAGAAGTCATATATTGTTGTGGAAAATGCTCCTGCCGTCATAACCAAAAGCTGCATTACCCCATAGTTACGCCAAAAGCCTTTTACAAGCCTGCCCTTTACGGGAAAGCAGTCATTGCCGTCGATATTCTCGCATTTTGCATAAATCACGGCAGGCAGAACAAGCGTCACCACTCCGCTTAAAAGCTGTGCAAAGCAAGAGAACGCACCGCTCATAAGCAGTCTTTTTACCGCCGACACCGCCACCGTCTTTCCCACTCCGAAAAGCAGAACAAAATCAACAAGTGCCTTCTGAAGCTGTGCCGAATAGGTATACAGCATAAAATTCAGAAGATAGGAAAAAGCATAGGAAAGCAATGCAAGTACAAACAGAAAAACCGTCACTCTGCACATTGCAAAATATGCTCTTTTCTTTACCGTCTTTTTATTTTCGTCGGCAAAAACATTTTCTGTATTTTCAGTCATTTTTACTTCCTCAATCAAAGCACATAGCCTATTGCCGAAAACAGTCCCATGGATGCAAGGGTCATAATAAGTCCTGCAAGGAATACGCCGAGGATTATGACAGGTACGGCATATTTCAGTCTCATATTCAAAAGTGCCGCAATAAGAGAGCCTGTATATGCACCGGTTCCCGGAAGCGGAATACCCACAAAAAGCATAAGTCCAAGCATTTCAAACTTGTTCTTCTTTACCTCGTCAGCCTTTTTCTCCACCCTGTTTTCTATTTTCTCTATAAGCTTTTTAAACACCTTAAAGTTTTTAAGCCAGTTAAAGCAAGGTCTTGCAAGAAAAATTATAAAGGGTATGGGCAGGCAGTTTGCAAGAAAGCATATTGCAAAAACCTTAAGAGGATCCATTCCTATGGCGTGTCCCCAGACTATTCCGCCTCTCAGCTCAACAAAGGGTATGAGCGATATTATAAACATTGACATTTCTTCGCTTATGCCAAGTCCTGCAAGAAATCCCGTGATGCTTTCTACCACTTTGCCTCCTCCTTTTTTCAGTTGTTTATTCAAAGCATATTTATCCGATATGCACATTATTCCTTTTACGTTACATTATACCCTTTTTAGCTTTTTCTGTCAACCTTCATTTTTCATTTTTTGTGCTTTTATGTATTGTAAAATGTGTTTTTTTATGTTAAAATAGAACAGACTTTCAAAGGCGGTGTAATAATTGAACCAAATAAGACTTGACAAGCTGATTTCGTCTTCTCTCATAATAAGCCGCAAGGACGCAGTTTCGGTTATAAAATCGGGACGGGTATGCGTTGACGGCAGCGTTATAAAAAAAGGCGACATCAAGGTTGCCGAAAATGCCCTCATTACCGTTGACGGCAAAAACGTCAGCTACAGCGAGCACTTTTACATTATGCTCAACAAGCCATCGGGGCTTATATCCTCCACCGACGACAACCGTGAAAAAACAGTTCTCAGTCTCTTTGACAAAAGCTACGCCGACAAGGGACTCTTTCCCTGCGGAAGGCTTGACAAGGACACGGTAGGGCTTCTTATTATGACAACCGACGGTGCTCTTGCCCACAAGCTTCTTTCCCCAAAGCACCACGCAGAAAAGCTATATTTTGTCCGCTGTGACAAGCCTTTCACCAAAGAAGATGTTTCTCTTATGAAAAACGGCATTATGATGGACGGCAAAATGACAAAGGAAGCTGTGCTTGAAATATGCGATGATGACTCCTGCTGCGGAAGAATAACCCTGACAGAAGGAAAATTCCACGAAATCAAGCGTCTTTGCCATGCCTGCGGACAAAAGGAGGTTTTATACCTTAAGCGGTTATCCTTCGGAGGCATTACTCTTGACGACAAGCTGTGTGAGGGTGAATGGCGTAATCTTACCGAGAAGGAGCTTGAAATATTAAAAAACAATTAACTAAAGGCTAAAATAGGGGTAATATTGTAAAATTGTGGGGAACAATTGCAAATACTCTTGCAATATTTTGATTTATGTATTATAATGTATTTTAGTTTTTATTTCCAAATACAACCCAAGAAAAGGATTATTTGCCATGATTATCACAGACGTACTTACACAAAACGCAAGGTTATATCCCGATGATGTTGCCCTTGTTGAAGTTAATCCCGAAATCAGGGAGAAGATTGACAAGGCGTGGGAAGAATACGACCTTGTTGAAGCCATTCCCAAGCCCAGCCACAGACACGAAATCACCTGGCGTGAATTTGAAGGCAAGGCGAACAAGCTCAGCCACTATCTTTTGGGCGAAGGCATTACAAAGGGCACAAAGGTTGCTCTTCTTCTTATGAACTGCATCGACTGGCTTCCCATATATTTCGGTATTCTCAAAACAGGTGCTGTTGTTGCGCCCATGAACTTCCGCTTCAGTGCAGAAGAAATCAAATACTGTCTTGAGCTTTCACAGTCGGACGTGCTTGTTTTCGGTCCCGAATTCATTTCACGTATCGATGCTGTCAAGGATTCGCTTACAGGTATACGTGAATTCATTTTCGTAGGCAACAAGAAGGACTGTCCCTCTTATGCAGGCTTCTATGAAGACCTTATTGCCGATATGACAGAGGCTAACGTACATATAAACATTTCGGAAGAAGACGATGCTGCAATTTACTTCTCTTCGGGTACAACAGGCTTTCCCAAGGCTGTTCTTCACACCCATAAGAGTGTGCTTGCTTCCTGCTACACAGAAAACAACAACCACCACCAGACAAAGGACGATGTATTCCTCTGTATTCCTCCCCTTTATCACACAGGTGCAAAAATGCACTGGTTCGGTTCGTTTATCGTAGGCGGCAAGGGTATCATTCTCAGAGGTGTAAGTCCCAAGTGGATTATTCAGACCATCTCGGAGGAAAAATGTACCATCTGCTGGCTGCTTGTTCCGTGGGCGCAGGACATTCTTGATGCCATTGATGCAGGTCTTCTCGAGCTTGACAAGTACGAGCTCAGTCAGTGGAGACTTATGCACATAGGTGCACAGCCCGTTCCTCCCAGCCTTATCAAGCGCTGGAAGTCAATCTTCCCCCACCACGAATACGATACAAACTACGGTCTTACCGAGTCTCTCGGTCCCGGCTGTGTTCACTTGGGCATTGAAAACATCAACAAGGTTGGTGCTATCGGTATACCCGGCACAGATTGGGAATGTGTAATTTTCGACGAAAACAAGAAGCCCGTAAAACAGGGCGAGGTCGGCGAGCTTGCCGTTAAAGGTCCTTCCGTTATGAAGTGCTACTACCGTGACGAAAAAGCAACGGCGGCAAGTCTTTACGGCGAATGGCTTATGACAGGCGATATGGCAATGCAGGACCAAGACGGCTTTATCTTCCTTGTTGACAGAAAGAAGGACGTTATCATTTCGGGCGGTGAAAACCTTTACCCCGTTGAAATCGAAAACTTCATCCGTCAGAATGACAAGGTCAAGGACGTTGCCGTTATCGGTACACCCGACGCAAGACTGGGCGAAAAGGCTACTGCCATCATTGAAATCAAGGACGGTTTAGAATGTACCGTTGACGAAATCAACGAGTTCTGTCTCGGTATGCCCAGATACAAGCGTCCAAAGCAGGTTATCTTTGCCGACATTCCCCGCAATCCCACAGGAAAAATCGAAAAGCCCAAGCTTCGTAAGATTTACTGCGGTGAAAACGTTGTTGCAAAGCAGAACGAAATCAAGCTTGGTTAATTGCATATTTCATTTGAGTTACATTTTAAGAGCTGCTTCTTTTGAAGCGGCTTTTTTTTTTGCGTAAAAAAGGAGACGGCATTACCGTCTCCGAAGTTTATTGATAAACCTATGTTGTAAAAAATGCGGTAGAGGCGATGCCCACATCGCCCCCTACCAATGCTATGGTGCTGTAAACTTTTTCAACAGACTGTCAATCCGTTATCAGATATCAATTGTCTTTTTCGACAAGCTTTATATAATCAACGTAAAATGTTCCCGTACTTGACGTAATATCAAGTCTTACCTGAGTCCATGCACCCATCCACTTTCCGTGAGAAGCAAGGTCAAAGTGATAGATATAATATCCGTCGCCGTCGGGTATTCCCGATTCAAGCTTTGCTCTTACTGTCTTTGACTCGCTGAGAGCTGTTTCATCTGAGGTTGCAAAATAAACAACAAGAGTGTTGTCAGTCTGATTTTCCGAAAGGTCTGCCTTAAGTCTTACCTCAATGCCGTCATAGTCCTTTGTGCTTGTATCGGCGAGAGTCATGAGAAGAAAAGCATCGTACTTTGTCTGACCCGATATTGGAGTAGGCACCATAACCAGCTTGCCGTCTACAAAGGATGTGCCTGCATTTCGGGGTGTCCAGCCTTCAAAGTCGCCGGGAACATCAAAGCCGAATTCATTTTCTTTTCTTTCGCTGACAATATCATTGTAATTGACATTTCTCACCTTAATATCAAGCAGACCGCTGCCGTTTTGGGTGTACTGTATTTCCGCCTTATCAAGCAGGAATTTCATAGGTACAACAGGAACGTGGTCAAAGGTATAGAAAGGCTTTGCAAGACTTTCATTCTTGCCGTTTACAAGCACATTTTTCGAGCCTTCGGTAAAGAGAAATTCGTTGTTATTATGGGTTTTTATATAAAGAATTCCGTCAAATCTGTTCCATTCGTGGTACATATTTGCTGCCGTAAAAATGCCTGTGGAAGGGTCAACTGCAAGATAGTATTCATCCCCTGAAAAATCTCTGTAATTTTCGGGAATTTCAAGAGGCACGCCGTCAACCTTTACGGC
The DNA here is from genome assembly GCA_045539625.1 of Eubacteriales bacterium. Classification (GTDB taxonomy): domain Bacteria; phylum Bacillota; class Clostridia; order Oscillospirales; family CAG-382; genus UMGS1387. Next base: position 4,707 of record JAZQFS010000022.1, on the reverse strand, counting down.
ATTTGCATTCTTTTTTTCGTCAGACTGTGAAGAACCGCCGAGAAGTCTTACAAATTCAATGTCAAACGAACCTGCACCGGCGATTAAATCAAGTCTGAGCATATCAACATTTCCCCCCCATGCGTTGCAGGTTGCCGTGTCAAAGTATATGTCAATAAATTCGTCTGCCTTTGTTGTTCTTGATGTCATGCCCTTTGATGCGCTCTCAGTACCGTCTGCCTCAGTTGTAAAGAAGCAGTTTACAACTCCGACAACGCTGACCTTTGCTCTTACGTGGATTTTTATAACATCGTCTGCCTTTATCTTCTGACCTTTCGGTGTTCTGAGAATGGGATCGTTCTGCGTTGACAAAACGTGAAGACAGCCATCATTATAGCTTATGTTTACTCTTGAGCCTGACCAGCCTGCAATATCAGCCTCGCTCTTAAAGGTGTATTCCTTTATTACAACCTCATTATCCTCTTTGGGTTGTTCCACTTCAAGCCAGGGTCTTATCGGCTGGCGTGAGTCGTTATAAAGGTGGGTAATTCTGTTTTTCTGATTTATTGTGGGAGTTACGTCATCGTGAACAAGTGGAGCACTTGTAAATGCTTTTCTCCACTCATCGGCATATCCGAAGCCGTTGAGTCCCGACGGTGCAAGCCAGTGTCCTTCGCCGTACTCATTCCATGTGCTGAAGTATAAAAGCTCATCCTCCCAGCCGTCACCCTTAACGGAAGCCTGCTGTGAAAGAAGTGCCTTATAATCTGAAAGAACCTCTGCGTGCTGCATGGGTGTTGACATCTCTGTTCTCACATTGCCCCAGCCGATGATGTTTCTTCCCGTTGCAACACAAGGCAGATATGAAAACTCAGGCATTTTCTGAGTAATCTGCAGGTTTATGCCGTTTACGGTTGCGAGATAGGAAGGCTCATTGGAATTTGCATCCCAGCCGTATGCACCTATACCGTCAAAGCCGATATTTGCATATCTTTGTGCTGTGTTTTCCGACAGATTTGTTCCCTGTGCAAGAAGGATAAGTCCGTCATAGCCGTAATTCTTTATATCCTCCTTCATAAAGTCTACAACCTGCTTCGGGTCATCGAACATTGTGAAGATAAGGTCTGATCTGAACCACTGAAGCACCGCTTTATTGTCAACCCGCAGGTATCTGTCATCCCTGAAATACCATTCAACCCAGTAGTCCCAGATATATGTTTTAAAGTCCTCAAAGCTGAGCTTTGCACCGTTTTTAAAGCCCGCATTTTCAAAGAGAATGCAGAAGTCCAGCATATCGCTGTATTTTGCATAGAAGTAGCCGTCATGAAGTGCCCAGTCAAGTCTTGGATGCTTCATGGGATTTGTAAAGCTTACACCGCTTGCATACCAGCAGTACTGCATGGCATCCATGCCGTGTTCGGTGAGCATTTTAATCTCCCAGTCAGCCGTTTCGGGTATGCCTTCATCATAATAGCCAAGAAGCGGTGAGCATTCGTCATACGGCGAAATACTGTCCCAGCCGTAGTGTGTTCCTTCTCTCCACAGTGAGCATACAGACATCAAAAGCGTGTAGTCATCGCTTACAGCAGGAGTCGGCACAGGACAGTAGTCGGCGTAGTCATAAATGTTATAAACCTTAACATCGTCAAAGTAAGCCTTACCGCCGTCCTTTTTATTTGTATACCCTAAGGTCACGCTGTCAAAGCCGTCCGATTTAAAGCTTACTTCACCCTTGTACTTACCGTTTATATAAAGAGATGCCTTGCCTGTCTTTGTGTCGGCTTCAATATGGATACACTGCCATATATGGTTTTTGAAGGTATGCTTTATATTTTCGGCAGTTACAACAGAGCCGTCGATATTTACTTTGACAGCTTCTGAAGAGCCGTTATTAAGCGAAACATACGCAGAGTCCGTGTTTTCGGGAAGGTAAAAATAGCTTTCAAACACCACCTTGCCGCTTATTTTATCAAAGGCTTTGCTTGCCTTGCCTGTCTTGTCAAGCACAAGGCTGTAGTTGTCTCTTGTATCGCCTAAGGGCACCATTTTTCCGTCGCCCGTCCAGTCATAGGGGACTGTTTTTTCGGCGAAAATTTCGTTTACTGCATAGTTTTTGTAAAGCTGTGTAAAAGTTGGCTCAACAACAATAGCATCGTCAACAGTTGTACCGTGTGTAATTTTTGAGATGTTAGCAAAAGAGCCCAGAGAGAGCGATGCTGTCTTTTCTTCGTCTATTGCCACAATAACTTCGCCTTTATCAAGGTCAAAGTCAGCCCTTACCGAATGTATCGCCGACGCCTTGGGAGCAATTTTTGTATCGGTTTTGCCTGCAAGTGTCTTTACGTGGAATGTTCCGTTCTCGGTATAAACCTCAAACACATTCTTGCCTTCGGTGTTTTCAAGGTACATTCTGTAGCCGTTGACACCCTGCAAAAACAGCGTCTTTGTGCGAAGTGTAAGCTTACCGTCATGCTGTGCTTCAAAATTGCGGTTTATTGCAACGTAGCCGTCGGTGTAGCTGTCGCTGAGAGTTGAGCCCTTTAAATATCCCGTTGTGTCTACAAAAATTGTACTTCTGTTATCACTATTCCAGCCTGAAGCAAGCCTTAACTCATTGTTTCTGGAGTAGGACATTGTCTGATTGTCAATAAGGTAGAAGGCTTCCTTATATTCGGGCAAAGGTGCAAGTGTGCCTGTCAGTCTGTTCTCAGGCAAAGCGGCTCTGTTTATAATTGCCGCAGCCTCGCATCTTTTGATGGGGTTGTTGGAATGGAAGGTGCCGTAGTCGTCGCTTCCCAGAACAACACCTGCTTTATAAAGCATCAAAAGCTCATCGGCATATTCTTCCGCTTCATTAACATCGGGAATTGACGTAATGTCATTTTTAGCTGCAAAGTAGCTTTCGGGAAGAGCATTTGCAAAAAGAACAGCCATTTCATAACGGCGGATATTTCTGTCAAAGCTGTCAAAATCCTCAGTTTTGCAGATTCCGTTATTTACGGCGTATTCTACGTACATATCGTACCACTTTCCGCCGCTTTTTTCGGGAATTGTATTTTGGTTATATATAGCGTGTACACGGCTTGCAACGGTAATTCCCTGTGCCACCGTCATTGTACCGTCGGGAGACATAAGAGTGTCGCCCGTGCCGTTCATAAAGCCAAGCTCATAGGCATTTTTCACTTCAGACGCATACCACGCATTTACGGGAACATCGGTAAACATACCGTCGCTGTAGGTGTTTGTCTTTTCAAATGCGGCAAAAGCACAGATTGCCGTAGAAAAGGCAAGTGCAAGTGTCACAATAATCTTGGGAAGGATTTTAATTTTCATATATGTATCCTCTCATAAGTAAAATACTGTCTTGTTTATATTATACTGAAAAATGTTATATAATCAAGCCCTGTGCGACAAACAAAAAAGGAGAGAGTAAAACTGCCTGCCGCACAAAGCACTATGAAAACGGCAAAGCCGTAATCACCTGTGTTCAGCTTTCGGGAAAGAGCACCGAGCCGTCAATAAGAACTTCGCTGCCGCTCAGAATATCCTCCATGCTCACGGGTATAAAATCAATTTTGGGATTTGTATATTCTTTTTTCATATCAATCACCGTTATATCAATAAGTGAGAGTTTTGTCGCCAACATATTCGATTATTTGGTCGACGAAAGCTTTTCCCCGGTCGTCAAGTGCCTCATAAACACCGACATCATTCTTTACGCACATTGCAACATAGCCCGGTGTTCTTGCAATTGCCTTTCCGTAATAGTAGTAGCGTCCTATCTTTACATACGGTCTTGTTACTATCGCAGTAGCACTGTGAAGTGTATAATCTATACCTGTAAGCACGCCCGTAAAATCAACTCCATCATCAAGCTGCTTGTAGATGTAGTCAGTATTACCCTTGACATATGCTTTTCCTTCAATATATTTGACATCTGCACTGTGGGTGAAGCCCGAAAAGCCGTCTGTGCTAGTAATGCCTGCCGCTTTAAGTGTATCTTCAAGTGCAACGATGTATCCGTATTCCGAGGCAAGTGCACGCTTTTCGTTTGAAATAAACGCCTTAAAGCGGATTCCGCCGGGATTGTTTACTCTGATGGAGCATAAATTATAGGCTGTGGGTGCTCCGACGGTATCGCCGTTGTCAAATGGCTTGTAGCATACTGTAATCTCATCTATTTCCATAACGGTATCACCGCCGATTATAGCACCCAGCTTAACCTCGGAAAACTTCTTGCCTTCTTCAACAATGTAGTAGCCTGTATAGAATTTAAATCCATCCTCTGTTTCTACACCGTCTATGATTTTTCTGTCATTTACATTTGTTCCTGCAGTCTGCATATTGGGGGAAAAAGCTCCGCTTGCCTGTGCCTTATACTTATAAAACACGGTATAAATACCTGCATCGTTAAAATGACACTTATCACCGAAAGCCACTCTGAACATGGGATACGCCGTTCCCGATACACCTGTTTTTGTAAGCACAAGCTTGCCGTCCTTTACAGAAAGAGCAGGTGAGCCGTCGGCTGCTGAATAAGAAACAGAGTAATTTCTGTCATAAACATTTACGTAGCCATAATTTGCCGCTGTTGCCGTGGGAGAAGACTCAAAATTATCATAGAAAACGGCTGTACCGAAGTCTTGTGTAAAATCCTCTCCGTAAATGTCGGCATATTCGCCGAGGGGTGCGTCCATTCGATAAACGGCAATATTGTCAATATACAGC
>JAZQFS010000021.1:0-5434 GCA_045539625.1 Eubacteriales bacterium | reverse complement strand
TACAATCACCTTTAGCAGAGAGCAAAAGGCAACACCGATTATAAATAATAAAAATCCGCACTACGGCTAAAGAAAGGTGGAAGCCTCCCCGGCTGGAGGAAATCCGCAGGTGTGCGGGTTAGCAGAGAGTTTGTTTTGTGTGCTGTGCTTATCATTTTATCCTTGTGCACACCGAGGACTCCTCCATTGAGGGGAAGCGTTTTTCGTGATTTCCCAAATCTTTGATTTGGTTGAAATCTCGAACTCATCGAACGTAGTGAGAGGAGTTTCCCGCTTGACGCTTCGGTCAAAGTTACTCGTCCGTCGCAACGGACGAAACCTCCTTGCGTTACATTGAGTAACTAAAAAAAGAAAAAAAGAAAAAAGAAAAAAACTCCCCATTGACGAAAAAAGAAAAATATGCTATAATAATCATTGGAAAAAATGCGTAAAATTGCGTGTAAAACAGTATAATACCTACGGACACCAAAAGTGTTCGTTTTTGGCGTTCCGTAAAAAGAACGTAATAGGAGGAAAATATGGGAAACAGTGTGCTTAAGCCTTGCCTTGAAGCGGTAAGAGCTCAGACGGAATATAAAGAGATATACTCGCTTTTGTCAAGATTTGCACGTATGGGCGAAAAATACAGTCAGGGCGTGTGCTACTGTACCTCTGTTGCCGACGGTCACCGTCAGGCTCTTGCTTCGTGCTTTGCACAGGACTGCAGAAATGGCAGCTTTTCCGAAAAGTATTCGGGAACAAGCCTTGTTGTGTGTCCCGATGAAAAAACGGCTTACTCCGTTAAGGGTGCTCTTTTTGCCTACGGTCTTGTTGCCGAGGTTTTTCCCGTGAGAGACTACAACTTTTACAACATAAACGCCACAAGCCACGAATGGGAATACGAAAGACTGAGGGTGCTTCGCCTTATTGTCGAGGGTAAGCTTGATGCGGTGGTTGCCGTTCCCGAGGCGGCACTTGGAATTTTGCCTCCCGTTGACAGACTGAAGGAAGGCAATGTAATAAAAATCGGCGATGAAGTGTCAAGAGACGGTCTTTGCGAAAGGCTGGTTTCCTACGGATATGCAAGGTGCGATATTGTGGAAGGTCAGGGACAGTTTGCGGTAAGAGGCGATATACTTGACGTTTTTGTGCCCGACTACGAAAACCCCATCAGAATGGAATTTTTCGGGGACGAGATTGATGCGGCAGGTTTTTTTGACGTTATAAGCCAGAGAAGAACGGAAAATGTCACCCAGTTTTCCGTAACACCCATACGTGAGCAGATGCCCGACAAGGCGGCTTGCGATAGAATCCAAGCCATGATGGATAAGCTGCTGGCAAGTGCAAAGAGAAAGAAAAAACCTGAGCTTTGCGAAAGGCTGGAAAAGGAAAAGCGTGACTTTGACGAAGGCTCGCTGTGCTGTCTTGACAAGTACCTGCCTGTGATGTATGACAGCTTCACAAGTCTTTGCGATTTTTGTTCGGGCGGTATTTTTGTGTGTGACTATCCAAGAGTCAAGGACAGATTGAAGTCGTATTTGTGGCAGCTGAACGAAGACCTTGTAAGCCTTGCACAAAACGGAGATGCAGATATTAAAAATGCACTTTTCTGCCTTGATATTGAAAGCTTTAAGACGGCGATGCTGTCAAAGCCTTGTATTTGCACCGATAATTTTAACTCCACGGCGGATATTGATTTGTCGGGATACTTTGAATTTGCGTCAAAGCATACCCCCGTTACCTTTTCAAACCCCGATGTTCTGTGTGACGACCTTGGCGGCTTTTGCAAGGCGGGAATGAAAACAATGCTTCTTTGCGAGGGTATTATGCAGGCATCTGACCTTGAGGGAATTCTGCGTGACAGAGAAGTGCCCTGTGCTGTGGCATCGGAGCTTGAATATGACGTTATGAAAACGGGATATGTGTACATCGTACCAAAGAATTTTTCATATGACGTTCAGGGCTTTGAAAGTCAAAAGGCAAAGTTTGTGCTGATTTCCACATCGGGCACAAGCGAAACAAGGCGTGAAACCGTGGGCAAGGTGAAAAGCTCAAAAAGCGGCGCAAAAAACAGAATTACCTCATACCTTGAGCTTACCGTCGGCGATTTTGTGGTGCACGATGTTCACGGCATCGGCGTATACGAGGGCATTAAAACTCTCACCGTGGGCGGAATTACCCGTGACTACATTACGGTAAAATATCAGGGAGGCGACTCGCTGTACGTGCCATGCGACAGTCTTGACAAAATTTCAAAGTTCAGCGGAAAAAGCGAGGGCGTGAGGGTATCAAAGCTTGGCTCGGGCGACTGGACCAAAACCAAGGCAAGAGTCAAGAAGGCGGCAAAGGACATTGCCAAAAATCTTATTGCACTTTATGCCGAAAGAACAAGACGCCCCGGATATGCCTTCGGTGCCGATACAGAGTGGCAGAGGGAATTTGAGGAACGGTTTCAGTACGAGGAAACGGACGGTCAGCTTGAGGCGGTGCGTGACATCAAAAACGATATGGAAAAGCCGTGTCCCATGGACAGACTTCTTTGCGGAGACGTGGGCTTTGGCAAAACCGAGGTTGCTCTTCGTGCCGCCTTCAAGTGCGTTATGGAAGGAAAGCAGGTTGCAATTTTAGTTCCCACCACCGTTCTTTGCTGGCAGCACTACAGAACAATTATTTCACGTATGCAAAGCTATCCCATAAAGGTGGAAATGCTGTCAAGATACACTCAGGGCAAGGCAAAGAAAATTTGCGACAGGCTGAAAATCGGCGATGTTGACATAGTTGTGGGAACACACAAGCTGCTTGCCAAAGGTGTTGAGTTCAAGGATTTGGGACTGCTGATTGTAGACGAGGAGCAGAGATTCGGCGTTACCCACAAGGAACGCTTAAAGGAAATGTCAAAGCAGGTGGACGTGCTGACACTTTCTGCAACGCCAATACCCAGAACCTTTAACATGGCTCTTGTGGGAATACGTGATATGTCGGTACTGGAGGAAGCGCCTGTTGACAGGCACCCTGTTCAGACCTACGTTCTGGAACACGATATGTCGGTAATAGGCGAGGCGATAAAAAGAGAACTGAGGCGTGCAGGTCAGGTGTTCTATCTTCACAACAAGGTGGAGGACATTGACGAGGTTGCATCGAAAATTCACGCCATTGTGCCTGATGCCACGGTTGCCGTTGCCCACGGAAAAATGACTCAGGAGCAGCTAAGCGAGGCGTGGAAGGACGTTGTGGAGGGAAAAACCGACGTGCTTGTTTGCACAACGATTATAGAAACGGGCGTGGACGTGCCCAATGCCAACACTCTTATTATTGAAGATGCCGACAGGCTCGGTCTTTCGCAGCTTCATCAGCTAAGGGGCAGAGTGGGACGTTCATCAAGGCGTGCTTATGCTTATTTTACGTGGCGCCGTGACAGGGTGCTTAATGAAATTGCACAGAAAAGGCTTACTGCAATACGTGAGTTTACCGAGTTTGGCTCAGGCTTCAAGATTGCGATGCGCGACCTTGAAATAAGAGGTGCGGGAAATCTGCTTGGTGCTGAGCAGTCGGGGCACATGGAAAGCGTGGGCTACGATATGTTTATAAAAATTCTGGAGCAGGCGGTGCTGGAGGAAAAAGGGCAAGCACCCGAGGAGGCTTTGGAGTGCAGTGTTGATTTACACGTCAACGCCTACATTCCCGAAAAATATATAAAGCGTCCCGGTGACAGAATTTCAATGTACAAGAGAATTGCCGCAATAAAGACAAAGGAAGATGCGGACGACGTAAGGGACGAGCTTGTTGACCGTTACGGCGACATTCCAAAGGAAACGGAAAGTCTTATAACAATTGCACTTATAAGGCACAGGTGTGCTTGTATGGGGCTTGTAAAGGTTGAAGAAAAGAACGGCAAGCTTGCGGTATATCCAAAGCAGGCACCCACACGTGAAATTGCAATTGCCTTTGCTTCAAAATTTGCGGGACGTGTGCTTGTAAGCCTTGGAAAAGAGCCCTGCTTTAACATAAAGCTTCGGCAAGGAGAGAGCGTTGAGCCTGTTCTTAGTGAAATATTTAAGATTTATTCACACACAGACGGCGAATAAATGATACAATAACAATGGAATTTTTTGTACACGTGCCGTATACGGCGTTTTGAGGTGATGTGCGGTGAAAACCGTTATTAAAATACTTGCAATTGCGGCTTGTCTGTGTGTTGTGATATGCTGCTCCTGCAGCGACAAGGGCAAAAATGCGCTTGAATTCAGAAACGACAAGGGCAAGGCTGTTCTGTCTTTATCGGAGGGCTTTGTCAGCTTATGGATAGGCGTTGAAAAAAACACGGCGTCAAGCTATCTTAAAATAGTTGACGATGCCGACGGCTGGCAGACGGTGCTTGACGAGGAAAGCGGAAAAACCTTCTCGGAAATGTTCCGTGACGACTGTGTTGCCACCTTGAAAAATCTTTTGTCCGTTGAATATTTACACGATTACGTTTACGGCATAGACTTTTCCGACGAGCAGCAAAAGTCGGTGGAAAAGGAAATTGACTCAATTGCACAGAGCCTCGGCTCATTCAAAAATTTCGAGCATGAGCTTGAAAAGTACGGCTGCAGTGCCGAGGACTACGAAAGATACCTCACTCTTATGCTGAAACAGTCAACGCTCTTCAATTCGTTATACTCCGAAAACGGCTTGTGTCCCGTAAGCGAGGAGCAGAAAAAGCAGTATTTCAAGGACAACTACGCAATTGTCAACCACATCTATTTTGATATGAGAGGCACAACCAAGGACGACGGCACACTTGTAAGTCTTACGGAAGAAGAAAAGCAGGTAATCCGTGACAGGGCTTCTGTCTTATACGGTCAGATACTGTCGGGCGAAATAAGCTACGAAGAGGCTTTTCTCAAAAACACTCAGGACGGCTTTGCAAGCGAGCACTCCTACGGCTATTTTGTAACTGACGACGGCACGTATTTTGATTCCTTTGTTGAAGCTTCCTTTTCACTTGAAAATGGCGAAATTACACTTACCGAAACGCCGTCGGGCATGCACATCATAAGGCGTGAAGAAATGGTTGAAGACTATTACGCCTATGACGGGGACGTTTATGCGGCAATTTCCGAAAAGCTTATAAAGGACGATTTCAACGGTAAAATAAGTACGGTGCGTGACGGTGTTTATGTAAACGACGAGGTTATATCAAAGCTTGATGCCTCGCTGATAAGAACGTTTGAGGGCTTTTGACCTCAATGAGAGCTTGTCGCAAAACCATTGTGAAAGTTTAGGTCAAGCCTTTTCAAAGGCTTGCAGTTTCCAAAGACAGCGTCTTTGCTCGCCGTCCGCAGACGGCGAAATTCCTTATGCTTCATAAAGCGCAGGAAAGGTGAATTTACCGTCCTTAAAAGGACGGTAAAGAGGAAAACCCTCGCCGGGGGTTTTCCTAAAACTTGAAAAAACATACTTTTTCAACAGA
>JAZQFS010000020.1:0-32416 GCA_045539625.1 Eubacteriales bacterium | reverse complement strand
CGGTAAATTCACCTTTCCTGCGCTTTATGAAGCATAAGGAATTTCGCCGTCTGCGGACGGCGACCAAGGCTCTGCCTTTGGAAACCGCAAGCCTTTGAAAAGGCTTGACCTAAACTTTCACAATGGTTTTGCGACAAGCTCCAACTGTCTTTACTTGATGTAGAGACAGTTTTTTTGTTATATCAACTGCAAAAGCTTCATCAGAAATACCCAGAACGTCACCGAAACCGAAGAAAATAACGTGGCAAGCATAATGATGTTTGATGATAAAACGTGGTCGTTGCCCATGTTTTTTGACATTATGTAGCAGGTGACGGTGGTGGGTGAGCCAAGCATTACAAATATGGCAACCAACGCCGAGCCCGAAAAGCCGAAAAGAACGGCAACGGGAAGAAAAATGCAGGGCAGTAAAAACAGCTTTATAAATGAGGCGGCAATTGCAGGCTTCAGCTTTTGCTTTGCACTTTCAAAGCTGAAGGAAGCACCTATTGCAAGAAGAGCCATGGGTGTTGCAACGCCGGAAATGCTGTCAACCGTCTTTGAAAGAGCTAAAGGCAGTTTTATATCCAAAAGCGAAAAGGGAATTCCGCATAAAATGCCAAGAATTATTGGATTTGTTATAATGTTTTTCAATACGGTACCTGCACTTACTTTGCTTGTGCCCGAAAAGTTGTGCACCGACAGAATTATAACCGACAGCACGTTGAAAAGGGGTACTGCCGACAGTATCATAAGAGGCGCAAGCCCCGAGGAGCCGTAAATGTTGACGGCAAGAGCTATGCCTAAAATTGCCGCACTGCCTCTTGCACTGCCCTGTACAAATGAGCCGATTATGCTTTTGTCACGTATAAAAATCGAAGATAATGCCCACGTGCCCAGAAACATACAAAGCGTTGCACATACGCAGAAAAGAACGAATTTTACGTCAAAGTCCTGACGGAAATCCATGTTTGCAATGTCCTTGAAAAGAAGAACGGGAAGTGCAGCCTTAAAAACAAACCTGTCCGTCATGGAGGCATAGCTTTCGGAAAACACACCAAGCTTTTTCAGAAGCATGCCTGCCGCTATGACAATAAAGACGGGAAGTGTGGTATTAAGGCTGAAAATAAAACTGTCAAGCATAAAAATGCCTCCGTCAGATACTAGCCTTGATAAGAAGGGTGTTGAGCCTGTCACATTCGGCATAAATGTCGCAAGCCTTCTTGTCGGGAACTATTTTCTTGTACTTCGGCTTGTCGTCAACAAACTGAGTGAATGCATCGCAAAAGTCGGAAAAAGAGTCATAAACGCCGTACAGTTCAACCGAAAGACCGTTTACGTCAAAGGCAAGTCCCTCAAGGTCGCTCATATCAAGCGCATCCTCACAGGCAAGGGAGCAAAGCTCCTCGCATTGTGCAATAACCTTTAGGCCGTCAGCCTCTTCAGTTTCGCTGTCGTCCCTGTACATATCGTAGGTATCGGCAAATTCGTCGGTAAACCAACGGGCGATTTCATAAAGGGTTTCGCCGTAGCAGACGGTTGTAAGACGGCTTATCTCGCTTTGAGCATCTATAATTGCTATATACATAATAAAAATCCTTTCGTTGCAAAACCGTTGTTACTTCAGGTGCATAAACAGCGTAAATACGTTGCCTTCGGCACTGAAATCATAGTATCCGCCTGCCTTTTCGCAGAAGGCGGCAATGGAGCGTGTGCCGATGCCGTGACCTTCTTGGTGACTTTGCGGCAAGCCTTCATCGTTGAATTCTACGTTACCGTCAAAGCTGTTGCGTACCATTACAATAAACTTGGGCTTTGATAAAACCTTAATTTCAATGTGTCTTTGGCTTTCGGGGAGCTTTTCGCAGGCATTGATGGCGTTTTCTATGGCATTTGCAAGCGCCGTTGCAAGCTCGCTTTCGTTTGCGCTGAAGCTTTCGGGAAAGGCAAAGCCGATGTCAAGTGCAATGCCGAGGCTTTTTGCCTTTCCGATGTATACCGATAACACCGCATCGATTATGGCAATGCTGCAATATTTTACAATCTGAGTTTGCTTTATGTTTTCTTCGTATTCCTTGACAATTTTTTCAAGCTCGTCATACTGCTTTGTTTCAACAAGACTTGCAATAACCTTCAGCTTGTGACGGAAATTGTGACGCTCCTTGCGGAAGTTTTCGTGTGCCTCGTCAAGCTCCTTTACACGCTCTGTTATGTGAGAAACCTGAAGATGCATCAGCTTTTCCTGTTCGTCCTTTTCATAGCTTAGCTGCTGACGGCGAAGAGTTGATACAATGTGAACGTATATAACAGGCATCAAAATAAACATAAGGACAAGAACGGGAATCTGATGAGGTCTGTTTGTGATGCTGTCGGGATATGTCATAAGCAAAGTGATTGCAACATAGAAAAGAAGTCCTATAACCGCAAACAGTCCCCAGCCGCCGTTTGTTCCGTTTTGTACCTCAAGGTATGTGGGACGCAGCTTTTTGAAAACAAGATACTCGATTACGGGAAAGGCAATAAGCCGTACTGCAAACATAAAAATATAGCTGTCAGGGGAAATGAGGGGGTTGAGAAGATTTGTAATATAAACAATCTCAAGAACTGTTGTGTCAACCATACAGAAGGTGAAGAAGAACCTTCCGTCACGGTGCTTTGCCAAAAGCCACAGTATTATACAGCTTGGAAAAGAAAGGGTAACCAGCATCAGCGTTCCGTAGTTTTCAAATCCCACAAACAAGAAGAGAAAAAGGTTGACGACTATTAAAGGAAGCATTGCGGAAACAGTGAGAACAGTTGCTTTTTTTGCAGAAAATCTTGACTCTGACAGAAAAAGAAACAGCACAAGCGTGTGAAGCATGGACCATAATAAAGAAAAGTCTCTTAAAAAAGTCATTTTAACCCTCCTGACTGAACAGATGAGAGGACCATATGCTTCTCAGCTTTCGGCAGGTTTTTTCTCCCAGGAACGCTTTGTATGTGTCGCCAAAGACAACAGCCTCATTTTCAACCTCTGTGATATGGTCAAGATTAACAACAATACTCTGACTGCAAAGACAAAAACGGCTGTCGTCTGTTAACTCCTTTAAAGCCTCTGCAAAGTTGGTACGCAGCGTTACGGAGTCTATTGTCTTGCCCTTTATAAGATAGTAGCGTACAGCCCTTTTGTTAAGCTCGGCATAGCAAATGCTGTCAAAGGAAATTTTGACGCTTTTTTCCTTTGACTTTACAATAATGTGCTTGTCCTTCTTTTCCGATATAAGCTCAAGCACCTCGTTTAAGGTCTTTTCAAAAACATCGGGCTTTATGGGCTTTATAAGATAGTCGTAAGCCTTTACCTGAAAGGCGTCAAGTGAGTATTCTTCGCTGGAGGTAAGATATATGATATTTCCGTCATAGCCTGTTTCTCTCAGCTTTTTTCCAAGCTCAATTCCGTTCATGTTGGGCATAATTATATCCAGAACGTAAATGTCATAGCCTCCGATTTTTTCCGAAGCTTCTATCACATCTTCGGGGTGGGAAAACGTGTCAAATATAAGCTTTTTGTCGGGATGCAGGGAATTGTAGCTGTCGGCAGCAGATATTGCCGCATCAAGACAGCTTTTTTCATCATCGCAGATTGCTATTCTCATAAAGCTTCCTCTTTTCCTCAAATCTTCCACTATTCTATCACAAAAAACAAAATTTGTAAATACTCATATCAATATAAAACCTAACGATATTTCGCTGAAAACACCAATAATCAACCAAATATAAAAAATCATCAGCAGATTTTGCGCAAAAACGGCAGAATTTACGCAAGTGCGTTTTTGGAAAAAATATATGATATAATCGGTACAGTCAATAATCTGTAATATGTCCCCGAAAGGAGAATTGTTTATGATGAAAAAGAAAATCAGAGTAGCCGTATGCGGAGAGTTGCCGACGGCGTGTAATTTTCTTTTGCAAAACGGCGTTGTTAATATAGATAAATTCCACGATGCATCTGAGATACCCGATGAAACGGATTATCACCTTATGCTTATTTATGCTCCTCAGGCTGAAGGTCTTTTGAATGTGAGATATACAAGAAACATAAATCCTGCCGAGCCTGCCGAGGGCATACCTGTTCGCCTGCTTAATGAGCCGTGCTGTCACAGTGCGCTTGTTGAGCTTAAGTCAACAATCAGAAGAGTAAGCGACAGCCTGAGGCAAAAAATACTGTTGCAGGAGGAAAGTGCGGCACAGTGAGGCTTATTTGAACGTAAATGAAAATAACCGACCGTTGGGAAAAGCTCCTATCGGTCGGTTTTGTTATGCTTGTTATTATGCTGAAAAGCTGTTATTGCGACAGCTCACGGCTTTTTGTGTTATATATAAGAATTTGTCATTCAACAAGACGTCCGTCGGTGGTGACGGTAACTACTCTAAGGGGCAAAAGCTTTTCGCTTGCCGTAAGTGCATTCTTTACGGCTCTTTCAATGCCGCCGCAGCAAGGAACCTCCATACGTACAACAGTTACACTCTTTATGTCGTTGTTCTTTATGATGGCAGTAAGCTTTTCGGCGTAGTCGCCCTCGTCAAGCTTGGGACAGCCTATAAGGGTAATGCGGTTTCTTATAAATTCATTGTGGAAATTTCCGTATGCGTATGCCGTACAGTCTGCCGCAACAAGCAGATTTGCTTTGTCAAAATAAGGCGCATTGACGGGCACAAGCTTTATCTGAACAGGCCATTGGGAGAGCTGACTCTCAATATCTGTCTTTGCTTCAATGGGGCACACCTCACGTTTTATCGCCTTTGAAGCCGTACCGGGACAGCCGCAGGCAAGAGGTGCTTTCTTCTGCTTTGAAGCAAGAACTGCCGCCTCGTCGTATGCGGGCGCTTCTCTTTCTTCAAAGGTTATGGCACCGACAGGGCATGCAGGAAGACAGTCGCCAAGACCGTCGCAGTAGTCCTCACGTGTAAGACGAGCTTTGCCGCCAACCATTTCAATTGCACCCTCGTGGCACGCTTCGGCACAGGCACCGCAGCCGTTGCATTTTTCTTTGTCTATCTTTATTATTCTTCTTAACATAGTAATTACCTCCTTGACTTTGTGACACTATTATACTATAATAATAAAAACAAATCGGTTGTATTTACAACGGAAAGAGAGAAAAATGAAAGAATTTTTGCATATATTGAAAAAAACAAGAATGTTTTCCGGCATAACCGAAGAAGAAATTGAAGGGATGCTGTCCTGTCTCGACGCACGAACGGTTTTCTTTAAAAAAGGCGAATATGTGCTGAGAAGCGGTGATGCCGTCAAAGATATTCATATGCTTGTCAAGGGCAAGGCTCATATTGTAAGGGATGATTATTGGGGAAACAGGAGTATTCTGGGACAGGTGCTTGAAGGGGAGATGTTTGCAGAAGCTTATGTGTCGCCCCGGAGCGGTAACCTGAGATACGACGTTGAGGCGATTGAAGATTGCACCGTTATGCTTTTTGACGTAAAATGCGTGCTTTCACCCTGCTGTAATGCCTGTTCCTTTCACGGAAGGGTAACGCAGAACCTGTTTTTTGCGGTGTCAGAGAAAAACACGCTTCTTGTACAAAAGCTTTCCCATATGTCAAAACGTACAACACGTGAAAAGCTTATTTCCTATCTTTCCGAGCAGTCGGATAAAAATAACAGTGCATATTTTGAAATCCCTTTTAACAGACAGCAGCTTGCCGATTTTCTGTCGGTTGACCGAAGTGCGATGTCAAACGAGCTGTGCAAAATGAGAGATGAGGGTATGCTGGAGTTTGAAAAGAACAGATTCAAGCTTATTGTGAATAACGGGTAACAGATGACGGCACATAAAGGTGTCGTTTTTTGTTTGTCCAAAAAACAGTAAAAAAATCCTGTAGAATTTTTTGCCCTCTTGCGATATAATGTCATTTGTTGAAGGTTTGCCATTTTTTGGCGAATCAATCTTTTTGCACAGGAGGATAAAAATGCTTGTACCTGCACCAAGAATTGAAAGATTTGAAAAAATGGGCTTTGGAATGTTTGTACATTGGGGACTTTACTCTCAGCTCGGAATGGGAGAATGGACATATCTTATCCATAAGCGTGATATGAATGAATATAAAAAGCTTGCCGATACCTTTACTGCCGAGGATTTTGATGCGGAAAAGCTGGTGCTGACGGCAAAAAATGCAGGCTGTAAGTATATCACACTTACAACACGCCACCATGAAGGCTTTTCACTGTACGATACCTGCGGACTCAATGATTTCGATGCACCTCACTCGGCAGCAAAAAGAGACCTTGTGCGTGAATACGTTGATGCTTGCAATAAGCACGGTATTGTGCCGTTTTTCTATCATACAACCCTTGACTGGTATAACCCCGATTTCAATAACGATTTTGATGCTTATCTTGAATATCTTAAAAAGAGTGTTGAAATTCTCTGTACAAATTACGGGAAAATCGGCGGACTGTGGTTTGACGGCGACTGGTCAAAGAAGGATGCCGACTGGAAGCATGATGAGCTGTACGGTATGATAAGACGCCTACAGCCCGAAGCTATGATTATCAATAATACGGGACTTGATGCAAGAGGACAGATCTGTCACCCCGAGGTGGATTCCGTTACCTTTGAGCAGGGAAGACCTTCGGCAATGAACAGAAACGGTATGACAAAGTACATTTCTGCCGAGATGTGCTATACCCTTAATGACCACTGGGGAACAGGACTTTGCGACTTTAACTATAAGCCTCCCAAAGAGCTTATCGAGTGTCTTTGCGACTGCCGAAGGGTTGGTGCAAACCTGCTTCTCAATATCGGACCGTCTGCACAGGGCGGCGTTGAGCCCATGCAGAGAGAGCTTATGAATATTATGGGCGAATGGATGAAGATTTTCGGCAAAGCAATTTATGAGGGTAAGCCTTATGAAAGCTATAGCATCGGCAGAAATTTTGTTCTGAAGGGTGACGGCTGTCTTTACCTGTTCTGCTATGACCTTGGAAGACTTGGTAATAAAAACGTAACCGTTGACGGAAAATACAGCGGTGTTTATGCTTTTTCGGGAATTGCCGATGAAATAGAAAGCATAGAGTGGATGGATAACGGAGAAAAACTGAAATTTACGCAGGACTCGGATAGTCTTACAGTTGACTTTACGGGTATGATGTACGGAATAAACTACTGCGTAAGAGTGGCAAAGGCAAAAATTAAGTAATTTAAGGAGAATGTATGTTTAAAAAACTTTTTGCACCTGTGGATATGACACAGGGCTCACCATGGAAAGGCATTGTAACCTTTACAATACCTATGCTTATAGGAAATATTGCACAGCAGCTGTACAGTACCGTTGACAGTATCGTTGTAGGCAATACCGAGGGCGTCGGTGTGGCAGGGCTTTCAGCAATCGGCAGTGCAATGCCGATACTCAATATGCTGCTTGTACTGTTTATCGGTATTTCGGCAGGTGCAAGTATAATGGTTTCCCAGTATTTCGGCGCAAAAAAAAGGGAAGACCTGTCAAAAACCATCGGTAACTGTATTACAATTACCGTGATTTGCTGTGTTGTACTTATAGCAATAATGGTACCCTTTATCCGACCGATTCTGGAAGTGCTGAAAACGCCTGAATCCACCATTGACTGGTGCTATGATTACCTGCTTATATCGCTTGTGGGTATTGCGGGTATGGCTTTTTATAATATCCTCAGCGGTATCATAAGAGGACTGGGTGACTCGATGTCGGCACTTGTGTATTTGCTTGTTGCGACGGTAATAAATATTGTGCTTGACCTTATTCTTGTCAGGTCCATGGAGGTAGGCGGCGTTGCACTTGCAACGGTAATAGCACAGTTTGTGTCGTCTCTCCTTTGCCTTTGGAAGCTGTCAAGAATGACAGAATGCTTTGACTTTAAGCTTAAGTACCTTTTGCCTGAGGCGAAGTATGTAAAGACAATAATACGTCTTGGACTTCCTTCCGGACTTACACAGATGATTTTCTCCTCGGCAATGCTTGTTGTTCAGAGACTTACCAACAGCTTCGGCGATATGTTTGTTGCGGCAAACGTAATTATTATGAGAGTTGACGGCTTTGCCATGATGCCCAACTTTTCCTTCGGTACGGCACTGACAACTTATGCAGGTCAGAACGTAGGTGCGGGAAAGTATGACAGAATATCAAAGGGTGCAAAGCAGGGAACACTTATGGCAGTATGCTGTTCTGCGGTACTTACGGTAATAATTCTTATTTTCGGCAGACAGATTATGGGACTTTTCAGCAACGATGCACCCGAAGTTATTGAAATGAGCTACCGCCTTATGTTCATTCTTGCCGCAGGCTATATTGCGATGGCGGTAACCCAGAGCCTTTCAGGTATTATGCGAGGCGCAGGCGATACGGTAACGCCCATGTGGATTTCTCTTATTACTACCGTAGGACTCAGAATTCCCATAGCATACGGCATTTCCTTCCTTACAAGAACAGAAGCTCTTCCTTACGGACAAAAGGAATGTATACAGATTTCACTTCTGATTACGTGGCTTATGGGTGCTGTTCTTACATCTATATTCTACGCAAGAGGAAAGTGGAAGAATAAAGCAATCAAATAACGGAGAATGATTATGATAAAGAACGTAGTATTTGATTTTGGAATGGTGCTGGTAAAATTCGAGCCTCGTTATATGACGTCAAGATATTTGACGGACGAGGATGATATAAGGCTTGTTTCGGATGTATTGTTTGACCGTCTTTATTGGGACAGGCTTGATGCGGGCACAATAAGTGACGAAGAGGTTGTAAGAGAAAGCTGTAAAAGACTTCCCGAAAGACTTCACGAAGCTGTTGAGAAAATTTATGATAACTGGATGTACAATCTTCCCGAAATTGAGGGAATGAGAGAGCTTGTAAAAAAGCTTAAAGACAGGGGAACACCGCTGTTTCTTCTGTCCAACATCAGCGAAACCTTTGCAAAAAGAAGCGGTGACATTTCTATTCTTTCGTACTTCGATAAATGTGTTTTTTCTGCTGTTTGCGGATATACAAAGCCGTCGGCTGATATCTTCAACCATCTTCTTGAAACCTGCGGCATAAAGGCGGAAGAAACGGTATTTGTAGATGATAGCGAAAAGAATGTCAGGGGTGCTCTTGATGCAGGACTTGCGGCATATCTCTTTGACGGCGACAGTGAAAAGCTGGAGGAGTATTTTAAACAAATCGGAATATTGTAATGACGGAACAGCCTCGGTTTTACCGAGGCGTCAGTCTGTCGCAAAGCTTTTGTTAAAGTTTAGGTCAAGCAAAGCAAGGATACCCAACTACGTTGGGTTCGAGCTTTCAACCAAATCAAAGATTTGGGAAAGCACGAAAAGCCTTGCAGTTTCCAAAGACAGCGTCTTTGTTCGCCGTCCGCAGACGGCTAAACCCCCTATGCTTCATAAAGCGCAGGAAAGGTGAATTTACCGTCCTTCAAAGGACGGTAAAGAGGAAAACCCTCGCCGGGGGTTTTCCTGAAACGTGAGATAAAACATACTTTTTGGCAGGCTCATCTCCTCTCTTACGAGAGGAGAAACAAATCATCTGCAGCAACCGCAGCCTGAAGCGGTAGTTACCGTTGTGCCTGCAACGCTTGTAAGAGCGGGCGGAGCATCCTTACACTGCTCACCGCCTGCTATACCCGAGGAAATTGCGCCAAGTGAAGGCGGATAAAAATCACAGGTGGGGAAGCTCATATTCTTGAAGATTGTGCAAGGATCGCTGGTGTTGTCGGAAAGCACCGAGCTTTCACGGTTGGGAATACAGTATTCCGCAGAATTGATAAGAAGTGAAACGGGACGCTCAATTTTGATAAGAGAGAAAATACCGATTGTTGCATACAGGCACTTTACACCCATATCTTCGGGGATTGGCGTACAGCCGCAGCTCTGGCATATGCCCTCGGGAATCTGATCCATACTGCAGCAGCAGCAACCGCAATTGTAGCCTCTGTCGGCAAGCTTTACGTTAAGCACAATGGGCGTTGCCACCTCAAGGGTAACTCGGGGAGTATTTGCAGGATTCTGTGTAAATGCAGACTGAGGAAGTGTGGCACAGATGTCATTGTTCACGCTGTCAGAGGTGAATATGCTTACATTTCCCTCTCCGCCGTACATTACAACCTGCTTGTCGAACACCGCAATTCCGCAGAATTCTCTGCTTCTGCCCATAACACACGCTTCAAAGCAAAGTCTGAAATAATAGCGAATGTCAATTGCGTAATAGCCTCTGTTGAACGCCACCTCATTTACCGAAATGCTCGCCCATATAACCTCGGCACACTTTGAGCGTATGTTACTTGCGTTGTCGATGATTTCCTGTCCGTCGGGACCTAAGTAAACTCTGATATCCTCTATACAGTCCTTATCCTTTGCGCTGTCATAGATTTTCTTTACGTCAATACAGGTTGACTTGTCGTTTGAAGTGCCGCCTGACGTTGTGCCAAGCACTCCCGCAGCAGCAGCCGCTGCCGCATTTGACAGTGAATTGTTTGCCGTACCCTGACAGGTTCTTGAATTGTTGCAGTTCTTTTCAGTCATAACAAAACCTCCTGAAGTTGTAAGGCTTTTTTATTGCCTTTGTTTTCAGTTTATGCAAACAGTGGGATTTTGGTTAAAAAAATCGGACAAACACAAAAAAACTTTCAAAAAATGCTTGTAAAATCATTTTTGATGTTGTATAATAATATGAATAACTTTTTAGATTGGAGATTTATGCAATGGCAGACGTAAAAGCCTTCGGTGCTTTGAGATTCACAGACAAATCGGGCGACATTTCAAAAAACGTGTGTCCCCCTTATGATATTATCAGCGAAGAAGAGCGCCTTGGCTACATAGCACAAAGCGAAAACAACATCATCCGCCTTGAAAAGCCTGTGGGCGAAGATGCCTACGGCAAAGCAAAGTCACTTTACCTTGAATGGTGCGAAAAAGGCATTATCGACACGGACAAAAAAGACGGCTACTACGTATATGAAGAAGAATTCGAGGCTCTTGGGAATACATATAAAATAAAAGGTATTTTTGCAAGAGTAAGAATAGAAGAATTTGAAAAGGGCGTTGTACTTCCCCACGAGGAAACACTTTCAAAAGCCAAGCAGGACAGATTTGACCTTATGTGCTCAACCTACTGCAACTTCAGCCCCATCTACTGTATGTACACCGATGAAAAGCGAGAAATCACCTCTCTTATTGACGGTATGTCAAAGGATAAGCCCGAAATAGAGTTTACCGCAAAAGACGGCGTTATCCAAAGACTGTGGAAAAGCGAGGATACAGCTGTCAACGGCAAGGTTGAAGAGCTTTTCAAGGGCAAGCAGCTCTTTATTGCAGACGGTCACCACAGATACGAAACAGCTCTGCGCTTCAGAAACAAGCTGCGTGACGACGGCGTAATCGTTGACGAAAACCACCCTGCAAACTTTATAATGATGTTCCTTATTGATATGGAAAATGACGGACTTGTGGTATTCCCCACTCACAGAATGGTGACAGACCTTGAGGGCTTTGATACACAAAAAGCTCTTGAAGGCATGAGGGAATACTTTGACGTTTCCCAAATCAGTGAAGAAGAAATTGATGACAAGCTGGCTCAGCACGTATCGGACAAGGCAAACGTTCTTGCTTCACCCGACGGAAAATTCTATCTTTCGGTTATGAAGAAGGATGCCGCAAAGAAGCTTTGCGAAATGAACCCCGACAAGTCCGATGCCTACAAGGGACTTGACGTAACGGTGCTTCACAGCCTGATTTTGGAGAACATTCTCGGCATCGACAAGGAAAATATGGCAAAGCAGATAAACCTTAAGTACACCCGTGACAAGGACGAGGCAATTGAAAGCGTAAGAAGCGGCAAAGCAAACTGCGCCTTTATCATCAACGCAACAAAGGTTACCGAAATCAAGGACGTTGCTTTAGCCGGCGAAAAGATGCCTCAGAAATCAACCTACTTCTATCCCAAGCTTATTACAGGTCTTGTTATGAACAGACTTGAAAATGTTGAAATTTTAAAATAATTTTATTCTGTGCCCACCGTGTCGATGCTCACATCGACTCCTGCGGACAATTTAAAATCCAAAAAAGAAATTCTTTGCAAAAAGAATGAACAAACGCAGAATACTTGAGCTTTTGCCTTCAGAATAATTCAGCAACGGCGACAGCCAAAATAAAGTTCTTTTGGTTACTTTTCTTTCAAGAAAAGTAACGATAACCCGACACAAACTAACCACCGAAAGGACAAGATAAAAATGCCAAAGGAATTAGAAAAGAATTTTAACCCCGCTCAAAGCGAAGAGCGAATATACAAAGCATGGGAGGATAACGGCTGCTTCAAGCCGTCAGGTGACAAGACAAAGGATCCTTACACCATCGTAATTCCTCCGCCAAACGTAACAGGTCAGCTTCACATGGGCCATGCCCTTGACGACACCTTGCAGGATATTCTCATAAGATACAAGAGAATGAAAGGTTTTGACACACTGTGGGTACCCGGCACTGACCATGCAGGTATTGCAACACAGATAAAGGTTGAAGAAAACCTGCGTAAAGAAGAAGGTCTCACAAGATACGATCTGGGACGTGAAAAGTTCCTTGAGCGTGTATGGGACTGGAAAAATCAGTACGGCAACAGAATCATTATGCAGCTTAAAAAGCTTGGCTGCTCCTGCGACTGGGATCACCTTCGCTTTACCATGGACGAGGGCTGTTCAAGAGCCGTTAAGGAAGTATTTGTAAACCTTTACAACAAGGGACTTATCTACAGAGGTCACAGAATTGCAAACTGGTGTCCTCACTGCTTAACAGCACTTTCCGATGCCGAGGTTGAAAATCCCGAGCAGCAGGGTGCATACTGGCACATCAAGTATTTTGTAAAGGACAGCGACGAATTTGTAGTGGTTGCCACAACCCGTCCCGAAACACTTTTCGGCGATACTGCCGTTGCAGTTAACCCCGAAGATAAGAGATATGCTCATCTTGTGGGCAAAACAGTTATTGTTCCCTTTGTAAACAGAGAAATTCCCGTTATTACCGACGAATATGCGGATATGGAAAAGGGTACGGGCTGTGTTAAGATTACACCTGCTCACGACCCCAACGACTTCCTTGTAGGTCAGAGACATGACCTTGAGCAGATTGTTGTTATGAACGACGATGCCACTCTTAACGAAATTACAGGCAAGTTCAACGGTATGGACAGATACGAGGCAAGAAAGCTTATTGTAAAAGAGCTTGAAGAAATGGGCATTCTTGTTAAGGTTGAGCCTACCGTTCACAATGTCGGTGTGTGCTACAGATGCGGCACTACCGTTGAGCCTCTTATCTCCGACCAGTGGTTTGTAAAGATGGAGCCTTTGGCAAAGCCTGCAATTGAAGCGGTACGTGACGGCACAATCAAGTTTATCCCCGACAATCAGGCAAAGAAGTACTTTAACTGGATGGAAAACATCCACGACTGGTGTATTTCCCGTCAGCTTTGGTGGGGACACAGAATTCCTGCCTTCTACTGCGACAAGTGCGGCAAGATGATTGTATCAAAGGAAGACGAAAAGGTTTGTCCCGATTGCGGCGCACCTCTCCGTCAGGAAGAGGACGTTCTTGATACATGGTTCTCCTCGGCTCTGTGGCCTTTCTCAACTCTTGGCTGGCCTGACAACACAGAAGACCTTGAAAGATACTATCCCACCTCCACCCTTGTTACAGGCTACGATATTATCACATTCTGGGTAAGCCGTATGATTTTCTCGGGACTTGAACACACAGGAAAAGCTCCCTTTGAAAACGTACTTATCCACGGTCTTGTACGTGACGAGCAGGGCAGAAAGATGTCCAAATCTCTCGGCAACGGTATCGATCCTCTTGAAGTTATCGCAGAATACGGTGCGGACGCCCTCAGATTTACCCTTGTTACTGGCAACGCTCCCGGTAACGATATGAGATTCTCCACCACCAAGATGGACAACTCCAGAAACTTTGCAAACAAGATGTGGAATGCTTCACGTTTTGTGCTTCTCAACCTTGACGATGACACAAAGCCCGTCATTCCCCAAACACTTCAGATTGAAGACAAGTGGATTCTCACACACTTCAACAATGCAGTTAAGGAAATCGGTGCAAACCTCGATAAGTTTGAGCTTGGCATTGCAGCTGCAAAGCTTCACGAATTTATCTGGGACATCTTCTGCGACTGGTATATCGAGGTTGTAAAGCCCAGACTCTTCGACAAGGGCACCGAGGACAACAAAAACGCTCAGAGCGTGCTTCTTTATGTTCTTACGGGCATACTCAAGCTTGTTCATCCCTTTATGCCTTACATCACAGAGGAAATCTGGTCAAACATCAAGGTATCCGACAAGATGCTTATTGTTTCCGATTATCCCGAATACGATGCTTCTCTTGACTTTGGCGACGAGTGCCGCAGCATGGACAGAGTTATTGATGCCATCAGAAGTGTAAGAAACACAAGAACAGGCATGAACGTACCTCCGTCAAGAAAGGCAAAGCTTTACATCGTTTCCGAATACACAGACTCCTTCAACGAAAAAACAAGCAAGTTCTTTGAAAGACTTGCCTCTGCTTCCGAGGTTGAGGTTGTGGCTTCTTACGACGCCGAGGGTGCTGTAAGCATAGTGTCGGATGGTGCAAAGATTTTCGTTCCCATGGCTGAAATGGTTGACCTTGACAAAGAGCGTGAAAGACTTGAAAAGGAAAGACAGACAGCCCTTTCCGAAATCGAAAGAGTTGACAAAAAGCTTTCCAACGCTTCCTTCGTTGACAAAGCGCCTGCCGCAGTTGTTGAGGCTGAAAAGGCAAAGAAGGAAAAGTACACGGAAATGCTTCATAACGTTGAGGAAATGCTTAAGAATCTGGGCAAGTAATAACTGTCCCCGATAATTTATACGTAAAAGCAAGGGACGGTTTTCCGTCCCTTTATGCTTAATATCAAGGAGATAAAATGAACATCAGATGTTTTCCCCTGTCCTGCAACTGCTATGTTGTTTCGGACGACGACGGCAACGCCGTAATTATCGATCCCTGCGAGCACGGCAGAGAGCTTTATTCATATGTGGAAACACAAAATCTCAAGCTGTGTGCCGTTATCATAACCCACGCCCACTTTGACCACATCTACGGTCTTACCCACCTTATTGATGAGGCTCGGGAAAACGGGTGCAGTATACCTGTATACATTCATTGGGGAGACGCCGCCGCTATGGCAAGCGAAGAAAAGAACCTGTCGGCACCGCTGTTCAGAACGCCGTATTCGTATACAGGTACACTTAACGAAGTAAATGACGGCGACAAGGTAACGGTTGGAAAGCTGGTGTTTGATGTTATGTCCTGTCCCGGTCACACCGACGGCAGTGCGTGTTACATTGAGCACAGCGAAAAGGTTGTGTTTGCAGGCGACGTGCTGTTTGAAGGCTCTATCGGAAGAACGGATTTTCCGGGTGGAAGCATGACAAAGATGAGAGAGTCTCTCACAAAGCTTATGAGTCTTGACAACAGCTACAGAGTATATTCGGGACACGGCTCATCTACAACAATCGGCGACGAAAAAAATTTCAACCCTTATATTGCAAGCCTATGAAGAAATTATACAGAAACGATTTGATTCTCAACATTCTTATTGTATTGCTGTGCATTGCCCTGCCCGCTTTTTTATATTTTCACGGCAGGAATGACAAAAAATACGCCGTCATAAGCTGCGGCGGAGATGTGGAAAAGATACTGCCCCTTAACGAGGACAGCACATTTTCAACACACGGCGTCAACATTACTGTACAGGACGGACACTGCTTTGTATCCTCATCAAGCTGTCCCGACGGGCTGTGTACAAAAATGAAGAAGGCGAAAAATTCAGGCGACAGCATAATATGCGTTCCCAACCGTGTTTCGGTAAAGATTTCGGGTAACGCAGGAGAGGACGGTATCGATGTCATTGCAGGATAAAAGCAAAAAGCTGAAAACCGTCTCTCTCGGTGCTGTTTTTCTTGGAATTTCGGTTATAATATCTATTGTAGAATCGGTATCGGGAATTAACGCTGCAATTCCCATGCCCGGTGTAAAGCTTGGCTTTTGCAACATTGCAATAACTGCCTGTCTTTACATTTGCGGTGTAAAGGCAGCGCTTGCCGTATCGCTCCTCAGACCGCTGTTTTTGTTTATGTTTTCGGCAAATCCCGTAAGCCTTGCAATGTCCTACGGCGGTACGGTCTTATCCTTTGCCTCGCTTATTATGACAAAAAGGCTGTACGGCAAAGTTTTCACCTTTTGCGGAATTTCCTGCATAAGTGCCGTTTTTCACGCAATAGGTCAGACAATATGTGCCATCATAATTATGGGCGACGGTGCACTTTTGTCCTATCTTCCCCTATTTTGTGCCGCATCAAGTGTGACAGGCTCTGTAAGCGGTGCTGTTATGAACACCGTTATTCCCCGTCTTAAGCTTTTTACATCAAAGAAAGGTGGAAGAGTATGAAAAAAACACTTTCGGCGATTTTGTGTATTGCCGTGTTTTTGCTGTTTGGCTGTTCCTCCGTTCCTTCCTTTGAAAGCCGCACTTTTTTTGCCATGAACACCTTTATCACCGTAACAAGTGAAAAAGCCGAAACCGCGGACGAAATCGCAAAGCTTACCGAAAAGTACGAAAAGCTGTTTTCAAAAACAATAGCCGAAAGCGAAATTTCCCGTCTTAATGACAGCGGCTTTATTGAGGCCTCGGAGGATACCGCAGCCCTCTTAAGCAAGGCTGCAGATATTGCAAACGCCACAGACGGTGCATACAATCCCTGTATGGGTGCCGTCGCTTCGCTGTGGGACATAACCTCGGGCAAAAACATTGTTCCTCATTCCGATGCCGTTGAAAAAGCACTCACTCTCACCTCGTTTTCAGACCTGTCCGTTGACGGCAAAAGTGCAAGTCTTTTACGGCAAGGAGTACAGGTTGACCTTGGCGGAATTGCAAAGGGCTATGCTCTCGGCAAGGCATACGAAAAGGCAATAGAGACGGGCGAAAAAAACTTCTGTATCAGCTTTGGCGGAAACGTGGGCGTACACGGCTCCTCCCCGTCTGCTGTCAAGGGTGGCAAAACAGGCTGGAATGTAGGCATCACTAACCCCTTTGACAAGGAAAAGACGGCGGGTGTTCTTAAAATGGACAGCGGCTTTATCTCAATTTCAGGTGCATACGAAAGATTTTTTGAGAAGGACGGCAAAATCTATCACCACATTTTCGATTCCAAAACAGGCTATCCGTCACAAAGCGGTATTGCCTGTGCCTGTGTTGTCTCGGACGATGCGGAGACGGGCGATGCGCTGTCAACGGCACTTTTCGTTATGGGCAAGGACAGGGCAACACAATTCTACCGTCAGCAAAAATATGATTTCGAGATGATTTTGATACTTGAAGACGAAAGCATTTTAGTGTCTGACGGTCTTAAAGACAAATTTTCACTGACAGACACGGATAATTTCAACATAATCACATTAAACTGAAGCAAGGAGGCTTTTATCATGAAAAAAACAAACATCATTATCTGCTTATTACTGCTTTGTACCCTTATTTTTTCTTCCTGTATTGCAAGAATATCGGAAAACACCGTGACAGGCGAACAGCGTGAAGATTTGGGCGAAAAGCCTCTTGACGAGGGTACCGTCACCGACAGCAATCCTGAAAACGGGGACTTCGGCAACACTCCCGAAAACAAGGACGAGGTGCAGAAAGACGAAGTGCCAAAGAGCACTGTAGACGCCCTTATGGAAAAGTACAGTGCGGTTAAAAATCCCGAACAGGGTATTGACACTGTGGCTCTCGGTTTTATTGAAAGCCTGAAAAATGCCGACAAAGAGGCAGTAAGCACCTATGTCGGCGGTAAAAGCGAATATTATACTTTTCTTGACAGTGCAAACATAACCGATGCCGAACTTATTCCCATCGATATTATACAGCAGCAGGACAGCCCCTACTACGGTTATTTTTCACACTACAACAAATATCTTTGCATTATCAATTCCGACGGCTCATCGGAGTATTTTCCATCTGCCGAAAGCTATTATTTCCTTGCCACCGAAAATGACAGTGCAACAGGAAACACCGTTACCTTCTTTTCACCCTTTGAAAGAGTGGCAACCCTCTATCACGGCATTGACGTTCCGTGGAAAATCAGCTATCTTGCCGACAGCTTCACAGACCACTATGTAAGCACACTATCCCTTGGCAAAAACAACGCCGATTCCTTTGATTTTCACAATGTTTCGGGCTATCACTTCATTCCCCATACCATGATACGCTTTGACAACTCTGCCGATATGCCCCATCCTTACTCCATGACCGAGATTAACGCCTTTATCGCCTCAGCCTTTGACGGAAACCGTGGTGTTGAGCTTAAAACATGGCAGGACTTTGATTTGTGGGTAAGCATCCACGATACAAGCGGTTATGATGTTTACAAGCCCGAGGACGAAATCTACGGCTGCTTCTACGGTCACGGTGCATACAGCGTATGGAATGAGATTAGTGCTTACAGCCGGACTGACGAGGGCATTGACCTCACCGTTGACACATATGCGGATTTAGCATATTTTGCAAAGGCAAAGACTCTCATTTTCCATTTTGCACCCTACGACGGTCAAGGCACGCCCTGTCTTTTAGGCATTGACGTTGTAAACGACACAGGTCTTGCCGAAGCAGGCGTGGGCTTCTGATAAAGTAAAGTGCTTACGTGCAGCTCCACTTACGGAATTTTCCCGGGCTCATGCCCATCTGCTTTTTGAACACCTTGATAAAGTAGGACAACTCGGAAAAGCCCGAGCCGTAAGCTATTTCCGTGATTGGCAGGTCGCTTTTAAGCAACATTCTTGCACTTTTCTCAACACGGTAAAACAGCAGGTATTCGGTGGGTGTCATCTTTGTCATCTTCTTGAAATAAGAGCAGAAATATTTAGGAGACATCTCGCAGATTTTTGCCATATCCTGTAAGGTTATGGGTTTATCGTAATTGCCTCTTATAAAGGACAGCACCTTTTTAAGCTTTTGCTCATTGCGGTAAAAGCCGTCGGAGGAGGCGTGGCGTTCCTTTATAAAGCCGTTACTGCGTGACAGCTCACCGTACAAACTGAACAGTGCTCCGAGACAGGAAAGCCGTGAATAGCTGCTTTCCTGTTTTTCCATTTCCTCAAACAGCTTTCTTGCGCTTTGTGCCACAACGCT
The DNA here is from genome assembly GCA_045539625.1 of Eubacteriales bacterium. Taxonomy (GTDB): domain Bacteria; phylum Bacillota; class Clostridia; order Oscillospirales; family CAG-382; genus UMGS1387. The sequence goes on along the minus strand of JAZQFS010000020.1, from coordinate 13,222 downwards.
GTCACTTGGAAAATATTCATTGATAAAAAGCTCGTTTGATGCAAGTGCTTTCCACATTTCCTGCCAGTCCTCAGGCTTTGAAGCTATCCCGTCGGGATTAAGCACTATGCACTGATACTTACAATTCTTGGGTATTGCTCCGTGGACAACCTCGCAATTTACAAAGGCAACGTCGCCCTCGTGCATAATGTAGTCATAATTATTGAGGCTAAGGCACAGCTCCCCTGAAATCACATACACAATTTCAAGGTCAGTGTGCCAATGATGCGCCATATTATACTTTGGACTGTGCTCAGTCAGGGTGTGAAGCTCTATGGGAAAATCCACCGTTCCCCTGCTTTTTACTTCATTATAGCTCATTTTTCCTCCAAAATGTGAAAATAATTATACTTTTTGGTATTATAGCACAAGAATTATTGAACTGTCAAGTGTATAATTATAGGTAGATAAATATATCTAAAAATACCAATTTTTATAAGGAGCGTCAAAATTATGGCACAGTCAAGACTTATCGGTGATTACCCCGTAATCGGTATCCGTCCCACAATTGACGGAAGAAGAGGACCGTTAAAGGTTCGTGAATCACTTGAAGAACAGACAATGAATATGGCAAAGAGCGCCGCAAAGCTCATTTCCGAAAACCTGCGCTATTCCAACGGAGAGCCTGTAAAGGTAATTATTGCAGACACCACCATAGGACGAGGTGCAGAGGCAGCGGCGTGTGCGGCAAAGTTCAAGAAGGGAGGCGTTGACATCACCCTTACCGTAACTCCTTGCTGGTGCTACGGCTCTGAAACCATGGATATGGATCCTATGACAATCAAGGGCGTATGGGGCTTTAACGGAACGGAAAGACCGGGTGCTGTTTATCTTGCATCGGTGCTTGCTTCCCACGCACAGAAGGGACTTCCCGCTTTCGGCATCTACGGTCATGATGTACAGGACATGGACGACACCTCAATTCCTGCTGACGTTGCCGAAAAGATTCTTCGCTTTGCAAGATGTGCGGTAGCCGCTGCAACAATGAGAGGAAAGTCTTATCTGCAGATAGGCTCTATCTGTATGGGTATTGCAGGCTCAATTGTTAACTGCGACTTCTTTGAAGAGTATCTTGGTATGAGAGTTGAGTCCGTTGACGAGGTAGAAATCATCAGACGAATGACAGAGGGCATTTACGACAAGGCTGAGTTTGAAAAGGCTCTTAAGTGGGCTAAGGAAAAGTGCAACATCGGCTTTGACAAGAATCCCGAGGATATGCAGAGAAGCGACAAGGTTAAGGAAGAACAGTTTGAATTTGTTGTTAAGATGATGTGCATCATCAAGGATCTTATGAACGGCAACAAGAATCTTCCCGAAGGCTGTGAGGAAGAAATGGTCGGTCACAATGCCATTGCCGCAGGCTTCCAGGGACAGAGACAGTGGACAGACTTCTATCCCAACTGCGACTTCCCCGAAGCTATGCTCAACACCTCCTTTGACTGGAACGGTGCACGTGAGCCTTACATTCTCGCAACCGAAAACGATACTCTCAACGGCGTATGTATGCTCTTCGGCAAGCTTCTTACAAACAGACCTCAGATGTTTGCAGACGTAAGAACATACTGGAGCGGCGATGCTGTCAAGAAGGCTGCAGGCTACGAAATCGACGGCAAAGCAAAGGACGCCGACGGCTTTATCCACCTTATCAATTCAGGTGCATGCTGTCTTGATGCCTGCGGTGAAGTGAAGGACAAAAACGGCAACGGCGTTATGAAGGAATGGTACAACGTAACAGAAAAGGATGCCGACACAATTATGGCGGCAACAACATGGAATATGGCAGACCTCGGCTACTTCAGAGGCGGCGGATATTCTTCCAGATTCCTTACACGTGCCGAAATGCCCGCTACCATGATAAGACTCAACTACGTTAAGGGACTGGGTCCCGTTATGCAGATTGCCGAGGGCTGGACAGTAGGTCTTCCCGATGAAGTATCTGACGTTCTGTGGAAGAGAACAGACTACACCTGGCCTTGCACATGGTTTGCTCCCAGATGCACAGGCGAGGGCGCATTCAAGACCGCATATGACGTTATGAACAATTGGGGTGCCAACCACGGTGCCATCAGCTACGGACATATCGGTGCCGATATTATAACACTTTGTTCAATTCTCAGAATTCCCGTTTGTATGCACAACGTTCCCGAAGAAAAAATCTTCCGTCCTGCTGCATGGAATGCTTTTGGCATGGACAAGGAAGGTCAGGACTACAGAGCCTGCGCCGCTTACGGACCAACTTTTGCAAGCACTCGCAAATAAGCGGTCGGGAATACCGACAGCAATTTTCGAAGGCTTCCTCGGATGATACTCTATTATCGGTTCCCGAAAAGCCGTTTTGATTCCCTTAAACGCAAGCGGACAAAACAGCTAAACACAAAAAATGAGTCGTGATGACTTATTCTGAGATTAATTACAACCCCACTTTCGGATAAAAAGGTGGGGTTAATCTTTTGCAAAAAAACACCTCTGAAAGCATCTTGCCTTCAAAGGTGTGTATCAATTATTCTGTTTTATCAGGTCAATACAGTCTTTTGACGTTTCATTTTGTGCGGAATTCGGCTCTTCATATCATTTTCCGAACAGCTTCGTTTTTAATCAGCGTTGAGCACCGATTATGCTTCAAAAACAACCTTCTTTTCCACATAGTTGAAACAAAGCACTCTTTTCTTTCTCATATAATGGTCAACATCTGCACCGATTCTTATTATCTTGAGCAATCCGAGTTCCGTATCAATTCCCACAACATTAAAGCAGTCCATGCTTTTTGTACCATTTACACGCTTGGTGTCGCCAAGAGCATCCCAGCAAAGTCCGTTTTGTACCACAACATTAAGAATACCATTATTTGTAAGACCAAATTCGTCCACGTGCTCATGTCCGGCAAAATTGCAGATGAAATTACCGCCATTTTCAATGAATTGGGCAATAACATCTTCATAAAGTTCTCTTCCTCTGCGGTCAAAATCTAAGGAAGTACGGGAACGTTCCGATGCTTCGTTTGCAGCTCTGTAATTGTCGGCGGTAGAATAATTAACACCGAAGGTTTCTTCAATGTAATTTGTCCGTTCATGCTGTGCAGTAAATACATGAAGCCCTTTTTCTTTGGCGTCCGAAAGAACACCCTTGAGCCACAATCTTGTTTCGGGAACATCAAAGTAGTCGTCAAGCACGATCATTCTTATGTTGGATTCGGGAAAATCCTTGTAATAGCTCATGGGAAAAGGAATATCCATGAAATTTACATTCCAATTTTCCGTATGTTTGAACAACAAACCGTGTGTAGTTTGTTTGTCGCCGAGATGCCACGGATAATCTCCGGGAAAACAGTCGTGGTTTCCATTGGTCTGATATGTTTCAAGCTCACACTTATCACAAACCTCACCAAAGTCTTTATATACCTTCTGGCTGCCGCCGCAATAGTCTCCCGTATGAAGCACAAATGAAAGATATTCCTTATACCGATTGACATATTCCACCATTCTGTTCCATGCAACAGTGTCAGCGTGCATATCCGCAGCATGGACAAAAGTAAGGGGTGTATATTTATCTCCGAAAAGTTTTCCGAAATTATGGCGTGACCTTCCCATTCCCGCCTGAATCACAAACTGTTCTGCTTCTTTATTTAACTCAACAATATTATCTGTCATGTCAATTCCTCCGATACAGCTATATTTTTGTTAGGGTATTATAGCATATAGGATTGAAAAAGTCAAGTCTTTTTTATCCTCAGATTCCTTACACATGCTAAAATTCCTGCTGCAATGATAAGACTAAACTTCGTAAAGGGTCTTGGTCAAGTTATGCATTTACAAGACAATCAAATAAATATTTTTCATTCAATTTCAATGCATCGCTTTCGGTGCATGGATTTTTTTGCGCAAGAAAGGAACGGCACCTGGGTCGTTCCTTTATGACAATTCGCTATATATTTGAAATTTGCCGTTCGTACAACTCCGTCAGCTGATTATTACGGTTCTGTTTACACCGTCCCACTCAACGTCACATCCGAGGTTTTCGGCAACAAATCTTGCAGGGGTATATGTAAAATCATTGATAATACAGGGTGCAACGTCAAGCGTTACATCTTTTCCGTTTACCTTAGCCGTTGTATTATCTATAACAAGCTCGATAACCGTTTCGTCTTTTGTTATAACAACCTTTCGTTCAGCACCTATCCATTCCACCTTTGCTCCCACATTTTCCGCCACAAAGCGTGCAGGAGTAAGTGTAAAGCCGTCCTTTATAAGTGCAGGGCTGTCAAGAGTCTTTATTTCGTCCCCCACAAGTGCGCTTGTGCTGTCGATGGTAAGAAGCACGGGACGAGACGATTTATAAAGTCTGATATAGTCAAGGTCAACGGAATACATATCCATGGTAGGCTCAACGCTGTTTACGAAGATTTCAAAGCCATATGTATTTTCGGGAAGAGACGCACAGTAAAGCGTATAATCCTTGCTGAGAATCTTAAAGTCCCGGGTGCCCACAAGCTCGCCCTTATCATTTTTGTACTTCATTGTTATTACGCTTTTTTCATCAAAGTAACCGCACTTAAGCATAAACACTGCGCTGTTAAAGCCCTGTGCCTTGCCGTCCTCAAGGGTAAAGGTTACGGGAATACCGAAGGTTGAAATTGTTGAAAGACTTCCCTTTATTACGCTGACATGAAAGCCGTCCTTAACGCCCACGCCCAGCATATCCGCCGAGTCCTCGGAAAACTGTGCCGTAAAGTCATAAACGACAGTATCGGCGGTATTTTGTGCATACACAAGACAGGACAGCATACAAATTGCAATTAATGTAAAAATTATCTTTTTCATGGTTATTTCCTTTCTCACAAGAAAAATCTCGGATTTATTGTATTAAGGCTTATCACCTTTTCATTTTCACTTTGTACAAACCAAAATGCACCGTCGCTTTTACTGCTTATACAAATTTTATTAAGCCCCGATTCAAGATTTAAAGTACCGTTTTTGCACACATTTCCGTTAAGGTAGACCTCCGCCGAGCCTTTTCCTTCAAGCAAGACGGTATTTTTTTCGGTACAGGCTGCCTCTATGCAGGCGTTTTCGTCTTTTGACAGGTATATCACGCCATGACGTGAAAGCAGCATTTGTTCATCGGGCGAAAAGTCATTTTTTCCGTCACAGCACTTAAACACATTTTCGGAGAATATGCTCATTTCATACTCTTGCTTCCATTCAAGCACCCTGTCGCACACCGTAAAATCCAGCACCGACGAGCCGATGTACATTTTTTCATTTTCCGACACGCTCATTTCAAGAGTAAACACGCTCTTTCCCTCAGCAGGAACAAAAAAATCAGGCTCACTGTTTTTAAGAGTCACGCCCGAAACCGTTCCGAAGGACAAAAACAGGTGCATATCGTATTCCGTTGTATTACAGGCTGTTATTTCAACCTTAGTCTTTTTTGACGGGCACAGATACACAGGCGTCACGTTCAGCAAAAGACTCAGCCCGTTATCCTCCCCAAGGATGCGTTTTAACATTTCCATCCTCCTTTTAAAAGACAGCATACCATATTTTTGCCTGTCAGTCAACGTTTTTTTATTAAATTAACATAAAGTATAATTACTGCTATTGAAATATAGCAAAATTTGGAATAAAATTGTAAAAGAGATTTTATGTGCATAGAGGTGACGTGCTTGAAATTCATATACCGTTACATAAAGCCCTACGGCTTTGCAGTAATCATAGGACTTATTATAAAGTTTATCGGAACAATCGCCGACCTTGTTCTGCCGTCGGTGCTCGCCCGTCTTATTGACGTAGAAGTACCGCAAAGAGATTATGCGGGAATGACGGTATGTGCTGTTGTTATGATACTTTGTGCCGTTTGCGCCTTTTTGTTCAACGTAAAAGCAAACCGAATGGCGGCAAAAGTGGCAAAGGATTCCTGCGAGAAAATCCGTCACGATTTGTTTGATAAAATTCTACGGCTTTCCTGCAGAAAAAGCGACGAAATAACAATAGCCTCCCTTGAAGCACGTCTTACCAGCGACACCTACAACCTGCACAATTTTATCGGCAGAATACAAAGAATCGGCGTGCGTGCTCCCATTCTTCTTATCGGCGGAATAGGAGTAACTCTTGTGCTTGACAGGGCATTGACATTGGTGCTGTTATGCACCCTGCCCTTTATTTTCACTGTTGTTTATACCGTATCAAAAAAAGGCATACACCTGTACAAAAAGCTTCAGGATTCGGTGGACGATATGGTAAGGGTAGTCAGAGAAAATGCCCTCGGCATACGTGTTATCAAGGCGTTATCCAAAACCGACTACGAAATTGAAAGGTTTGACGGCGTAAACAGCCTTCTCAGCCGACGTGATATGAAGGCAAGCCTTGTTATGGGCATTTCCAACCCCGTTATCAGCTTTTTTCTCAACGCAGGTCTGTGCGGAGTAATACTTTTAGGTGCTTTCCGTGTTGACTCAGGTCTCAGCTCACCGGGTAAAATCATAGCCTTTATGAACTATTTTATTATGATTTCCAACGCAATGCTTGCCATTACAAGAGTTTTCATCATGACCTCAAAGGGCATAGCTTCGGCGGACAGAATTGCGTATGTTGTTGATACAGAGGACGGTATTGATGAACTGTATAAACAGCAAAAAGAGCTTGACGAAAGGGCAGAAAAAAGCAAAGACGGTGCATTTATCGCCTTTGACAACGTAAGCTTTGCATACAATGAAGGTAAAAATGTACTTGAAAACATAGATTTTTCCATCGGCAAAGGGCAGTCTCTTGGCATTATAGGTGCAACGGGAAGCGGAAAAAGCACCCTTCTCAGTCTGCTTTACAGGTTTTACGAGCCGGGTGAGGGCGAAATTTTCATTGACGGCAAAAGCATAAAAAGCTACGGCAGAAAAGAGCTTCGTGAAATGTTCGGCGTGGCAATGCAAAACGATTTTATTGAAGAAGGCACAATCCTTGACAACATTCGCTTCGGCAAGGAAACGGATATGGAAAGCGTTGAAAAAGCCGTTGAAATTTCACAGGCGAAGGAGTTTATAAGCTCAAAGGAGGACGGTCTTTACCACGAGGTTACCTCCAAGGGTACAAATCTTTCGGGCGGTCAGAGGCAGAGACTTCTTATAGCCCGTGCCATCGCAAGAAACCCGAAAATATTGGTGCTTGACGACTCCTCAAGTGCACTTGACTACAGAACGGATATGCTTTTGCGAGGCGCAATAAAAAGCGGCTGCAGGCGTGACGGCGTTCTTGTGCTGGCGTCGCAGCGTGTCAGCACCGTAAAGGACTGCGACCTAATACTTGTTCTTGATGACGGAAAGCTTATAGGCAAAGGAAAGCACGAATTTCTTATGGACTCCTGCGAGGAATACCGTCTTATTGCACATTCTCAGATGGGAGGTGACGGCAATGAATAACAATCCCTTAAACACAAGCAGAAACGCCTCATCTTCAAAGAACCGTTCCCGTCGCCACCTTTCTACAGGCTATCTTATAAAAAGGCTGTGCAAATATTTATTCTGTCACAAGCTGTTGCTGCTTTTGGCGTTTATTCTTATGATAGGCTCAAATCTGCTTGCTCTTTTAGGTCCTTTCCTTTCGGGGCTTGCAGTAGATGCCGTGGCAAAAGAGAGCGGCGTTGATTTTAACAGCGTATTCCTGTACTGTGCCCTTATGCTTGGTGTGTACATATTATCGGCAGTTTTATCCTACGTACTTACAATTGTAATGACAACCGTGTCAAAGCGTGTCACCTTTTCAATGCGAAAGGACGTTTTCACCCACCTTGCTCACCTTCCCGTTTCCTACTACGACACCAACCAGACAGGCGATATCATCAGCCGTATTTCCTATGACATCGACACCATAAACGCATCACTCTCCCATGATATTCTGCAAATCGGTGCAAGTCTTATAACCGTTGCAGGCTCATTTATCATGATGTGCACCATCAATGCAAATCTGCTTGTAATTTTTGCCGTGACCGTTCCCATAACGGTGCTGTTTACAAAGTACAAGACAAAAAAGGTACAGCCCTTATTCAAAAAGCGTTCCGAGTCCCTTGGAAGACTCAACGGCTATGCCGAGGAAATGATGTCGGCTCTTCGCACCGTCAAGGTTTACGGCAGCGAAGAAAGTGTTCTGCAAAAATTTGACGATTACAACAGCAAGGCGGTAACTGCCTACTACCAAGCCGATTACCACGCCTGTGCGGTAGGTCCCGGTGTTAACTTTGTCAACAATCTTTCCCTTGCACTTGTAAGCGTTCTTGGCTCTCTGTTATATCTTTTTGAAAGAATATCCCTTGGCGACATTTCGTCCTTTATCCTGTATTCACGAAAGTTTTCAGGTCCCATCAACGAAATGGCAAACATCATAAGCGAGCTGCAGTCGGCACTTGCGGCGTCTGACAGAATGTTCTCTCTTCTTGACGAGCCTGTTGAAAGAAAAGACTCACCTAATGCCCTCTGCCTTACATCGCCTCGTGGTGATGTTTCAATCAAAAACGTTGACTTTTCCTATGACAAGGCAAAGAAAATCATACAAGACCTGACAATTGACGTAAAGGCAGGACAGGTTGTTGCCATCGTCGGTCCTACGGGAGCAGGCAAAACCACCGTCATAAACCTTCTTATGCGTTTTTATGATCCCGACACGGGAGAAATCCACATTGACGGCAGCAACATTCAGGACGTGACAAGAAAAAGCCTTCGCAAAAGCTTTACCATGGTGCTTCAGGACACCTGGCTTTTCTCGGGTACCGTTTACGAAAACATCGCCTACGGCAAAGAAAATGCCACACTTGATGACGTTATAGCCGTTGCCAAAAAAGCCAAGATTCATTCCTTTATAGAAAAGCTTCCCGACGGCTACAACACAGTTCTCACCGACGACGGTCAGGGTATATCAAAGGGGCAAAAGCAGCTTATCACAATAGCACGTGCCATGCTCAACGATTCGAGCCTTCTTATTCTGGACGAGGCGACAAGCAACGTAGACTCCCGTACCGAAATAAGAATAAGCGATGCCATGACCGACCTTATGAAGGGAAAAACCTGCTTTATAATCGCCCACCGTCTGTCAACGGTAAAAAATGCCGATATGATTATCGTTATGGGACAGGGCAAAATATCGGAAATCGGTACACACGATCAGTTACTTAAAAACAAGGGAGCGTATTACGATATTTATACATCCCAGTTCAGATAATGAATAATTCACAGTATTTTACAGACAATAACAAAAAAACAGGAGTGGAAATATGAAATTTGCTTTTTTCGATGCCAAAACCTATGACAAGCCAGGCTTTGAGGAGTACGGCGAAAAGTACGGCATTAAATTCAAATACTTTGAAACAAGACTTAACGAGGACACGGTAAACCTTGCCGTCGGCTATGACGGAATATGTGTTTTTGTAAACGATGACGTAAGCAAGGCAGTAATTGACAAGCTGTGTGAATACGGTATAAAGCTTATCGCTCTTCGCTGTGCAGGCTACAACAATGTTGACGTACAGTACGCAAAGGAAAAGGGGCTTCACCTTGTCCACGTGCCTGCATACAGCCCCTATGCCGTTGCCGAGCACACAATAGCGTTGCTTCTCACCTCAATAAGACGTATTCACAAGGCATACATCAGAACACGTGACTTTAACTTCAGCCTCAACAATTTTGACGGCTTTGATTTACACGGCAAAACCGTTGGCGTTGTAGGTACGGGAAGAATCGGTCAGGCGTTTATCAACATCTGCCGCGGCTTCGGTATGAATGTGCTTTGCTATGACAAATATCCTGCCGACATTGACGGCGTAACCTACACACAGCTTGACAAGCTCTTTGAAAACAGCGACATCATTTCTCTCCACTGCCCTCTCACAAACGAAACAAAGCACCTTATAAACAAGCAAACCCTTGACAAAATGAAAAAGGGCGTTGTTATTCTCAACACCTCACGAGGTGCTCTTATTGACACCGAAGCTTTAATTGAGGGCATCAAGGCAAGAAAGGTGGGTGCTGCCTGCCTTGACGTTTACGAAGAAGAATCAGACGTTTTCTTCCAGGACTTTTCTTCCCACATTGTGGACGATGACAAGCTTGCAAGGCTTATCTCAATGCCCAACGTAATCGTAACAAGCCATCAGGCCTTTCTCACCAAGGAAGCTCTTAACAACATTGCCGAAACCACCTGTCAGAACATTATACAGTTTTTTAACGGCGAGCTTGGCAAAAACGAGCTTTGCTTCTCGGGCGGAGATGTTATCAACTGCAGATTTTGCAAATAGGAGACGTTCTTTTGGCCGCTGCTGCTTTCACCTGTTTTGGGTGAGAGCAGTTTTTTTGTTTTTGCAAAAAAAGAACGCAGCAAAAAGCCGCGTTACATTTATATATTCAGTTTCGGTACAAGCCCCTTATTTACCAACCGATATAAGGCACCTTAAGATTAACGCTTCCCATCATGGCAGACTTATGGGCAATAAGACCCGGAACCGTGTATCTCGCACTTCTCACCGCATCAACGTATGGCTGTTCTCTTTCATACACCGCCGTCATAAAGTCGTTGATAAGAAGCTGATGAGATGCCATATGACCGTTTGCAAGACCGTCAAATTCCCCCGGAATGCTCTTATAGTTTTCCTCCTGCTGAGGCGACGGCGAGCGCCATTGATTGACGTGGTTTGCCGTCTGTCTTTTAAAATCCTCGCTGTTGCCAAGCTCATATTTCAGAGCCGTTGTTGCCTTGCTGTTAACCTCGTCAGACACGTCACGCAGATCAACGCCCTTTTCGGTAAGTGTTGTCACAAGATGCTGGGCATTGCTGAACTGATATGCTCCCTTTGTGCCGTAAAAGCCCGATATGTAAGAGCTGGGTGCTTTATAGCCGATGCTTCGGCACTCGGCAACTCTTGCAATTCCTCCCTTTGACAGGCGCATCATGCAGAATTCGTTTGAAAATTCATTGCCGTAAGAGTTATTTTCTTTCTTTAAAAACTCGTTTCCGTTTGTGTCCTTATATCCGAAGCCGCATACCTCTGTGACATAATCGTCCGCCGCATCAAGTATCATTGCCGTTGAATGTGTGGGATAAAAGAAGGGCGGAAGTCCTGCACCGTCAGGAGAATTTCGGTATTTTTCTCCAAAATGGGAGAGGTCATGGAAATACTGGCTTTCGCCGTAAACAAAGTCGCCGAAGGTGCCCCTTTTGTGCTCCCTTTTGCAGAACATGGCACATGGGTAATACACACATGTTTCGCCCATCATGTAAATAAGCCCCGTTTTTTTCACGGCATCCACTATTTCAAGGCACTCGTCAACATCGCTTGCCATGGGAACCGCCGAATACACGTCCTTGCCTGCCATCAGTGCCTTTTTTACAAGAGGACCGTGAGTGTGACGCTCGGTGAAAATTGCAACTGCCGTTATGTCATCTCTTGAAACAGCTTCTTCAAAGGTATCGATTATATCAACGCCGAATTTTTCACTGCAGGTCTGTGCCTTTTCGGGAACAAGATCGCAGACATACACCTTTTCGGTATAAGGGTGTGCCTTGAAAAGCGGTATGAAAAAGGGCGAGAATGCTCCGCAGCCTATTACGGCAACGGTGGCTTTTGTATGTTTCGTGTTCATAATCAGACTTCCTTTCATCTTTTTCTTGATTATACAGAAAAAGTGTGGTATAATCAATAAAAAAAGCAAAGAGAAAACATAACAAAGCAAAGATTAAAGAAGGTATTTTCTATGTTATACAAGGATATTGATTTTAGAAATCTGAAACCTCACGTTCGCTTTGCCTACATTTGCTCAAGGCAGGGTGCAATCCGAAACTACCCTTATCCCCTGTATGCCTACGACCACAGAATGTTCTATGTAACACAGGGAAATATCACAGCTTTTCTTGAGGGCAAGGGCTCATATACCATGCAGCAAGGAAGCTGTCTTATAATAAGCCCGAATACAGGCTACAGAATTGACGTCAACACCCACGACGGCTCATTTGCCATTATCAGCTTTGACTTTGACGATGAGTTTTACGGCAAAAAAAGCAGGCACCCCGACAAATCGGAAGACTTTTGCAGAGACGAAATGTATTCCGTCTATACGCCAAGTGCAATAGGCGACGTTTTTGTTGCCGACGGCTGTTTTGAGCTTTCAGAGCTTGTAGCCGATATGTGCCGTCAGTTTTCAGCCAACTGCGGCGGAAAATACGATTATTCGTCGGCTCTTATGAAGTGCATAATTGTAAAGCTGTGCACCCACACTTTCACCGACTTTTCGGGAAAGACCGCCGACAGCCTTGCACTTAAGGTTAAAAGCTATGTTGACAGCACATTTTGCCAAAGCATCAACAACGAATCGGTTGCCTCACATTTCGGTTACCACCCCTATTACATCGGCGACCTTTTCCGCAAAGCCTTCGGCACAACTCTTCACGATTACATAATACAAATGCGTATCACAAAGGCAAAGGGCTTGCTTGTGAACACACATCTTTCGGTGTCGGAAATCGCCCTGCAATGCGGTTTTTCCAACCCTTGCTATTTTTCCGAGAGCTTTCGCAAAATATCGGGCACATCGCCTCTTGTCTACAGAAAAACAGGTAAAACAGTTATCTGAACAAAGAAAAGCACCTGACGGGATTTACTCCGAAAGGTGCATTTTTTACTACGACATATAATCAAGTCTTGCCATGATATGATCCTGAAATACCTTATCAAGCTCTGTAAAATATCCGCTCCAACCCCACACACGCACCACAAGACCGGGATAGTTTTCGGGGTGAGCCTGTGCATCACGCAACTTTTCTTTATCAAGTGCATTTATCTGAAGCTGGTGTCCGCCAAGATTTATAAAGCTCTTAACAAGCATTGCCGTTTTCTTAATGCCAAGCTCATTGCGAAGCACCGTATCGTGAAGCTCGATTGTAAGAGGACCGCCGTTTGTAATGTTTGTCATATCGTACTTTGTAAAGGACTGAATTACCGACAGAAGTCCGTCAGGTCTTGCATCAAGGGACGGCGAAAAGCTTGACGAATAAGGCTTTCCTTTTCCCCTTCCGTCCGCCGTTGCACCGCAGCCCTCGCCCTTGTAGATATATTCCATGGCACTTCCCGTACCTGCTCTCCACACGCCGCCCGTAAGATTGTCACGGCAATTGAGACTCTTTGAAAAGGCGTCCATAAGAAATGCCGCAATACT
>JAZQFS010000019.1:0-9991 GCA_045539625.1 Eubacteriales bacterium | reverse complement strand
TGAGGAACGTGAGCCTGTACGCTTCTGTCCCTTTACCATAAGCAAATCGTTATCTATAGCATCGCAGTAGAAAAACTCCTTCCACTGATCTGCAAGTGTGCCGCCCAGAGCGCCCAGTCCTGCTTTAATAAGTCCCATAATTGAACTCCTTTCGTTATTTGAAATTATTGTTTATAAGTGTATTATTCGCCTGTTTTTTCGCTTTCTTTTATCTGTCCAACCGAGTATGGATTCTTATTCTCTTTTGGTTTGTCTTGTCCCGAGCAACTCGAAGCCCAGCTTATAATGTCCATCCAAAGAAGGATACTTAAAAGCCAGATACCCAGGGCTATCCAGAACCAAAGCAGTTTCCATCCGAAAATAAAGTGCATTGCAAGTAAAATCCACGCCGGGATTGTCCATTCTAAGTTGATCAACATATTGAAAAGCAGGCAGGCGAAGAAATTGCCGATCCTTTTCATAAATCAATCACCTTTTATTAAAAGTTATGCCCAAGGGTCTGCGGATTTCGGCTTGCGGATATCGGGAAGCAAGAACTGTTCCCACAAGAGCCACTGTCCGTCGCCCTTCATTCTGAGCTGTACTTCTCTGGGTGTATCAGCGCCGCCACTCTTTATAATCAGCTTCTTGTAGCCCTTGTTTGCATCTGAATAGGGGTTGCTTTCTACAGTAATAGAATAGGGCTCATCGGGTGTATAGTCATTTTCAGGTGTTGCACCTTTGAAATAAGAGAAAGGAACGTATGTCTTGCCGTCACGGAGTCTGTCGTCTATAAACTGTATCTCCATATTGGAAAGAGGTCTCGGACCTTTCAGGAAATTGAGCATCTCGATACCTATATTTTTGTCAGCGGCGTAAACACAAAGGGCAACGACCGTGAGTGCGGCTGTCTTGTAAGGATCATCAAGCTTTGCTTCGGGGAGCATCTTGAATTCGTCAAGACTTTCGGGAAGAGATGCAAATGTAAATTCTTCTTTGTTGTTTCCTGCGTTGCTTGCCGCACTTTTTACGGCATCTGTTGCGGCATTTGCCGCCTTGTTTAGAAGCTTGTCAAAAATTGACATAATATATACCTCCTTGAACAGATTTATTCTCCAAGCTCTGTAGGAGCATCAACTCTTGCACCTGAATCCATCATACGGATAAGAATTGCGGCAACCTCGCTTCTCTTGATGTTATCGGAAGGAAGGAAAGTACCCTTTGAATCTACACCCGAGAGAATACCTGCTCTGTAGAATGTGTAAACCGCTTTATCCTGAGCAAGCTTTTCGTTCTTAACATCGGGGATAGAGCCCGAAGGAATTTCGTTCTTTGCTGCAAACGCTTCGGTGGGAAGTGCCTTTGAGAAGATGTAAACGTATTCCTTTCTCGTTATCTTTTCGTTTGCCTTAGAAGTAAGGTCTTCGTCAATAATGCCATTGTCAAGTGCATATGTCATATATGTGCTGAACCATACATCTGTGCCGTTCCCTATATCTTCTGCAGGGTTTCCGCCGTTGTAGAGAATATTCATACATACTGCAAGCTTTACTGCTTCGGCATATGTCATATTATCATTAGGTTTATATTCTGTTTCTGATTTACCGTTGATAAGTCCCATTTGGTGTGCACCTGCAACTGCGTCGTAGAACCAATCGGATTCTTTGACGTCGGTAAATGGGAATACATATTCTTCTTCAATACCTTTGGGAGCAAGGAGCACTTCAAAGATAATAGACTTTGCCGTATTGCCTATCATTGCGGTACATCTGTAGTAATAGGGTGTCATCATATCTTCCTTGGGGATAGGACCTACGGTGACGGTTTCACCCATGCTTAACGGTGTTCCGATTGTTTTTCCTTTCTTGTCGCATCTGAACCACTGGAAATCTGCGAGCTTCTCTGTTCCTGTTACCTTTGCCTTAAGCGTAACCTTTTCTTCCCATGAGTAAATTATGACTTCCTGTTCGCCGTCTGCAACAAGGTTAAACTTTTCTTCGGGATATTCTTCCTCGTCTTCTTCATATTCGGGAACGTAGGTAACCTTGAATATTACGCTGCCGTCGCCGCCGTAGATGCTTGCCGCACCGAGGAAGTAGTGGGGAACATTTACTTCGTTGACATTTATGTAATAGTTAAGAGTATCGGTTTCGCCTATCACGTAATATTTGTAATTTTCTACATCAAAGCTTCCGTCTGCGTTGCAGGGACGCCATACATAAGTTACATCCTGCTTACCCTGACCTTCAACTCCGAGCTTGAGAGTGAAGTCGCCGTCCTTTGTTACAATTTCCGTTTCGCCCACGGGAAATACCTTGAAGTCCTTTGCCGTGCTTTCGGTTACGGTTACCTTTACAACGGGAGAATCCGAGAACTCGGAGGTGTACTCTGAATCATCAAATTTGCAGGTCATAATGCAATAGTAGTAATCTGTGCCGACCTCGTAGGTGTAAGCTTCAAGCTGCTTCTTGTGACCGCCCTCAACAGCCTCGCCTGTGCCGTAAACGGGACCTTCCGCCTTGTACCACTGATAATTGATGTTGCTGCAAAGCATAAGATCCATATTGTGTGTAAAGTCGAGGATCACCTTTTCGCCCTTTTCGGCTGTGACCTCTTTGTTATTGTAAGTTATGTCGATTCTGAATTCGGGGGTTGTTGTACCGGATACGATTGTTCCGGATACATACGTACCGGTTACGGTTTCGGTTGTCGTGCCTGTTGTTCCTGCGTTTACCACAACCGTAGGCTTGAAAGTTGCTTCTGCATAATACTTTGTTGTTTCAAACTTTCCTTTTACGCCGCCGCCGGATGATGTTTCATTCACAAATTTTGCTCTTTTTCCGTTTATGCTTACAACGCCCTGTTCTGCAAAATCAGAAGCATATACAAATTCGTCTTTCTTGCCAAACTCAATTTTTACTGTATATTCCTTGTTTGCATCAGCTTTTGCATCATTCGGTGTCCAAGTAACTGATTTTACTACGATACCGTCTGTTGCGGAAAACGCGTTTGTCGGAAGAGGTTCGCCTGCAAATACACCGGGCATTGTGAAATCTGCCCATTTGATTATCTGACTGTCAATAGCGTCAACCTTGTATGAGAAAGTGTATTCTGCTTCTGTGGAGCTGATGAGCTTTGTCACGGTGCTGTAAACGCCCTGTTCCTTCCAATATGCACGTCCTTCCGGGTTGAAGGTGTTCTTGCCGTCCCCCGACTTGAGTCTTACGGTGATTCCAATGTTGTCGCCTTTACTGAAGGCATCCAGTTCTTTTCCGAACATTGTGTACTTAACGCTTACAACCTCAAGTGCACTGTCGCAGGTAACCTTCTTGTCAAGAGGTCCGTTGTGATACGGAGCATCGAGATCTTTGACGGTTACTGTGTGAAATGCACCTTCGCTGAAGGTTACGTCAAGATATACCCAAAGTTCATTTTCTGCATAGCTGTTTTTAACATAAGGTGTGTATTTTTTGCCATTGTATTCGATGGTATAGACCGTACTCTCATACGTTTTGCCGTCCTCATGACCTACAAATGCAAAATACTGACCAACCTTGGGCTTGAGTGTTACACGAACGTAATTGACTACAGTACCTGCTTTGTAATGAGGAAGTGTGTCACCGACATAGTAGTCTGCCATTTCTTTATAGAAGGTCGCTTCTGTTACCTCGTACAATTTGTTTACACCAACGGAGAAATCGGGAAAAGCTCTGCCGCCGCAAAATTCGCCCGACTCAAGCTTGATTGTTGTATCCTGAATGGGGGCAGGGTACTTGATCTCGTAAGTTCTTGTAATTGTACCCTTCCTGGGGATAGGATTCTGACCGTCCCACAGCTTCCAGCTGTTTGAAACTGTAAGAGTACCGGGCTTCAGAAACTGAATTGTGTCTCTGTCAACTATTTTTGCAAGTGTCGGATCGCTTAACGTATACTCGTTAACAGAGGGTCCGTAATCGTTTTCGGGGCCCTCGGGGAGAGATGCAGTACCGCCGACCGCCACATTGTAGGTCACCGCACTTGCCGATATTGCCATAAGGCAGACGATTGAAATTACTGCGATAATAATCGCCGATATTCTGCTTGTTTTTTTCATAATAAAAACTCCTTTTCGCTTATTTTATTTTTTTCAAAAAGCTTTACAAATGTTTGCACAGCGCTTGTCTTGACTAAATCAAAATAATATGGTATAATATTGAAAATCAGAAGAAGCGCCAAAGGGGTATTCCTTTGTATGATATTACATATCATGCAAGCCTCTCTCGGCTCTTTACCAAAAAACTATCTGAAATCAAGATGTGTTCCCTCCCTTATGTATTCTTTCAATTGTAATTATATATTTTTTCCGGGATTTGTCCCCCGACTAAACACCCGAAAGTTTAGGAAAATATAAAAATAATTTTGTTTTTTTGAAAAAAGGTAGGGGAAAAAGTATGGGAAACGGGTGGCTACACCGCCCAAAGGAGGAAAAATGAAGAAAATACTTGCAGTTTTAATGATTTTTTCGACAATGCTCGGATGCATAACAGGTTGCGGTGAAAAGTCAGAGCTGTCACCTAATGATCCTGTAACTCTTACCTTGTGGCACGTATACGGCGAGCAGGCAAGCTCACCTATGAACCTGCTTTTAAATGAGTTCAATCAAACCGTCGGCCGCGAAAAAGGAATAATCATAAATGTTACTTCTATGACAAACGCATCAAAGGTAGGTCCGGAGCTTATGGAAGCACAGACAGGTCATCCCGGTGCTCCCGAAATGCCCGATTTGTTCTTCTGTCACAATAACAACGCAGAGGCTCTTGGTAAAGATAATCTTGTAAACTGGAATGAGCTGTTTACGGAAAAAGAGCTTTCTGAAATCGTACCGGAGTTTCTGGCAGACGGAATGGTTGACGACAGCCTTGCGGTGTTTCCCGTATCAAAATCAACGCATCTTCTCTTTATGGCAGACGGTGTATTCGGGCGTTTTTCTGCCGACACAGGTGTTACATACCAAACTCTTTCCACATGGGGCGGCTTCTTTGAAGCGGCGGAAAAATATCATGAATGGTCGGGCGGCAAGGCTTTCTGTGCGGTAGACTATCCTTTGCGCTGTATCGAGCTTTACGCAATGTCGCAGGGTGCGGACGGTTTTTATAAGGACGGCTGGTACGACTACTCAAATGAAACCTTTAAGGACTGCTTTATGAAGTTCGCTTCTTCCATATCAAAGGGACACATTATGGTATCCGACCTTTATTCAAACACTCAGGTAATGACAGGCGAGGTTGCCTGCGGTATCGGCTCAAGCGCCTCCATTCTTTACTACAATGATACAATTACATATCCCGACAATACAAGCGAACCTATGAATCTTAAGGTGCTTCCGCTGCCTCAGGCAGGAAACGGAAAGAATCTTGTTACCCAGGCAGGTGTGGGACTTGCTTGCTGCAAAACCACCTCTCAAAAGGCTGAGGCTGCAGCTGTTTTCGCCAAATGGCTCACCGAGAGCGACAGAAATCTCGCTTTCGTTGCGGAAACAGGATATATGCCGGTAAAAAAGGACGCCTTCAATAAAATCAAGACCTACGAATTCAAGGATGAGGGATACGAAAGTCTTTATGAAGCACTCGGACATACAGCAGAGAATTGCACTGCCGTAACCGAGCCCAATTTCCCCAATTATTACGCTAAGGTGTATGATTTTTACGGTGATGTCCGTATCGGACAGCGTAATCCCGATTTATATGAAAGTCCCGAAGCTTTTGCGGAAGCTATATGGGAAATGTTTACTTCGGTAAATTAAATTCGGTAAATTAAATTAGGTAAATTTAAACGGAGGAGAATATGCGTTTTTCCAAGTTTCTTCCCAAAGGGAAGCTGAAAATGAGAGACAGTTTGTTCGGATATATGATGATTCTGACTGTCGTAATACTCGTTGTAATCGCCTTTGGAATGATTATTCTCGGAACCTTTGCAAAGCCCTCTGACACCATTTCAAACACTTTACAGCTTCAGATGGAGGTCTTTGAAAAAGAAATTACCTCACACCACGAGGAGCTTGCAATGAGGAGTGCAAACCTTTCGTCAGATACATCAAGGATACTTTCATACTATCTGAGAGAGAACGGACTTGATTTTGAAGATTTAAGTGATTCTCCCGAGCATATTGCAGAGATACAAAGCATGCTTCTTGAGCTTTTGACAGATGAAATTCTAAAAT
The DNA here is from genome assembly GCA_045539625.1 of Eubacteriales bacterium. GTDB lineage: Bacteria > Bacillota > Clostridia > Oscillospirales > CAG-382 > UMGS1387. The sequence goes on along the minus strand of JAZQFS010000019.1, from coordinate 3,813 downwards.
CGGAAAGCTCGGGCATTTTTATAATGCTTGATACTACCGTAAACAGCAGTTCAAACAAGGACGGACATTCAAGATCCGGTCTTTACGTTCAGCGAGGCTCACAGAACTTGTCCGACGAAACTCTTCTTCTGTTCAGAGGTGATGCCTCTATAGGAAAAGAAGCATCGGTTATGCCTCACAGAAAATGGCAGCTTGAATTTGATACAAGGCTGTTTCCCAATTACGACGAGATAATGAGAACATCTCCCGACATTCCTCTTGAAACGGCATATAACTTTACAAATGTTGTAACTATTCCGGGAACAAGCGAAAAAGCAACTCTTATGACGGTGCCTATTCGCACAAATAACGGAAAGGTTATAGGTGTATGCGGCTTTGAGATAAGTGACCACGCCTTTAAGATGAATCATGCCCAATCTGCAATCCTTGAGCATCTTATGTGTCTGTGGCTTCCGTCACGGGATAACGTAAATGCCGATAATGCGATGATATGCGGTACAGAGGACGGGTATTTTCTGCCTCCTGCAGGTGCTATAAATATCAGTGACGGTGACGACGGACTTTTGGTGCTTGAAACAGAAAACGAAGTATATGTAGGACTTGAAAGCTCTCCGGAATACGATACAGAAGGAAAGCAACTGCTTCTTGTCATAATGCCGAAAAAGGATTTCGACAAGGCTGTTTTCACAAATACAGTACAGATTGTCGTATTCTTAATACTTCTCTGCTCATTTGCCATATCGTTATGCCGTATCTTAAGCAAACGCTTTATGAAGCCGATAATGGAAGGACTTGAACAAATAAGAAGATTTGAGCATTACGAATCCCATTCAAGGCTTTCGGAAATAAGCGACCTTTTCGATTTTCTTTCGGAAAAGGACAAGGAATACGAAATCGCCTACGAGGAGCTTTCGGAGGAAAAGGAAAAAGCGGAAACCGAGCTTGCAAGGGTACAGTGTGAAATAGAAAAGCTGTCATACTCACGCAAAAACGAGATAAATCCCGAGGATTACGAAAATTTCGTCATAGGCATAAAGATGCTGACAAAATCCGGACGCTATATTTTCGTAATGTATCTTGCAGGTAAAACAGCTAAAGAGATTATAGAAGCAACAGGCATAAAGGAAAGCACACTGAAGTTCCACAACAGCAACATTTACGAAAAGCTTGGCGTTTCTTCAAGAAAGCAAATGCTAAGGTACGCCGCACTTTATACTCAGGAAAACGGAGGTAAAATATAATGACTCTTGCCGACCGACTGAACAAAATAATAAGTGAACAAAAAATTACAAAGCGTGAATTTGCATCACGTCTCGGTGTTACCGAGAATTATATCTATATTCTCACAACCAACGGACCTTCCCGTGAGAATGTCAACAAAAAAATATCTCCTGCCCTGGCAAAGCTTATTGCCCTTGAATTCGGCTATGACGAAAAATGGGTGCTTAACGGAGAAAGCTAAAGGTGAAAAAATGTCAAGTATATCAGTTATTTATGCGGTAACCACCGTTCTTTCGCTTCTTCTTGCAATAGGATACTGCTGTGCAATGAAGAAAAAGGAAATATGGATGTTACTTCTGTATTTCTCGGTATTTATAGTAAACGGCGGATATTTATGTTTGTCCGTTTCAAAAACGCTTGGCGAGGCTCTGCTTTCCAACAGAATAGCATACCTCGGCTCGGCATTTCTGCCGCTGTGTATACTTATGACAATAATGAATGTGTGCAAGACAGGCTACAGAAAGATTGCAACGGCAACGCTTTTGCCCATAACCTGCATCGTATTTCTTATTGCGGCAACACCCGGCTACCTTGACTGCTATTACAAATCAGTTACAATCGACATTACAAACGGTCTTACAACGCTTGTCAAAGAATACGGTCCGCTTCACAGAGTCTATGCGCTGTATCTGCTTTTGTATTTTGCAATAATGATAGGAATTATCATATATGCAATGTTCAAAAGAAGAATAACCTCGGCTTCCCATGCAACGCTTCTTGCGTCTGTTACACTGGGCAACATCGCCGTATGGGGAATCGAAAAGATCATTGACATTGAATTTGAGTTTCTTTCTATATCGTATATAATAACAGAGCTGTTTTTGCTTATGCTGTACATAATGCTTCAGGTACAGGAGCATACGGCAAATGCGGAGTCGGAGGCTTCGGTCACAACGAAACAGATACCTGTTCCTCAAACTGTCGGGGAAACAGAAGCAGCGGAAGCTGCGACAGTAAATTCAGAAGCTGAAGAAACAGCCGAAGATCCAATAGACGAGTATCAGCGTTTCTGCGACGGTATTTCACTTCTTACGGTAACCGAGAGAAAAGTATTCGACCTCTACGTTTCGGGAAAAAGCACTGCGGAAACGGCAGAAGCTGTAGGCATAAAGGAAAACACCCTCAAATTCCATAACAAGAATATTTATCAAAAGCTTGGCATTTCATCAAGAAAACAGCTTCTTTACTATGCCAATCTCTCAAACGAAAACGAAGCATCGGAAAATTGAATGTATATAACGAAAGTCCCCGGAGTAATTGCACAAGTCCGTTAAAAACGGACAATTGAAAAAAGAGACCTCCTATGGTAGAATTAAAGAAACTACCATAGGAGGAATTTTTATGCCAAGAAATTATCGTCACATAAAAGAATATGAATTAGAGATATTGGAACTAAAATCACAAGGGAAAACCAATCGAGAAATATGTGAGACGTTTGGGTTTGAAATTAAACAGCTTAAGAATTTCATTAATAGATATAATACAAATCAAAGAAAACTTGAAGCAGGAATAGCAATAAAACGCAAGGGGCGACCACCAAAGGAATATGTTGTCAGCGAACAAGATAAGGTTGCAGAATTGAAATATATACTTGCTCGCAAGGAGGCAAAAATAAGAAGTTTGGAAATGGAAAATGAAATAATGCGGGATTTTCTCTCGCTCACAGGAAGGAAGTGAGAACAAGCGTAAAGTATTTGGTAATCTACCGCCACAAAGATAAATATGGGGTAAGCGAAATGTGCAGATTTTTCAAGGTATCAAGAAGCGGATATTACGGCTTCGTTTCTCGAATGGATATTCCTGCATTTGATTTGCCGTTGGCTGAAAAGATAAAGGAATGTCAGGAAGAATGAGGCAGAACTTACGGTTACCGCAGAGTACACATTTGGCTTGAAAGACACGGAATACATCGAAATCCCAAGACAATACTTCGTGTTATGCAAAAATATGGCTTGTTATCTGTAATCAGACGCAAGAAATACCGCAATTACGGAGAATATCTGCACAAATATCCTAACCTTTTGAATAGAGATTTCAAAGCTGAAAGACCCAATCAAAAATGGGCAACAGATATTTCTTACATACGCACAAAGCAAGGAGTTCTGTATCTTTCCATCATACGAGATTTGTATGACAACAGCATTGTTGCTTACAAGACCGGAACCGATCAAAACATCAATCTTGTTTTAAGTACAATCAAAGCAGCCAAGAGAAAAGAGAAGGTCACTGCAGAGTTGCAGCTCCACAGTGACCAAGGCTTTCAATATACCTCAAACGCATATTATTGCCTTACTAAATCATACAACATTACGCCGTCAATGTCAAGACGTGGCAACCCATATGACAACGCTTTAGCTGAAAATTTCTTTTCAATTCTCAAAACAGAGTGCATTTATCGCACAAAGCTTCAATCCTATGAGGAGGCTCGCCTCCTCATAGATGAGTACATCCATTTCTACAACCATCAACGAATCCAACTTAAAACAAAACTGACTCCGCTTGAATTACGAAGTCAGTATGTTGCTTAAAATT
>JAZQFS010000018.1:0-18652 GCA_045539625.1 Eubacteriales bacterium | reverse complement strand
CAAAGACGCTGTCTTTGGAAACTGCAAGCCTTTGAAAAGGCTTGACCTAAACTTTCATAATGGTTTTGCGACAGTCTGAAGGCTGCCCTCTCGGACAGCCTTCAAGCATTTATGCCTCTTATTCCTTAACTGTTTCGGCTTCGGGTGCGTTCTTCTTAACGCTTTCAATGCCGTTGAGACAGCCTGCCTTTGTGGTGTAACCCTCGGAAACTGCCACAACCTCGCCGTTTCTTGCCTTGAGACGGAATCTGAATTCGCCGCCCTTGTCTTCGTAAAGCTCAAACTTGGGGTGCTTAACCTCTGCACCGCCCTGTACAGTAAGGTCGTCAATACCGCCTTCGCAGCTTGTCTTTACGCTTTCGATACCCTTTTCGCAAGCCTGCAGGGAGGAGTAAACCTCACTTGTTGCGATAACCTCGCCGTTGCCTGCCTTAAGGTCGAACTTTACGCCTGTCGCTGTTGTTTTGATTACAAACTTTGCCATAATTTTTTGCCCCTTTCGTTTTTTGTTTTATTTAAAAATTTTGCCTGCTTAAAACTTTCCGCCTCTTCCGCCGTAGCTTCTGCCCGACGATGAGGTATGACGTGTGGTGGACGAGCCGCTGCTGCTCTTTGGTCTTTCGGTGCGCACCACGTTTCTGTATAAAAACAGCTCGGTGGAATTTGTTATGTTAAGACTGTTGTTTACAACATACCGGGACGCCTTGCCGCTGAAAGCAACGCTCTTAAGCTGACCTTTCCAGATGCCCGTAACAATCAGTGCCGCAACAAGTCCCACAACAAGGCTTATAACAAAGCTGAAGCCTGCATCAAAGCCTTCGTCCTCATATTCGTACGTATCCTCAAGGTTATAGTCAAGCACAAGGTCATATACTTCGTATGAATACTCAATAAATGCCTTTTCGTAGTCGCTGTGGGACAGGTAATAAACAACATCCTCGGAAATGCCGTCAAGGTCATAGTCGTCTATGGCGTACATACATTTTCCGCTTGTGAGAATGTACCACTCTCTGCCCTCCATATCCACAAAAAGCATTGTGCCGTCTGTGTCAAATTCAAGCTTTTCATATATTTCCGTTGCCGCCTGTTCAACGTTTCCGTAGCCTTCAAGACCGTAACAGGTGTACACAACAATATCAATTTCCGCCGCATCACTGTTCAAATCAAGCTCAGACAGTACATTGTCATATTCTTCGCTGTCAAGAAGCCCCGCTTTATCGGTAAGCCTTTGTGCAAAAGGACTTTCGCCTGACACAAAACAGGTCATTACAACCGTCAGAAGTACCGCAAGAAGTGCAAATAAACTCTTTTTCATAGCTTTGCCCTCCTACATAAGGCTTATCAGCCACGACACAAGAAAGCTCAGTGCCGTAACCGCGCCTGTAAGTATTCCCAACCATTTCAGGTACGCACCCTTGTCACAGGGAAGATTTCCCACAAACTTGCCCGATTGACCGTTCATTGCAAAGGTGTAGGTTTTGTCCTTGTACTTTGTGTTGATAAGCCACACAGGGAAAAGCGCATATTTTGCCTTGCCGTTTTCAAGCTTTATGCCTGTTGAAACGGGAATAACGGAATTGTAGCCCACAACCGTCGAGGCAAAGGTGTCCTCGGTGCTTTTTCTTATTCTTTCGTTGGCACGGCTTACGCTTTGCTGCTCGTCAACATCGTACTTGTCGGCAAGATAACCCGAAAGATACCCTGTATGAAAATCCACCGCCTGTGAAAAGTCAAAGGGCTCAAGGGATTCCATCAGTGCATCGTCTATCTTTGAAGAGCCGTCAACAGGCACCCTTTCAAATTTCAGCGTACCCTGTCTTGTTACCGAAAAATAGCTTGTTTCGGTATAGTCATATCTTGAATCGCTCCAGAAACGCACTCTTGTGGCTTTGTAGCGGATATTTGCATCTGCATCTGCATCAAACAGCCAGAAGGGTACGTATATGCCCTTTATCTCGTCAATGCGGTTTTCGTCTCTGAACGCCTTGGGAAGCAGGATTTTTCCTTTGTAATGGTTGACAAGAGCCTGCTTTGCGCTCTTTTTGTCGATTTTAAAGGGAATTATAACATCAGGCTTTAATGTACCCGACACATTGCCTGTAATAATTACAGGGCCTGCACAGTAGGGACAGCTTGTGGCAGCAGCCGTCTTGTCTGCAACAATTTCACCGCCACAGTTGTTGCAGCTGTACACACTTATTTCTTTCGATTCCTCGTCACTCCATTTGTCCGAGCCGATGCTCTGCCACTCCATACTGCTTTCGGTATCGGCACTTATTTCCTGCTGATAGGAAATAAGCGTCTGCGTTTCAAATTCGGTGCCACAGTAAGGACACTTCATATTCTGCGAGGTGCTGTCAAAGCTCACCGCACCGTCACAGCAGGGGCATTTGTATTCATTTAAGGCTGTCAAAGCCTTCACCTCACTGTCCTTTGTTTATATCCTCAACCATATTCTACAACATCAAAGAACGGTTGTCAAGTACAAACAAGCCCTCGGTTTTGAAAAAGGCAAAGGACAAAGAGGCAAAAATCAGCTAAAAGGGGTTGGCACGGCTGTTATCGGGCAGACGTGAAATTTCGGCGTCAATTTCTTTAGGCTTTAAGTCGGAGATGCTTCCCGCAAAGCATATTGACACAATAACAAGCAGTATAAATGCAAAGTATGAGTTTGCCGAAAGACAGGCAAAGGCACCAAGAAAGCTTCCTACAGTAAGTGCCGTTCTGACGTACACCTTGTTTTTCTTTTTTTTAAGTGCATTTCTTTTTGCCTGCCATACAAGGGAAGAATATCTTATCATATTGCCGTCAATACCGCCAAGCCTTGTAAGCTTGTCCCAGCAGTTATGTGCCGTACTTCTTAAGGAAGACGCCTCCATATCAAAATCGGTGTAATCACGGGTGGCGGCACGGAGAGTGAGGCTGTAAAGCGTTCTGTCGGTGGGATTGTTCTGCATAAGAGGACTGAGAAGTGAAATTGCCGTCTGCCAGTTGCCCACGGAAATATGGCTTCTTGCCGAGGCCACGGCTCTTTGATACTCTGCCCTTTCCTGCTGTTGCTGTCTGTCATCGACGCCGTGACCGCACATATCGCACTCATATCTTTGTCTTCTTGAATTGTAGTGACTGCTTGTGCAGCCGCAATAGGGACATCTGAAATCCATAAAAACAGCTCCTTTCTGCGTACTATACTGTTCTCGGAGGCAAAGGAGGTCTTCCCAAACGGTCTACGGGACGGCTGTAGCTGTTATCCTGTATGCTTTTCTTTTTTGCCGACACAACAAGCGGCACAAGGCACATAAGGTAAACGGGGAAAAACAGGCTCAAAGCAAAAATACAGCTTCTGAGCGAGCTTGACAGCACCGCCAGCACCGTACACACCGCCATCACCAAAAGTCCCAGCACACCGCTTACAAGAGCCGTGGGAGCACCTGTGCCCAATCCGAATTTACAGCACACAAGACACGCCGTAAGTGCCGACACCGATATAAAAAACGTGCCGAGAATGTAAATGGCATTTGCTCCCTCAATACTTTTGGGAACAAGCCAATGAAAAAGTATCTGTCCTATTGCAACAAAGGACAAAGAAACGGATATTGCCGATATTGAATCAAGTTTTCTTTTCATAATCATTTTCCTTTCAACCCTTTATTTTCCGCATTTACTGCACTTGCCGCCGTCCTTTACGGGCGAGCCGCACACAGGGCATCTTGTGTATCTTGACGGCAACGCAGGCTTCTGCTCTTTTCTGCCCGATGAAGCCCCTGAATTGTAAGAGGCGGACTGTCCCGAAAGCGACGAAAGACCGTCTGCAAGATTTGGAAAAAGATGAGACAGCAGCAAAAGCTTTACAAGACTGTCGCTTGACGAGGCTGTGTCGGGTGAGGCGGCCGTACCAACGGGTGCTCCTCTTGAAGAAATGCCTGTCAGTGCCTCGTTAAGAGTTCTTTTGTCAAGGTCGCCGTTCCAGATTTTGTCTAAGTTATACTTTTCAATATCGGTGCGGTTGACGCCTGAGGCAAACTCGGCTTCAAGAGTGGAAAGTCTTTGCATTTCGCCCTCGGGAATGTTGATGCCCGTCACGTTAAAATTGTCACTGCCAAGGCCGAAGGAGTCAAACACACGGGCAACCTCCAAAGAAGCACTGCGGCTTATTGAAGTAAGGCTTGAATTGAAGTCGCAGATTTCGCAGCGTGACAGCTCCTTGGACAAAGCCTGTCTTACAGGTGCAAGAATAAGCTGTGTAAGGCAAGGCTCAATGTCGTCCTCGCAGAAATCACAGCTGTATGCACCCACAAGCTTATTAAGCACCGTTTCGGGATTTTTTACAGAGTATGTAAGCGTGCAGGAAGCAAGAGCCTTCATGGTAAGCTTGAAGCGGCTCTCGTGAAAGGGTATCTCGCCTGTTCCAAGCTGTATGAATTTTTTCTTATCCGTGGAGATGTAAAACACCGATACCGATATACCTGCATCTCCGTGTGTCATAATGTTGCGAAGTCTTACAAAAAAGGGATCGACGCCTGTGAAAAGTGTATGTCTTCCGGGACCGTAAGGCGGTGAAAGCACGCCGTTTACCGATACAAACGCCACCGTTCCTGCAGGTACAAGAAGTATGCTTCCGTTGACAATTGCAGTTCTGTCGCCGCAAATATCGGGCACAATTCGGATAAGTCCCTGACAAGTGGGATCTCGTATGACCTTCTGATACATAATATCACTCCTTATAAATAAAATCGGGACGGAGGAAGCACCGCCCCTGTTACTGTATACGCTTTTTTGCCAAAAACTCCATAGCTTTTTCAGGAGCAAACGGGAAGATAGCTTTGTCTGAAGCAAAAGTGATCCTTTGATATTTTCCTGTCGCTTACGTTGAAGTAGTGAAACCTCACAATACCGTCAACGGGTATGTCCCACGTCACGTCGCAATGACCTGGCTTCCCGTCAAGCCACACCATACACCAGCAGTGTGCCGTATCTCGCAAAGACCTTCCGTACACCTTTACGCAGGGTATGCCCAGCGTGCGAAGACATACCATAAGAAGCGCATTACAGCCCTCGCAGACGCCCTTTGACATAAGAACAGGTCCTACAAGGTTATGCTCGCTTGCATCGTTGCTGTCGGTATACGTCAGCCGTCTTGCTATTCTCTCGTACACCTTCTTCTGACCTGTACGAAAATCACGGTATTCGGTATCACGCAGCAGCTCCTTTACCGTTCTTTGCAGTACAAGCTGAAATCTTTCAATCTGGTTTCTTTTATACAGCACCTGAGGCTTTATAAAGCCTGCGCCTATGTTTTTTATCATTTTACACTCATATCCCAGCCAGAAAAATTCAGGGTGGTCGTCCTTTACCGCCCTGAATGCTTCAAAGGCGTCCTCAAAGGCTTTTGCACCGTCGGTTATTGTGACGCTTATCATACTTTCGTACCGCTTTTGCAGGAAATGGGCAAGAATCCTGTCATAAAAACTCTTGCCCTGTGCCGACAGCAGGCTTCGGTAAAAGGTACTGCCGTATTTTTCGGGAACAGAAATCATTTACCTTTCTTTTCCTTTGCCGTCATTTTAAAGCTTATCACTTTTTCGCCTCTGAAGTTTTTGCGGCACTTAAGCTTTCCCGTATAGCCGTGTTCCGTAAGATATGCGCCTGCAATGGCACAAAGCTCATCAAAGCTCTTGTGGGGTAAGACGGTTATGTTTTCGTCTTTGATTGAGGTTTTTTCGTCTTTTTCGCTGTGGGGTGCTTTTTCGTTGTCTTCAGGTATGTTATTTACCGTCTGCTGTCTTTTACACACAACGACTTTTGCATTTTCAAAGCCGCTTCCCACACAGCCCAGCATCTGCTTTCTCACAGGATCGCAGACAAATATGCACACAGGCTTCTTTCCTGCTCTTGCTCTGCCGCTTTCCTTGTCGGTGCTGCTCCAGAATACGCCAAGGTCGGGGTGGGTATGACCTTCAAGCACAAATTCGCTTGTGCCGTAATCAAGAAAGGGATCAACCTGCTTGCCGAAGGCATCGGTGTTGCACTTCTTTTCGTATTCAAGATACTCGTTTCTGTAGTATTCAAGAAAGTCAAGACCGGGGTTGTACTCGCCGTCAGGACCGAGGTTGCCTGCCGAAACGCTTGTGCGGTTGGTGGTAAATACCTGGATAAAATGAGAAACTACGATGTTTACGCTGTCATCGCCGCCGTCAAAAAAGTGTCCGAGACCTATAAATTTCTGTTCCTTGACGTTCATTGGCGAGCGTCTGCCGTAGCTTACCATGCTTTCAAGTGCACCTGTGGCTTCGGGCAGCAGGAACACGGTGTGCTTGCCGTTTCCGAAGGTGTCACAATGAGGGGCGCAGGAACATTTTTCGCTTATTATTTCAGCTATCTTACCGCTTTCAAGCACGGGATATACGGTTTGCTCTCTGCGGTCAAGGTGAGGAAGCTTTGGAGGATTGTTGTCTTGTCTTTTATTGTAAATCATATTTGAATCTCCTTTTTCAGATTACAGGTCTGCGTCTTTCAGGCAAAGAGGGAGGCTGTGTTTTTGCCGTGTCTGAAACCGATGTGTGCTGTCTTCTTTGGGGAAGCGCAGGAAGTGCGGGCTGTTCGTCAGCCTCAAGAAGGCTGGGAGTTATTGTGGGAAAAAGCTTCTTTTCGCAGTTTGCTTTATGCCATTCAATCATATCGCTGTTGGCGGGTGAGTCATATCTTGTTACGTTGGGGTTGTGAATGACATCGTTGATAAGCTTGTCTGCAACAGATACAAGCGAGCTTTTTAAAATATACCATTCGTCAATGCATGCATCGCCGCTTCTGAAAACATTGGGGCTTGCAAGATGATAGTCGGGCTTGTAAAATGCCGTAACCTCTTTTATGGGATAGCCGGGATACACAACAAGCTCAAAGGACATATCACAGCAGCTCTTGGGATTTTCGTCGTCGGGCGAGGTAAGATAATGGCTGGGAGCATTTACCGTTATCTTTAAGTGAAGTCTTTCACCGGGCTTTGCCGCAAGCTCCTTTACGGTTACGTATTTGGGGTTATATCTTCTTTTAAGCTCGTCAAAATCGTTTCTGATGGCTTCGTCGGATTCACGGTCTGTCACCTGTACGCTTACGCTTTTTCCTTCTGAATCGGTATATATACCTGTATAAATCATTCTTCAACATCTCCGTTTCTTCTCAGTGCCTTTACACTGTGCATTTTTTCGCCGTCCTTGCCAAAGGCAAAAACGGTGGTTTTAATATTTCCGTCCAAGAAGCTCGCCTCGCCGTTACGCTGTGTTACGTTGATATATGAGCCGAGAGGATAGCCGAGAGCAAAAAGAGTCTTGCTCTTAACCTGCTCGGAGCAGTCAGACGTAAAAGCATACAATGGCTTTTTGTGAATGTAAAGAGGGCTGTCAACTGCCGTTTTGTCTTCTTTTCTGCAAGCTTCACACACAAGCTCGTGGAAAAACACTCTTGACTCGTGGCGCATAACGGATATGGGCTTTCCGCAGCAGCGGCACACGTCCTCTTCAATAAAGCCGCAAAACAGCTCGTTGTTAATGGTTATGGGGTGCACCTGAAGCTCGAATTTGTCTGTTCCAAGCTTTTCTTCCATAAGCTTCAAAGCCTTGTCAAGGGATGTATCGATTACGCTTGCGTCGATATATGTGACACTGTCGGGATAAGCCTGCTTGTGACAGCGGCAATTCTTTTTTCTCATGGGCTTTGCGGCAAATACTTCAAAATTGGGGTACGCCGTATAGTTAATCATTTTATTCATACAGTCCTTGTTGCCTGTGATGTATGCTCTGAGCTGCTCGCAGGTAAGGTTTGCCGCAACCGAGCTTGCAAGACCTGTGGTACGCACAATCTCGCTTTTGCCGTCAATAACTCTTACCTTGGGGCCTGTGCAGGAGGTTTTTACCGCCGCATCCTTAATCCAGGAGTTATCCATCAGGCAGTCAAGGCAGAATTCTTTGCCGTCAAGCATGACGCTTTGCGCCGATTCGTTTTTTGTGCCGTCCATAAGCACAACAGGTCTTCTTTCGGGAGGAATCTGAAGCCATATATCGTTAAAAAGCATTTTTGCACCAAGATTGTCAAGGCAAAGCACAACGGCGTCGTATTGAGCCATTGCCTCGGGACCTAGCATACAAAGGTCTGTGTCAATGCCGTTTGATGTACAGCCGTCATCAAGATAAACCTTCATTCTTTCGCTGACACATTTTGCCTTATTCTTGCCCACGTCCTCAGGAGTACGCACAAGACAGCAATGCTTTGCGGCGTTTTCTGCCGTGAAGGTGTCAAAGTCAGCCGTATCCACACTGAAGCCCATCTTAACGGCGTTTTCGCACACCCCTGTACCCACAGCACCTGCACCTACCACAAGAATACGCTTTGTTAGGAAAAGCTCACGGTAAGTGCTGAGCTTCAAAGGATTATATAAGTTATTCATTTTATCACTCCTAATCAATAATAATGCTTCCGTTACTTCTGAAGCGGTGACCGTTTGAACAGTAGTAGCAGTTTTCGCCGTCATGCCAGAATATTTTCTGAGGCTGTCCCGAAAGGTTTTTCTGTCTGTCAATGGGACAGATGGGAAACTGAGATGGATATATTCCTCTTGGACCTCTTGCACCTGCTCTTCCGTAAGGTGTGCCGGATCTTTTCGGCAAAGGAGGGTATGAGCCTGTGCCAAGCCTCGGCGTGCTTTCAGTGTAATGGTACCTGTCTCGTCCGTTCATCTCAGGCATCGGCACAGTTTCAGGCGGCACGTTTGTCTGCCGGTTCTTTCCGCTTTTGACAGCACAGCGTATAATCCACATACAGCAGAGAAACACAATTGCCGCACTTGCTACGCTCATACTCATCCTTACTCACACCCCTTTTTTTAAGCTACGCTGCAGTTATCCGCTATGGAAAGCACGTCGCCGTCCATAAGTCCAAGGTCTGCCACCGTTTCGCCAAGATCGGAACGCTGCTCGCCTGTTCTTTTGTTGGTGAAACGCACATTGTCACTGTTTACATTAATGTCAATTTCCGCACCGTACTTTTCAAGCACCTGTCCCAAGGTGTTGGCACCTAAAACGGGAACTCTGGGGAAGGTTGTGCCTGTATTGATGTTTACAAGGTCGATTTCAAATACGCCCTCTGCATTATCGAGAGCTGTGTCAATTGGGTAGTTGTTCATAGTGATACTCCTTTACTTAAAAAAATATTTATTTGAACGGGGCGTGTTGCCCGATGTTCATCTTGTTCTTACACCTCTATATACACACGGAAAAAGTTTTCTCCGCCATTTTTTTACATTTTTTGCAAAAAATAAAACAGACACCCCGAATAATCACGGAATGTCTGTCATTTGTACATAAGTATTCAATTATATTACTTGCCGAAAACCTCCACGGCACGCTTCATTCTTTGTGTTACCTCCACATTAAAGGGACAGCGCTTTTCGCACACGCCGCAGGAAATACACTTCTCCGCCGTATTTTCAAGGACAAGATAGTGCTCCTTTACGCTTGGAGCAGGGTTTTTGTCAATCTCAACAAGGTCAAGATATTTGTTTACCGATGCAATATCGATTTTTGAAGGACAGGGCAGGCAATGGTTACAGTACATACATCTGCCGTCTGCGCTGAACATACCTAAGGACGAAAGCACCGATGTATGATCCTTTTCCTGCTCTGACGCCGCATAATACTCCATAGCGTGATACACGTCCTCTTTGCTTTTCATACCCACCATAACCGCCGATACCGCAGGACGTGTCAGCGCATAGTTTATGCACTGTGCCTCAGTCATGGCAACACCGAGAGGCGAGCGTTCTGCACTTAACAGCGTTCCCATGGCAAGAGTTTTCATAACGGTAATCGCAACGCCCTTCTGCTCACAGGTGCGGTAAAGCTCGGCACGGGCATCCTCAAGGCGAAGTGAGGTGAAATCCTGCTTCTTGCCGTCTATTACCTCGTCGAAAATTTCCACCATATCCCTGTCCTTGGGCACAAGGTCATAGGCAGGATTAAGGGAGAACATCAGCACGTCAATATATCCCGACTCCACGGCTTTTTTGGCTGTCACGGGGTTATGTGAGCTAAGTCCCACAGCACGTATTTTCCCCTCTTCTTTAAGAGACAGCACATACTTTAACATATCGCTTTCCACAAGGCTGTCCCAATCCTCCATATTGTCTACAAAATGGATAAAGCCTATGTCGATATAATCTGTATCAAGGCGTGTCAGCAGGTCTTCAAAAGCTATCCTGCATTTATCTGCATCACGGCAAACGGTATACTGTCCGTCAATATGGCATGAGCCTATATGCCCCTGTATAATTACCTTTTCACGTCTGCCCGCAAGTGCCCGTCCGATATTTGTACGCACATTGGGCTCACTCATAAAAACGTCAAGGAAGTTTATGCCGTTTTCAAGTGCCGTGTCAATAATTTCTTTTATTCCGTCATAGCTCATTCCCTGCATATGCTCACAGCCGAGGGATATTTCGCTGACCGTCATACCTGTTTTTCCCAAAGGTCTATAAATCATAACTGTTCTCCTTTTCCTGTTTATGTCTTTATTTATTGTAAGGCGTAAGGTTTAGATGCAGCGTATTTTAATCCATAGTGCACAGGTTAGGCAAAAAATACCTAATTCTTACACAAAAGTGCACAGCTAAATTCCACCTCAGTTTTTAAATTTCCAATAATCTTTTAGCATTTGTTGCAAATATTTTTTCTTTTTCATTGTCTGTCAGCAGATTATCAAACAAAACTCCCCCTATGAACATTCCCGGATTACACGTCGGATAATCCGAACCGAAAAGAATTCTGTCCGCACCAAAAGCATCTATTGCATGTCTTAACATGCCGTATCTAAAAATACCGGTACCGGATAAATCAAGATAATAGTTTTCGCTATATTTCATACGCTCGACATGTCTCATAAAGCTTGTATACTCTCCGGGATGTGCAGCAACAAAAATTACATCAGGATGTTCTTTTACCATTTTATCCATTTCGTCATCACCCATAGAATGAAAACTGACAATCATATTATGTTTTCCGGCACTATCCAACAAAACAGAAAATTCCTCACAAGAATAGTCCCTCCACCCATCCATATAAGGAACCAATTCTCCAATCAGTTTTATTCCTTTTTGGTGCATACGGTCAATCTCTTTTAAAGACTCCTCAACAAAACCCGGATGTATATGAAAACCGGGAACGTAAAAATCACCGTAATACTCCCACAGTTTTAATGCTGTGTCATTGCTTGATTTGATTTTATCCCAACCGGATGCTGTATTGGACGAAGAATTTTCAATAACAGAACCGCATATTTTAGAAACTCCCAATTCTTTAAACACATCTATTGTATTGTCCTTACTCATATTACAAAATGCTCTATGTGAACATATATTAGTTTTGTCATCTGCAAATGGATGTGTATGAAAATCAATTATTTCAAAATACATATGATTTATTCTCCTTTTGATATCTTTCGATATTGTTTACATTGCGATACATAAGGTTTAGATGCAAACCTTTGTAGTGGCATGTTCATGTCACATTAGGACTAAAAATTTTCATTCAGGTACAACTCGATAAGTCACATTTTCTGCTTTGAACCAACAATATTCATCGTTTATCTCGTCTAGTTCAACATCTTCATCATCAACAAAAACTATCATACCATTGTCAATAAACATATTTGAACCAAGCCAATACGGATCCCAAATTTCCGGATTTCTACTTTCAGTACAATAGGAAACATTACCACTAAAATACATTTCAATATTGCACCCCCACAATCCGTCGAAGGTAACTTTATATGTTCCATCATCTAAAAGTTTAATTTCCAAAATACGAGCATCGTGAAATCCACCCGATACGAGCATAAAGCTATCAATATCTGCTTGCGTTTTAATTTCATTATATTCAGAATAGTTATATTGAGAATCTAACTCTTTACATTGTTTTATTAACCCTAAAGGTATTTCTTTGCCATTAGCATACTCCAAAAGACTTTTCGTATTAAACAAATTAATGCAACCATATCCGTCTTCTTGTATGACCCAATCTTTTTGGTTATCATCTACCAATAGAACCATTTTGTCAAGATAAGTTTTTTTAGACGGATTAAACATTGGCTGTTTTATTATTTTATCTTTTTCTTCATTTAGTACAATAAAGTACCTGCTATGTTTGTAATCATTTGGAGTATCATCATAACATCCTAATATAACGGAAATATAGTATTCTCCATTTCCTTTGCGTACAATAGCATGCATATACACTCTTTCCTTTCGACAATATTCGACATATCCATATTGCTTATGACAAGACAGGAACAAAAAATCTTATATTCCAATAGGTTTATCTGTGTACAGTTCTTCGCGATATTCAAGTGCTTCATTTATTCCAAGTTCAGGTGCAACAAACGAAAGAACCTGATTGGTAAAGGCTTCGGTGCCTGCGGGTGTATAATAATGCACCGCATCAGAATGTACTTCCTCCGGAAGTGTTGCAGAAAGTGCATACAAATCGTTAACCTTAAAACCGTACTTTTTTACAACTTCTACAGCAGCCTCATTATATTTTTCAATTTTTTCATTGTAACGCTTAAAATTCTTGCTCATTTTTTCGGAAAGTACTTTTGTGGAGGTTGCAAATATTACACCGGCATTGGGGCAAATCTTCTTAATTCTTATACATATTCTTTCTATGTAATATGCATACACATCCACGGGAGTGTGCGGTTCCTCTCCGAACAATCTTAAACAGTCCCAAAGCCCTGCGTTCCAATGAATAACGTCTATGTCCTCACCCTTTATGTCATTTAAATATTCATGAAAATATCTTAAAACATAAGATGCAAAACGACAATTCTCATCAGGGAAAATAACATTTGCTTTCCCTTCTAAAGTCTTTTTTACGGCTTTGTCATATCCCATACGGATAGAATCTCCGATAAGTAATAAATTTTTCATTTTTCATCGTCCTTTATATTATATTTTTATATTGATTTTGTCAACTTAGGGACAAAAAACTTAACCCTTTAAAATGTTACTCCAAAGGCTTCCCCGCAAAGTGCGGCTCCGCCGAAGGCGGTGGTGAGGTGTAGATTGCGTGGCAAGCGTTATCTTTTTCCACCTCATCCGTCAGCTATTGCTGACACCTTCCCCTCAAGGGGAAGGCTTTTTTATTCCCGCCTTTTTTGTCATCCTTATATAAACACCGTACATTTCATATGCTGTCTTTTTTTATCGATAAGCAAGCTCTGATTGCCCGATGCGTTTGTTTCGGCAAAACCAATATGATACAAGCTTTGCTTGAAATCATTATAGCACGGTGATATGTACTTTTCAACATTTTTTTAACTATACTGCACATAGACAAAAAGAGTCTGCCTCAAACCGTGAGGCAGACTTGGCAATTATTATCAGAACTTGAAACCGAAAAGACCGAATGCATCGAATACAGATGAAATGAGAATCAAAAGAATAAACACAGGTCCTACATACTTTACAATCACATTAAACAGCTTTTTCTGCTTAAACTTAACACCGTCCGATTCAACTTCATCAACGAGAGCCTGAGGCTTAATGATATATCCCACAAAAATACATGTGAGAATTGCCACTATCGGCATAAGCACGCTGTTGCTTATCGTATCAAAGAAGGTAAGAATGTCGTCAAGACCGAGAGGCTTTACATGTGACCAGATGCTGAAGCCGAAGCAGGAAAGAAGTCCCACCAAAGCCGAGCCTATAAACACAATAACACATGAAAGCTTTCTTCCGATTTTAGCCTTATCGCACACAATGGAAACCACCGTTTCCATAAGGGAAATGGACGAAGTAAGTGCCGCAAGCAGTACAAGCAGGAAAAATACAACGCCGATAATTGTGCCCACTGTTCCGCCCATTGTCTTTTCAAACACCTGAGGAAGAGTAATGAACATAAGACCGGGGCCTTTACCCATTGCAGCCATGTCACCGTTATTAAACACATACGCCGCAGGTACAACCATAAGTCCTGCAAGAAAAGCAATACCTGTGTCAAACACTTCAATCTGCTTAACCGAGGAAGGAATACTGACGTCCTTCTTCATATAAGAGCCGTAGGTTATCATAATACCCATTGCAAGTGACATTGAGTAGAAAAGCTGTCCCATTGCCGCAAGAACGGTTTTGATTGAGAAGTGTGAAAAATCGGGCTTAATATAGTAGATTACGCCGTCAATTGCACCGGGGATAAGCAAAGTGTATATCGCTATGCCTATTGAAAGTACAACGAGCACCGGCATCATTACCTTGCTTACCTTTTCAATGCCCTTTTCAACGCCGAAAAATACCACAATTGCAGTAATAAAAAGGTATATAAGAAACCAAACAACAGGCTCTCCCGCTTTACCGATAAAGGATGTGAAATAATCGCCGTTTGCCGCAGCCTTTGCACCTCCCGTACCGAAAGCCCAAAGGTACTTTGTTACCCAGCCTCCTATTACACAGTAATAAGGAAGAATAATCATAGGTACAATTGATGCCAATACGCCAATAAAAGAAAATCTTTTGTCCAGCTTTTTAAAAGCACCTATCGCACTGAGTCCTGTTTTTCTTCCCAATGCTATCTCTGCCGTCATAAGCGCAAAGCCGAAGGTAACAGCGAGAATTATGTAAACTAAGAGGAAAATACCTCCGCCGTATTTTGCAGCAAGATAAGGAAAACGCCATAAGTTTCCAAGACCTACCGCCGAGCCTGCCGCAGCAAGTACAAAGCCTATTTTGCCTGTAAAGCTGCTTCTTTTCTGGTTGTCCATAATTAACCTCCGTTTTAATTTGCGGTCACACCGCAATATAATCATTGACCACATTGTAACACATATTTTACCAAAACACAAGCGTTTTTGCAAAATTTAGTTGTATTTGGCATTTTACCCTGCTTTTTGCTATTCCAAGTATCCAAGTCGCCTTGCACTGTAAACATAAAACAGCATACAGCTTGAATACCATTGTGAGCAGTCGGAGGGCTCGCCCGTAAAGGGATCAAGCTCCTGACCGAGCTTCATTGTGTCATAGCAGCGTGTCCATGCCTGTACCCACTTCCCTGCAAGAATGTCAAACTCTTGTGCAAGTCCGTAAAAGTCCATCCATCTTGTGGCTCTCAGTGCCAGAAGTCCCTGAGAAAAATATCCCCAGCAGTTATTGGGAGTTGCCTTTTTGAAGGAGGCATCATTTACTGCCATTGACGGGAAAGGATATTCTGTCCAGAATTCCTCAGGATTTAGCACGTGCATTGACAGCATTTTTTCAATAAGCTCTCTGTCCTCGTCCTTATCAAGCACCTTTTCCATAAACAGATGGAATATTGTGCAGGACTTGCATTTATTCATCTTTCCGTTTTTGTCAACATCGTAGAAGAAGCAGTCATCTTCATCAAAGAGAAGCTCAAACATTTTCTGCTTGACAATCTTTGCTTTATTTGCATATTCTGCCGCTTTTTCCTCATTGCCAAGAAGCTTTTCCATCTGCGAAAGTGCCATAATATTTCCGTAATGGTTACAGTTCATATCCACCGCAAGAACAGGTGCCGCTTCATCGTTTTGTGGAAGAACATCGGCATTCTGTCTTATGCCGTCTATACTGTAATTGCCCTTGCAGGAAAGTCCGTCAAGACGTGCACTGTTATCGTGTCCCGTGTCAAAGCCGCAGAACATTTCGATAAGTCCGCGGTTTGATATCATACGGTACTTTTCAAGCCAAGCTATCCATTTTTCAAGGCTGTCACGGCATTTACGCAAAAACGCCTCTTCCCTGCCTGATACTTCATAAGCTTCAAGACACAGCGAGCCGAAGGACACACACTCCTGAATTTGGCTGTAGCCCACGCTGTCGCCCTTCTTGGGCCATTTTGAGCTGTCACGCACATAACAGGGAAGCTGACCTTCCGATGTCTGTCTGTCAATAAAAAGCTCAATTGTGTTTTTTGCAAGCTCTTTTCCCTTTTCGGGAAACATTTTTGCGTAGAAAACAGCATCGTATACGTGCTCAAGCCATACCCCCGGGTACTGCTCGCTTATGAGAAACACATCACGTGTCAGATCTTCAAAAACACCGATATGTATATTTTCAACTCTGGCGATTATTTCACCGCAAATTTCTTTTACTTTTGCGTTATCCATGACCTTCTCCTTTAAATATCAACCTCGACAAATTTTTCTCCATCAAACATATATGTGCTCTTAAAGCCTGCCTCACGAACAAGTGCAAAAGCTTCCTCAAAGGCACAGTCAACGCCGTCGGCACTGTGGCAGTCGGAGTTTACAACAATGCGTCCGCCGTTTTTACAAAGTGTATAAAGCAGATTTCCCGTCGGGTACGGAGTTTTTCTGTAGCCCCTTGAAATTGCACCTGTATTCACTTCAAAAATACAGCCGCTTTTTATGGCGTAAAGCAGGTATTTTTCCGCCAGAGCCTCGTACTTCTTATTGCCGAGAAATACTGCATCATACTTTTCGTCGTACTTTGTAAGCAAATCAAAGTGTCCCACAATGTCGGGCTTTCGTGACATGATATAGTCGCAGAAACGGCTGTAATAGTTTTCGGCAAGCTTCACAGCATCGCCGCCTGTTGCTTCAAGTGCTTTCAGCACTTCTTCGTATGAGTCGTCAACATCATAGTATCTGCCGTCAATTTGGTAGTAATGGCAGGAGCCTATGATATAGTCAAAGCGGCTTCTGTCCACCTGTCCCAGCATATCCTCCTCAACGCCGAGATACACACGTATTCTGTCCTTGTATTTTTCTTTGACAGAAAGAGTTTCCTTTATATAGCCTTCCGTATCCTGCATACAGTAGCGGTTATCAAATGCCGTGTATCCGTGTCCCGAAAAGCCTATGCTGTCAAAGCCTTTTTCCAGGGCACTGACAACAGTCTGCTCGTGGCTGCTTTTGCCGTCGCAAAAAAGAGTGTGGGTATGAAGATTGCTTTTCATTTTGCCACCTTTCGCCTTTCAATTACAGCATTGCCAGAATTTCCGACGCATTTGTATCGGGCTTCACCTTGGGCATAACCGTCTGCACATAACCTTTTTCGTCAATGATAAAGGTTGTCCTCACAACGCCCATTCCTGTTTTGCCGCACATCTTCTTTTCCTGCCATACGCCGTACGCCTTGATAGCCTCAAGCTCGGTATCTGACAGCAGAACAAAGGGCAGGTTATACTTTTCCGCAAATTTTACGTGAGAAGATATGCTGTCCTTGCTTACGCCGATAACGGCAATGTTTTTATTCAAAAATTCGCTGTACGCCCCTGCAAAGGCACAAGCCTGACGGGTACAGCCGGGAGTATTGTCCTTGGGATAAAAATAAAGCACCACCTTTTTGCCGAGAAAATCAGACAGCGACACCATATTGCCGTCCTTGTCGGGAAGTGTAAAATCGGGAGCCTTCATTCCTGCTTCAAGCATAATCATTTTCCTTTCAAAGCATTATTTATAAGAATTATACCATTCCTCAGCCTGTGTGTCAACCACCGACACAGCGTATTTCGGAGAAAACTTTTTTTGTGCGTATATACTTGTACAGCCGCAAAAAGAAAGGACGGTAAAAATGAAAAATCACAACACACTTTCAAAAGCCGACTACATACTTTATACTCTGCTGTACACCTTTGTTTGCTGTGTATGGTACAACAATCTGTTTTTCAGAAGCTTTCCCGATGTGCCCCGCTTTTTCTCAAAGTGCATATTTTTTGCCGTTGTAATTGTATGTCTTATCGCCAACACTGCAAAAACCCTGAGGTATGACAGAAACTATGTGAGCGTTACGGTTAATGTTCTTCTGCCTTTATGTCTGTATTCGCTGTGTACTTATTTTTCAAGGCTGTGGCTGATTGCACTGATTCTTGCAATGTGCCTTTGCCTTGTGTACTGCATCATTATTATGGGAAGAAAAGTATCGGACCGCCGCTTTTTCAGGCTTATTATGAAAAACCGTGTCCACCGCTGTTATCTTTCGGCCCGTATAATTTTCACCTTTGCAATGACCGCCGCCTTCACCCCCGTTATAATAAGCACAATTTTCGGAAATTCTCTTTATCATTCAAATGTGCCTGTGCTTCTTCCCTCGCAAGGCAATGTCACTTCACAAGAAAATGTGGATATTCTGCAAAATCTCAAGCCCCAAGTATGGATAAATCTTACCGAACCCCAAAAGCTTGACGTCCTTCAGACGGTTGCCAACATTGAGGCAGAAAAGCTGGGGCTTCCCCACGAGCTGACGGTAACCCTAAAGCCGCTTCCCGAAAGTGTTGCCGCCTATTACAATGACAACGACCACTCCATAACGCTGAACATCTCTTCCTTTGACGACGGCTCGTCAGGCTCATGCCTTAATTCTGTGTGCCACGAGGCATACCACGCCTTTCAGCACCGACTTTGCGACCTGTACACTCAAAGCAATGACAAGCTTCGCTCCTTATCGCTGTTTGACAGTGCAAGACACTACATAAACGAATTTCGCTCCTACAGCGACGGCGACAGCGATTACACCTCTTATTATACCCAACACTGTGAAACAGATGCAAGGGATTATGCCTATGACCAAACGGCTGAATACTTTGAGCTGATTTGGAATACCGAAGAAAACGTCGGAGAAAGCGGAAAA
>JAZQFS010000017.1:0-24490 GCA_045539625.1 Eubacteriales bacterium | reverse complement strand
TCGGCGGTGGCGTTTGCACTTGGCTGTATTGCTACGGCAAAGGGAACGAAAATCTGCTATTCGGGTGAAGGCGCAGATGAATTTTTCGGCGGTTATAATATGTACAGAAACGCCGAGCGTTACGGAGATAACCTTAAGACCTTCTATGTTGGCAACACTAACATTATGAAGGAAGAAGAAAAGCAGAAAATAATGAAGAATTATATTGCCGAATTTCTTCCCATTGACCTTGTGAAAAGTATTTACGAGGAAAATGAAGGACTTGATCCTCTGTCAAAAATGTCAGACGTTGACATACAGGTATGGCTTGAAGGTGATATTTACCTCAACGTTGATAAAATGAGCCGTGCCGCAGGACTTGAGGTGCGTATGCCGCTTACGGATTTAAGAGTGTTTGACATAGCATCACGTATGCCTTCAGACTGCAAAATAGGAGGGGAGCATAATAAGCTGGTGCTTCGGACGGCGGCGGCAAAGGTACTTCCCGAAGAAATTGCTTTTCGTAAGAAGCTTGGCTTTGTTGTGCCCATCAGAATGTGGATGGCGGACGAAAGGTATAACGGTGACGTAAGACGTCTCTTTAACAGTGAAATTGCGGAAAAATTCTTTAATGTTGACGAAATACAGGCAATATTTGACGAATATATCGGCGGAAACTCCGATAACTGGCGCAAGGTGTGGACAATTTATACCTTCCTTGTGTGGTATGAGGAATATTTTGTAAAAAGATAACCGAGATGAAAAAGAGGTATATTAATGAAACTTGAAGGATTGAAAATAAATTTTCTTGGCGACAGCATAACAGAAGGCGTAGGTGCCAGCGATAAGACAAGAACTGTTTACCACGCAGTGCTTAAAAATGAAGCAGGACTTGCCGAGGCAAGAAACTATGGAATCAGCGCAACAAGATTTGCGTTGCAGAAGGGCTCAGACGTAAGACCTAAGGACGGTTATGTTGACGTAAATTCTTTTTGCGAAAGATTTGAAAAAATGGATGACGATGCGGATGCTGTTGTGGTTTTCGGCGGAACAAACGACTTCGGTCACGGCGATGCGGACTTAGGTACTTTTGATGACAGAACTGCCGATACCTTTTACGGTGCCTGCCATGTACTGTTTTCGGGACTCGTTAAAAAGTATCTTGGAAAACCCATTGTTATTATGACGCCTCTTCACCGTTGCGGTGAAAGAAATATTCCTTTGAAGCCGAAAGGTCAGTACGGTATTCTTAAGGAATATGTTGACATAATACGTGAGGTTGCAGAGTATTACTCATTGCCTGTACTTGATTTGTATGCCGAAAGCGGACTTCAGCCGGAAATTCCTCAGATTAAAGAAAAGTATGTGCCCGACGGGCTTCACCCCAACGATAACGGTAATGCGGTTATTGCACATAAGCTGAAGCGTTTTCTTGAAGCGCTTTGATTGTCATAACGGTATACAGAAAAAAGGAAAAAAAGTATGAAAAGCTTTAACACAAGAGAATTTACCCAAACAGAGCTTGATAAATACCTTTCAAGGCTGGGCATTTGTGCCGATATAAAGCTGGGGCTTCTTTCCGATTTTGGGGTAAAAACGGAAGTTGAGGATCCTTTCTTTGACGATGCATACGAGATAAATGTCAAGGACAAAAAAGGCCACATAGCAGGCACGAATGAGAGAAGTATCCTGTTTGGAGTATACAGACTTTTTTCTGAATGGGGCGTTACCTTTGTGCGTCCCGGTAAGGACGGAACGGTGTACCCCAATGAAACGGCGGCGAAAGACGTTTTTATCTCGGAAAAAGCATCAAGACGTCACCGTACTATGTGCATCGAAGGTGCTGTCAGTATAGAAAATGTACTTGATATGATAGAATGGCTGCCAAAAGTGGGCTTTAACAGCTACTATATCCAGTTCAGCCTTCCCCACGTGTTCTTTGACCGATGGTATTCTCATATGAGAAATCCATATAAGCAAGCCGAAGCACACGATGAGGCAAAGACTTTGGAATATATGGATACTATGACAGAAGAAATCAAGAAAAGAGGACTTCTTCTCCATACTATGGGGCACGGCTGGACCTGTTTTCCTTTCGGAATTTCCGACAATGGCTGGTATGAGCAGGAAAATTTCCCGAAAGAGTATGAAAACATATGCGCACTTGTAAACGGTGAGAGAAAGGTGTGGAAGAATACCGCTCTTTATACCCAGCTTTGTTACTCAGACTCTTATGTCAGAAGCACCATAGTAAAGGCTGTTGTGGACTACGTGCATAATCACCCTTATGTTGATGTTGTACATTTCTGGCTGGGCGACTACTTTAACAATACTTGTGAATGTCCCCGATGTGCAAAAGGGACTTATTCCGACCATTACGTAACATTGGTAAATGATGTTACCGATACCCTTGCAAAGGAAGGACTTAAAACTAAGGTTATATTCCTTCTTGGGTATAACACATCACACCCTCCAAAGCTTACGGAAGTGAAAAATCAGGATAACACAATGTTACTGTTTGCACCCATCTGCAGAAATTATCACTCATCATTTCCGTCGGAATACAGAATCAAGGAAATTCCCGAATATGAGATAAACAGCTTCAGCCATAAGGAGTGCAATTCCGTTGACAAAAATCTTGCATATCTTTATGCCTGGAAAAAGAAGTATGGCGGCGACTGCGTGGACTTTGACTACCACCTTATGTGGGATCATGTTCTTGATGCAGGCTCAGAAGGCATCTCAAGGATAATAAGCAGTGACATCAAGAGCCTATCGTCACTTGGTATGAACGGATTTATTTCCTGTCAGCTTCAGAGAAATGCTTTTCCCACATCTCTTGCCATGACCGTTATGGCAAAGACACTGTGGAATGATAAGACCGAATTTGAAGATATCCGCCGCAAGCTGTATGGAGCAGCCTTCGGCGAAGATGCCGTGGATATGCTTTGCGGATATTTCTCGGCACTTTCAGATGCCTTTGATATAGGAGTGCTTCGCTGTCAGAAGGCTTTTGACAGGGAAGAGCACCGCAAAAAGGTGGAGCGTGCGATAGCTCTAATGGAAAACTTTGGTAAAGAAACAGAAAAACATAAGGATATTGCGGACAATTGTCAGAGAAAATCCTGGGAATATCTGGAGCATCACAGAAAAGCATATATTCCTGTAGGTAAGCAAATACTTGCAAGGCTGGACAATGACAAGGTGCTTGCCGAAAAGTATGCAGCACAAGCTTGCGACTACATCTTAAAGAACGAGGACAAGGTTCAGGGCGTTGTGGATACGATGTATTTTGACCGTATGATAAAGACCAAGATTACTGTTGTCGATGAGTCTGAGTTTGAGGGTGTTTAGGCATTTCGGAAATGTGTGCAGGCTGTTGGACAGCTGTTGTATTATGGTGGAAAACCGGAAAAGCGAAAGATCAAAGCCTTTGGGACGTTCAATTCCCGAAGGCTTGCTTTTTTGTCTTTGTATAAAGTGAGCTTTGAGGTTTGCTTGCATTTAAATTTTCAATTATCCCACTGTTTTGATATACCAAAGTCCTGTTTTTTGGACACACGTTGCTTTATAATTGTTTTGTAAGATAAAACGTCCGTTAAAAATCAAAACATAAGAGGCTTGTAATCGTCTCGGAAAGGGGATAAGACGGTGACGAAAACCATGGTTGTTATGATGGGCTTGCAGGGAAGCGGAAAAAGCACATTTTATGAAAAATACCTGTCAGCCGACTATGTACGGGTAAATCTTGATACCTTGAAAACCCGTTACAGAGAAAAAATGCTGATTGCCCAATGCTTTGAAAACCGTCAGAGCTTTGCTGTGGATAACACAAATCCCACACGTTCTGACAGAGCAAGATATATTCCCGAGGCAAAGGCTGAAGGCTATCAGGTAATAGGTGTTTTTATGGAATCAAAAATCAAGGATTGTATTGCACGCAATTCCTTAAGAGAGGGCACGGCAAGAGTTCCCGACAATGCAATTGCCGCAACTTCAAACAAGCTGGAAATTCCTTCTTACGATGAAGGCTTTGACGTATTGTATTTTGTAAAAAATGACGGCACAACGATGACTGTTGAGCCATGGAGGGAATAAATATGAAATTTGACGATCTGGATTTGAAAATGAGAGCCTTTGAGCAGTCTATAGATCAGCATATATTGTCTGATATGTATATGGTGGCGAGGCTTGACGGAAGAAATTTTTCACGTCTGACAAAAGAAATGTGCGATTTTGAAGCCCCCTTTGATGAAAAGTTCCGAGATATGATGGTTAATACCGTATATCAGCTTATGGATTGCGGCTTCCGTGTTGTTTACGGTTTTACCGAGAGCGATGAAATATCGCTATTGTTCCATACAGATGAACAAACCTTCGGAAGAAAAGTGCGTAAATTCAATTCCATACTTGCAGGAACGGCAAGTGCCGTTTTTTCCCTTTCACTGGGTATGGCTGCCGTTTTTGACTGCCGAATGGTTCCGCTGCCGAGCATTGAGCGTGTTAAGGACTATTTTCTGTGGCGTCAGGAGGATGCACACAGAAATTCGCTAAATGCACACTGCTATTGGAAGCTCCGTAAGGAAGGAGTGGGCGTCAAGGAAGCTACGGAAATGCTGGAGGGCAAAAGCATCGCTTACAAAAATGAGTTTTTGTTTACCCGCGGGATTAATTTCAACGACCTTCCTTCATGGCAGAAAAAGGGCATCGGCGTTACGTGGGGCGAGGTTGAAAAGACAGGCATCAATCCAATAACAAATGAACGGGTAATAACCACCCGTAGGGCATTGAAGGCTGATTATGAGCTTCCGACAGGCAAGGAATATGCAAATTATATAGAGAGTTTTCTTGTGAGGGATTAAATGTAACAACTCTTGGAGTATAAGGCGGTGAGAAGGTGTCAACCTACAAAGAGCTAATAAAAAACTTTGAGAAAATAAGAAGCTATATGCGTGATTTTTATGTGTACGGCTTTAAAAACAGAGATGAATATACAAACAAAAGCGCACGTTCATATGATGATGAAAAGAGAAGAACCGAAAGTATTCTCGGCGAGCATATGAAGTTTACCCGCACTAAAGAAGGCAAGAATGTCTTTATTTCAATAGACAGCAGAAGCATCAGCAGCAATCCTTTGTATAAGGCACTTAAGGCTAAAAGCTTTACCGACGGAGATATTACGCTTCATTTTCTTATTTTTGATATTCTTCACGATGCAAACGAAAAGAAGACACTTACCGAAATTATTGACATAATTGAAAACGACTGCCTGAGTATGTTTTCTTCGCCGATGGAGTTTGATGAATCAACAGTAAGAAAAAAGCTGAAGGAGTATACAGCCCTTGGCATTGTCACAAGCGAAAAGGCGGGTAAAAACACATTGTACGGCAGGGCAGAGGACGCAATTCTTCCCGATTTGCGGGATGCACTTGATTTTTTCTCAGAGGTTTCGCCCTGCGGTGTTATAGGCTCATTTTTACTTGATAAATCCGAATGTACCGCCAAAAACTTTCTGTTCAAGCATCATTACATAACAAGCGCCATTGACAGCGATGTGCTTGAAGATGTTTTCCTTGCAATGAGGAAAAAGTGTATGATTTCGGCAAAAAATCACTCAAGACGCTTTGAAAAACCAAATGAAATTACGGTTTTACCCCTTCGTGTTTTTATCAGCACACAGAACGGCAGACAGTATCTTGTTGCCTATGACACAAAGTATAAAATTATAAAGTCATACCGTGTGGATTACTTGTCGGATATTAAAATGGGCGATGAGTATGCAGAATTTGATGACATCAGAAGCAGGCTTGATGAAATGCAGAAATATATCTGGGGCGTAAGTCTTAACAGGTCAAAACATTCCGAAAATGATACTGAGCATGTGGAATTTACCGTCAGGGTAGAGGATAACGAGGAGTATATTGTCCGCCGTTTGTATAGGGAAAAGCGTGTGGGTGAAATTGAAAAGCTTGATAAAAACACATATAAATTCTCCGCTGATATTTATGATTCAGGCGAAATAATTCCGTGGATACGCACCTTTATATGCAGAATCACGGAGATTGATTTTTCAAACAAAGCCGTCGAACAAACATTTAGAAACGACCTTGAAGATATGTATAAAATGTACGGTGTAAAGGAGGATAATGATGGTATTCAATGAAATATACTCAGCCTACTATAATGCCGTGGCAAGCATAATATCGGAAATTCTCAAA
The DNA here is from genome assembly GCA_045539625.1 of Eubacteriales bacterium. Lineage (GTDB taxonomy): Bacteria > Bacillota > Clostridia > Oscillospirales > CAG-382 > UMGS1387. The sequence goes on along the minus strand of JAZQFS010000017.1, from coordinate 18,293 downwards.
GGCAATGCCGATGCAAAGCAATTGTCCGCAATCTGTGCCGATAAAGCCTTCGGCGAAAGTGCATTTGCCATTATGCAATCCATTAAGGAAGAGAAATGGCAGATTGTAAAGAAGGATTTTACAACGCCCATAAAGCATACTCCCACAATGCCGCTGACAAATCTTCAGAAAATGTACCTGTCTGCAATTTTCCGTGATAAGCGAATAAAGCTTTTCGGCATCGAGCATGAATTTCTCAACGATGTTGAGCCGTTGTTTACGGAGGATGATTACTATGTCTTTGATAAATACAGCGACGGCGATGATTTTGAAGATGAAAAATACATAAATAATTTCAGGACTATTCTCAGAGCAATGAATGAGAAAAAGTGCATCAAAATTGAGATGACAAGCAGAAAAGGCACCACGGTTTATGCAAGATGTAATCCCGAAAAGCTGGAATACTCAGAGAAGGACGATAAATTCCGCCTTGTCACAAGCGGATGTCCCTTTGTCAAAACCGTCAATCTTTCCAATATAGTCAAGTGCCGTGTTTATGACGGCGAAAGGATTTCCGATGCAAAGCCGTATGAAAGCGTGAAAAACACCGTAACCTTAAAAATAACCGATGAAAGAAATGCACTGGAAAGAGCACTTTTGCACTTCGCACATTTTGAAAAGAGGTGCGAAAAGGCGGACGATAACAAATACCTTTTGTATGTAAATTATGACAGGGATGACGAAACGGAAATTGTTATACGTGTTTTGTCCTTCGGTCCAATGCTTGAAGTGACAGGAAGTGACAATTTCAGAAACCTGATAAAAGAAAGACTAAAAAAACAAATTTGCTGCGAACTTTAATTAAGTTCGCAGCTTTTTTTCCGTGAAAATGGTAAAAATTGGTGTTACAATGAAGTCACGAAAGGCACAGACGGCAACAAAAAGTTTTACAGCAGAATATAGAAACAAATTCTGCAGGCGACATAGCTTTTTCCCCGTAAATATGCTTTCAGCGAATAGGTTAGCTTTATTGCAGTGCCGCCACTGTATCAATGATAAAAGTGCGACTGCCGAGAAAGCAATCATAAAGGCTCTGACAGCTGAAATGTTTGAATGCCGAATTGGTAAAACAATCGGAGGTTAACATTAAAGAGCCTTGAATTTGAAGATGCAGACAGCAAGTTTTTTGTCAGACTTGATTTTGACCACGGATTAACTTCGGTTAATACTGAAATTTTAAAACTGCATCTTGATAAAAGACACCGACAGCAAACTATTTCAAGCAAGTAGAGCAGAGACGGTGTCTTGACCTAATAGATATTTTATCATCTCCTTGGGCAATTGGAGCCCTCCGGACTATGGTAAATGTCTATAGAGACACCTGCTGCTAAATGGCAATGCTCCTGATTTATCAGAGTTGGGTTCGCCCCTCCGGCACATCGATGCCGACAGGGCTTCGTACCGGGCATTGTCAAGGCAGGTGTCTCAACCAAAAAAACATTTTACCGCCTCCTTTGGCAATTGGAGCCCCTCGGACTGCGGTAAGTGTAACAAAGATACCTGCAGCAAAAATGAGACACATTTGCCGCTTAAGCGGCAGCTGCTTTGTAAGCAGACGGCGGGCGAGGTGAAAGACCACGCATGTGATGAAAACGGTATCTTGAAAATAAAGGTGCGAACAGCCAACAAAACAGCAACGGGACGGACTCGTAAAATCTGATAGAGGTAAGCTGACCTCCTCGCACCTTGTATATTATGTGTTGATATTTCTGTTGTACTGTATATTTGGAATGACTTGCACATAATTTTTAAAAGACACTAACGGCAAATATTCGGCATTTCCTTGTCGGATAGGACATGTTATACAGGTGACAGCAGGGCTGGAATCCCTGTATGCAGTGAGAAATCATCTTAATAGTTAATACTTGATTATTTCCAACGGCAAATGGAGCTTATTCGAAATAATGAGTGTTAAAAAAGGTACTTGCAGCAATTATTTTCACCTCCGAGGCGGAAACCTCTTAAAAAAATATGTTCGGGCGCTTCCCGACGAGTACCTTGTTAATAAAAGGCACATACAGAAACATGATGAATAAGTAAGGAAAAATCCCACCTTTATCAGAAACTGTGCCTTGTAACTTTATTGATAATACACTTAGAAGGAGTGAGTTTCATGTTAGAATACTTAAAGAATGAAGCAAATAAGACGTTGACCGAAAACGGTGCTTTGATACACAAATCAAGTCTTTCCCATTGCCTTGACCTTTTCAGTACGGCAGGAGCTTTACGTCATGCATCGGAAGAAGAAATCATCTCACGCTTTGTAAAAGCATACACTGAAAACAAAGACATTGCCATGAAACTGCTCTTTTATGCAAGAGATATCAGAGGCGGTCTGGGTGAAAGAAGATTCTTCAGAATCATACTTAAGTGGCTGTCGGAAAACGAAAGAGAATCTGCAAGAAAGAATCTTTTTAATGTCTCCGAGTACGGACGATTTGATGACCTGCTGTCTTTATTTGGCACGCCTCTTGAAAAGGATATGCTGTATGTTCTGAAATTGCAGTATGATACTGATATGAAAGCACTTGAAGGTGACGGTGAAATTTCACTGCTTGGCAAGTGGCTTCCGTCGGTCAATGCATCCAACGGGGAAACTGTGAAGATGGCAAAGAAAATCGTAAAATTTCTCGGAATTGATGACCGTACATACAGAAAAAGCCTCGTAAAGCTTCGTGCAAGAATCAAAATAATTGAGAATAACCTTCGTGAAAAAGATTATACCTTTGATTATGCAAAGCAGCCTTCCAAGGCGATGTTCAAGTACAGAAAGGCATTTATCCGCAACGACGGAGAAAGATACAATGAGTTTCTCAATAAAGCAAGTACAGGTGAAGTAAAGCTTAATACGGGAGTGCTTACACCTTATGAAATTATAACCCCGTTTTTTAAGAGGCATGTAAGCGACCGAGAAAGAAAGTCCATAAATACCACATGGATTTCTCAGGAGGATTACGGCACAAGAGAAAACGCTCTTGCCGTAATAGACGGCTCGGGTTCAATGTACTGTAATAATGATCCTATGCCTGCTGCCGTTGCATTGTCGCTGGGTATTTATTTTGCCGAGAGAAATGTGGGTGCTTTTAAGAATCATTTCATTACATTTTCAGAAAATCCTCAGCTTGTAGAAATCAAGGGTGACGATATACTTGATAGATTAAGATATTGTCATAACTATAATGAGGTTGCAAACACCAATATTCAGAAGGTGTTTGAGCTTGTTCTTAATGCGGCGGTAAAGAATAGTGTTCCGCAGTCGGAAATGCCCGACAGGCTTTATATAATATCCGATATGGAATTTGATTACTGTACTGACGATGCATCTGTGACAAACTTTGAATATGCAAAGAAGCTGTTTGAAAAAGCAGGATACAAGCTTCCTGAGATTGTCTTCTGGAATGTGGAAAGCCGAAACAGAAAGCAGCCTGTTACCAAAAACGAGCAAGGTGTGATACTTGTTTCGGGTTGTACACCAAGGCTGTTTTCGATGATTGCGGGTGGAGCTGTTTCTGATATGACACCGTATCAGTTTATGCTTGAAGTTCTGGAAAGCGAAAGATACGAAAAAATAGCGGCATAGATTTTATGGGGATAGGGCATGGCTTTATCCCTGATTTTTGTATAAGGAGATTAGTATGATAGAGATAAAAGGCAAATTCAATACTGCGGTATGCTTTGCAAATGAGCTTGAGCCGAAGGCATACAGTCAGATAGAATCGGTGTGTAATGAAAAGGCTTTTGCCGATTCGATAATCCGTATTATGCCTGATGTACATGCAGGTATAGGGTGTACAATAGGAACAACAATGACGATAAAGGACAAGATTGTTCCCGGCATGGTGGGTGTTGACATAGGCTGCGGAATGGAAACAATAAAGCTTGAGCAAAAGAGTATTGATTTTCATAAGCTTGACGAAGTGATAAGACAGTACATTCCCTGCGGAAGAGAAATACACGGAACTCAACACGAATACGCTTCCATTACGGAAATAGATAACCTTTTTTGTAAGGATTTTGTTAAAATATCAAGAGGCAAAAGAAGCATCGGTACACTTGGCGGCGGAAATCATTTTATCGAAATTGATAAAGATGATGAAGGAAATTTATATCTTGTAATACATTCGGGAAGCCGACATCTTGGCAGAGAGGTTGCAGAGTATTATCAGGAACAGGCGGTATGCTCAATGTGGGGCGGGGCAAGATATCAGATTGATGAGGCAATACAAAGACTAAAGGCAGAGGGAAGGCATACGGAAATTGAGAAAACAATCAAAGAATTGAAAAAAACGCACGAAATCGGTATGCCTCTGGAACTTGCATATTTAACGGGTGTGCTGTTTGAACACTATATTCACGATATGAAAATTATGCAGCACTTTGCCTGTATCAACAGAAAGGCAATAGCCGATACAATCATAAAAGAGATGGGTTTTACCGTCACCGATTCATTTACCACCATTCATAACTACATTGACACAAGTTCAATGATACTCAGAAAAGGAGCTGTCTCTGCAAATAAAGGGGAGCTTCTTTTAATACCCATAAATATGCGTGACGGAAGCCTTGTTTGCATCGGCAAAGGAAACAGTCTGTGGAACAATTCTGCTCCTCACGGTGCAGGAAGACTGATGTCGAGAAAGAAAGCCTTCTGTACTCTTTCTCTTGATGAGTACAAAAAACAGATGGAAGGCATCTTTTCTACCTGCATAAGCACAAGCACTCTTGACGAGTCGCCGATGGCTTACAAAAACATGGAGGAAATAATGGAGGGCATTGAGCCTTCTGCAGAGATTATAAAAAGAATTACTCCTGTTTATAATTTCAAGGCTTGTGAATAAGCTTTTCGTCAAATAACGGCTTGCAAAAGGAAAAATGCCGAAAAAAGCATTGACAGTATTATGCTTTCTTGTGTCTTGACAAACGTCAGCTATATCATCCGTGACCAAAGGGAACGGATATCATTGAAAAACGGCAAATAACTCATATATTGATACAATGCACCGGGCGGTGCATTTTTTTATGAGTTAAGTTTCAGCGTGAAAAGATTAGTTTCATTGTGATGAAGTTAAGTTTCGGAGTGAAAGAGATAAGTTTCATTACAAAGGCCAAAAATGTAATCAGCCCCAAATAAACAACCTGTTTTCCATTTTATATCTCACGTAAGTTTTACCATTTATAATAGTTTACCCGGAATTATATTAACCTTCTTGTCAGCGATGTAGAAAACAGGAGGATGAGTTTAGCCGCCGTACTCCTGCAGTCACAGAAGCAAATCGTAAATTAATAGGAATAACTCTTTGACACATCACAAAAAAGAGATGTGTTTTTTTGTATCCAAAACCGCTTGTTCAAACTCCCTGAGTGCCCATATTCTACATATAATTGCAAATATATTACCTTTACTACGCTACTTTGTGATGATAAAATACTGTTGTAGGTTAAAAACAAATAACACGAAATGGAAGAGAATTATGAAAAAATATGATGTTGCTGCATATATCTGGCCTGCCTATACGGGCGATGAACCGAGAACACGCATATTCTGGCCCGAGGGCTACGGCGAATGGCAGACGGTAAAGGCGGCACAGCCAAAGTTTGAAGGTCATAACTGGCCTCGTAAGCCTCTTTGGGGATATGTGAACGAAGCAGATCCTTATGTTATGGAAATGGAAATCGAAGCGGCGGCAGCACATGGCGTAAACGTATTTATTTACGACTGGTACTGGTTTGATAATAAGCCTTTTCTTGAACAGTGCTTAAATAACGGCTACCTCAAAGCACGCAATAACGATAAGGTAAAGTTCTATCTTATGTGGGCAAACCACACCGCAAAGACTCAGTGGGACACAAGAACGGCAGACCTTGACATTCCCATATGGGACGGTGCGGTTGACAGAAAGACCTTTGACTATGTGGTAAAGCGTACCATTGAAAAGTATTTCTCACACCCTTCATATTATAAGATTGACGGCAAGCCCGTTTATATGCTTTTCGACGTTGAAAATCTTGTAAGAGGTCTCGGAGGAGTAGAGCAGACTTACGAGGCACTGCAGTTCTTCCGTGACGAAACGGTAAAGGCAGGCTTCCCGGGACTTGAACTGCATCTTACAATCAGAAGCAGAAAGTATATGGCAACCATGCTTGATGATAAGACGGATATTTTCACCTTTATCAATAATGCGGGCTTTGACGGTGTAACACACTATAACTTCTTTGACTTTGCGGCAATGGAAAGACCTTACCTTGAAATCCTTGAGGACGTGAAAAAGGAATGGGAGTATGTTGAACAGAACATAAAAGCCCCCTTTATTCCTCACGTTTCAATAGGCTGGGACAATACCCCCAGATATAAGAAGGTTTTCAAGTGGAGATGCCTTGAAAATACCCCCGAAAATGTCCAAAAGGGCTTTGAGCTTGCAAAGCAGTATATAGACAGCCACCCCGATATGAAAGCGCCTCTTGTTACCGTCAACAGCTGGAATGAATGGACGGAAGGAAGCTATCTTGAACCCGATGACCTGTACGGCTACGGACATCTTGAAGCTGTACGCAAGGTATTTCTTGAAGAATAATAATGGCGTCGGGAACACTTAAATACATAAAAATCAAGTCAATTGATGCAAAAATGCGTATTTATTACATATAATTGCTAATAATATACCTTTACTTGCGTTTTTTGCGATGTTACTATTAAGGTATAGGAGGTGTGTTTATGCCCAAAAAGACATATACAAGCCCCGAAATTGATGCTGTAGTTATTGCAGAATCAGACATCCTTTCGGGAAGCGATGTTCTCATTAACGGCGAAGATTTATTTAGCGAATAAATTAAAAGAATTAGGAGATGAAAGACATGAAAAAAACATTAAGCATTATTCTTGCAATTGTTACTGTGCTTTCCACAGCTGTATTTGCAGCACCTGTTACGGTGGGTATGGTAGAAACAACACAGGAAGTAGCAGTCGATGCGGCAGAGGTCTTCAAGGCAGAGGCTGCTGAGGAAACGACCCCTGTCGAAGAGGCGGCAGATTTACAGGCAGAGTCCGAATACGGACGTCTTATTTATAACCTCGACCTTGAAGAAACAAATAATAAAAACGGGGTTTTTTATAACGGCGGTGAGGTTTCAACTGAATGGAAAACCTGGCAGCAGGTTCCCAAAAACTCATCTTCTCACGACTTTACCGGCTTCGAGCTCCAGATGTACTTCTTAAACTATAACGGCAACGATAAGCTTTGTGTTGTAGATGACGGTACAGGTAATAAGGCGTTTAAGATGGATTCCCGCTATAAGTGGAGCAGACTTAATCTTATTGCAGGTGCATCACCAAGCTTTTATCCTGCAGGTGACTATACACTTGTGTATGACCTTTGGATTGATGAAAAATACGACTGGTCAACCTCTCATTTAACACAGCTTTCAACCAGCGTTGCTTCTTCCGGTGAAAATGATGGTAACGTTGAAGGCGGCATAATCACACTCAGCAACCCCAATGCAAAGCTTACGAACGGTACAAATAAGCTTACAAATACTATCAAATTCAGAACTGTAGCAAATACCACTAACCGCTTCCAGATTATGCAGGATGCTACATGGAATAATTCTAACAAAGATCTTACTGTAACAAGTAATGTGTCAAATTTAACATTTACCTATTATCTTGATAATATCAAGCTTTATTATCAGGGTCCCGCAACCGTTACTTTCTCAAGCTCTGTTGAAGCAATAGTTCCCGAAGCAGTTACAGGTGTTCTTCCCGGAACAAAGCTTGATCTTTCAGACTATAAAGCAACTGTTGCAGACGAAAATAAAGTGTTTTTCGGTTGGTCTCTCACAGAAGGCGGTGCAGTTGTAACAGAACTTGAAGTTTTAAAGGATACAACCCTTTATGCGGTTTACAGAGATGCTATCACTGAAACACATCCTACTTACGGTCAGCTTGCTTACTGGGTTGATTTTGATAATGGAGCATTAACCGGAGCAGAAATCGATTATTACAAAACAACCACAAAAGTAGTAAAAGCACCCGCAGGTATGCCCGATGCTTATGGTCTTTCCGTAATTACTTTCAATTCCGGCACAACACCCAAAATCGCTGACGGTACAATGCAGACAGACGGCGGTTACCCCAGATTTTACCTCAGCACCGACGCTCAAAACCCCTTCCCCGAAGGATATTATACTGTTGTCTGGGGTGCAAAGACAGAGGTTGCTGTTAGAAACAGTCTTGCTGTTTGTGGCAGTGTAGAACACCCAAATGAAATTGGCGCAGGCAGCGAACTGACAGCAGGTGCGGCAGATTATGTGGAATCCGTTTCCGGCTTTAAGTATGTCGATGATAAGGCAACCGGTGCAAACGGCTCAAAGGACAATCTCGGCGGTCTTCAAAATATAGGTCTGTATTTCCCTCTTACTACAGACACTACCGAAAACAGACAACTTAATAGATATGTTGACTATATGAAGGTGTATTATACACCCTTCTATGACGTTACCTTTGATGCAAACGGCAAGGATGTAGCTGTTCCCACTTCTGTTACGGATATCAAGATCAAGCTTGCGGATTATACCTGTCAGACTGCAGGTACTTCAAGATTTGTGGGCTGGTCAGCAACACCCAATGGTAAGCTGATTACAGAAGAAGAAATTGTGATTTCATCTGATACAACCCTCTATGCTGTATGGGACGATAATTTTGAACCTTCTGCTGCTGAAGCAGACGCAGGCTATCTCCTTGCTAACTTGCACTTTAACGGCAAGAGTAATGCCGATAACACAAATTCCAGAATTTTCAATTATGGTACTCTTGGTGTTAACGAATATGTAGACGCATCTAATGCGGCTAATGCGTTCCCGAAAATTGCTACCTTAAACGGCGGTGGAATCTGGTTTGACGGTTCAAGTACTGCCGGTGATTCTACTTCAAAGTTCCTGTATGATGAAGCACATAAAGATAATGAATATGTAAAAACAGCTTCTAAGCAAAGCGGTGATGAGGTTTACCCCAAGATAGGTGTTGTTTTATACTCAGGCGGTTCTCTGGCTGACGGTATTTACACTGTTGCATCCGAGGTTTATATCCCTGCAGGTCAGGAAAACGTAGCCTCCGTAACGTATAATGCTTATGTTTATGCCGGCGGCGATAAGGTGGCAAATAAGCATGATATAAGTATCGGCGAAAGGGTATATGTTGTTGACAGCATCCTTGTTTTAAACGGTGAGGTTTATGATCCCGAAACAATGGAACGAAAAGGTACATTTACGGTTGGAACAAACAACGTTGAAAAATTTGGTCTTAACTTTAATGTAAAGGCTGTTGATGCAAGCAAGCCTACAACAGTTTCCGTTCATGCCGATAACTTCAAGATTTACTACAAGCCCTACACCTACGCACCCAAGTCCTACAACGAAAACTCCATCAGAGTAAATTCTCCTGCAGGTATCCGCTTCAAGGCAAGTGTAAGCACTATTGAAAGAAACCACAATGAACTTACCGAATACGGTTATATCGTGGCAAGAAAGGTAACGCTTAACAATCTCGGCGTTGCCGAAAATGAGCTTAAAATTGAAAACACTGCACTTACAAAGGGTACACACTATGTACACGGTGTAAGCTATGGTATGGTAGATGGTAAAAAAGTAGACAAAATCTTTGAAAAAGATGGAAATGTAACCTTCTTTACTGCAGTAGTGTATAACATTCCTTCAGATATGTATGACGACGTTATTGTTGTAAGACCTTATGTGAAGATTGGTGAGACAGTAACCTACGGCGATACAATGTCAGCAAGTATTTATGAGGTTGCACAGAAAATTGCGGATTCCGACAAATATGAGGATTTTAAGACGGCGGTAGACAAGATTCTTAACGGCGAAGAGCTTTAATTCTTGTGTTGGTTATGGGTGGATGGTGGCAGCTGTCCGCCCATGTTTTATATTTAAAATAATGCAGAAAGGATAAATGACTATGAAAAATATGTTGAAGGTTGCTTTTGCGGCACTTACAGCCTGTGTAATGTCAGCAGCGGTAAGTGCAAACGGCTTTGCTAAAACAAATACATATACAGTAGGTCAGTTTGCTGATGTTGCAGAAAATGCATGGTATGCAAATGATGTGAAAAGTGCATATGAGCTTGGCTTTGTAAACGGCAAGAGCGACACTCTTTATGTTCCCGAAGGAAATGTTACCGTTGCGGAAGGCATCACCATGGCAAGCCGTGTACATTCAATCTACAACGGTAAGACAATTTCCGAAAAGACAGGCGGCAAGTGGTATGATATGTATGTCGAATATGCTAAGGCTAACGGTCTTATCCAAGAAAATCAGTACACAAACTATGACCGCAATATTATGAGATACGAAATGGCTCTTCTCTTTGCAAATGCAATGCCCGAAAGCTATTTCACCCCCAAAAATGACATTAAAGATATCCCCGATGTGGCAGAAACAGAAGATTACTATGATGAGCTTATGATGCTCTACCGTGCAGGTGTAGTTCTGGGAAGCGACGATTACGGTAACTTCTATGCTACAAACTCCATTAAGAGAAGCGAAACAAGCGCAATTATCAATAGAGTTGCACTGCCCGAAAACAGAGTGAGCGGCACTTTAAAGGAATACGGCAACAGAGAACAGGCAGTTTATCTTATTGATGACTTTGCAATGGTGAGAACTGTTCGTGACAAGAAAAGAATTGCTTCCGGCTGGAAACTTGAGAACATGGGAAATCCCGCTGTTGTCTCAAACGATGAGTCTTTAAATTCCCTTGACGACTACAGTGAAAGCTCACGAGTAGCCGCTCACAGAGATATGACGGTTCAAACAAAGGGTGTTGTAAAGGTTGAATTATCGTTGTACTTTTCTCAGAACGACGGTGCGGAAATTGTATTTACCGATTCTGACGGAAGCCTTTTGTTTAAGCTTGCGGCGGTAAAGGGAAAGTACGTTGCTACGGGAAATGAAGAAAATGCTACAGACATTGATGTTGTTGCAGACGCAAAAACACAGTGGATTTACTTTGAGCTTGACCTTGACAACAAAAATGCAAAGATAGTAATTAACGGCGCCGATGCAGGAAGCTTTGCCATGAACGGCAATGCAAAAAATCTTGCAAGAATGACCTATGCCACAACAAAAGAGGCAAAGCAGAGCGTGCTTTTGTCGGAAACACATATGTATGTAAACTACGCAGTCAATGATGCCTTCCGTTTTTCAAATGCAGGTAAAAAGCCTTACGGCTGGACTGTTTCGGACAATGTAGCTGTTGGCGAAATGAAGTCTGACCTTGATGTTCTCAGCGTTAAAATGAACGGCAGCGGCACTTCTTCAAAGACCTTTGAAAAGTTAACAGGCAAGTTTGTTGCACAGGTGTTTGTGCTTGCTTCGGATAAGGCAGATGCTTTTGTTGCCCTGAAAAACGGCAATGAAACTGCCGTGAAGGTTGATGTTAAGGCAGGAGCTTTTTCAGCTGACGGCAACAATCTGCGAGCATACAACAAGAATGTTTGGCAGCTTATAAGAATAGAGGGCGATACCCATACCGATACGGCTGTTATCAAAATCAACAATAAGGTGTGCGGAAATGTTCCTCTTACACAGGACGGAATTGACGGCATTGAAATTGTGAATAACGGTGCAGAAGCACTGTGGTTTGACGACGTTGAGATTTATAACACCTATGACTATACAGACTATGTACCCACACCCGTTCCCGTAAACGATGACGAATGGTATGTTGGTATGAGCGTATGCTCACTGTGGCGTGAAGGCGACCACTACGGTTGGGACTATGTTTCACCCTATGCGGAAATCGAGCCTGTTCTTGGCTACTACGACGAAGGTTTGCCTGAGGTTGCCGACTGGGAGTTAAAATTTCTCTCTGAGCACGGCTACGACTTCCAGCACTATTGCTGGTATCTGTTGGATTTGGGCAATGCACCTATCAAAAACACTCCCCATGCTGCCGCAATAATTGACGGTTATATGAACGCTAAGTATTCCGACATGGTGAAAATGAGCATTATGTGGGAAAACATGAGCTGTTATATGAAGGAAGACTCCTTCTTCTATAACTATCTGTGGCCTTACTGGTGCGAATGGTTCTTCTCCGACGACAGATATATGAGCATAGACAATAAGGCTGTGTTCACTATTTATGACCATGAAAAGTTTATTGCAAATCTCGGCGGCTTGGAAAATGCCAAGAAGGCTATAGCATTTATGAGAGAGGATATCAAACGCCTCGGCTATGACGGTATGATTATCCTTGAATGTGCTACCTTCAAAGGCTATAACGCAGAACAGCTTAATGTTCTCAAGGAAATGGGCGTGGAAGCACTTGTAAGCTATACCTTCGGTGATTCTTCATACTCGGCTCAGTTCCAGAAGGACGAGATGATGAAATCCTATACAAACGGTATTCTTTCACTTGTACCCAGTATCGGCGTAGGCTTTAACGACATCGGCTGGACAGAGGGAAGAACGCCAAATGCTTCCGTCGAAGAGCATAAGGCTGTTATGGAGTGGGCAAAGAATACTTATCTTCCTCTTCTTGCAACCCGTGAGGGTAACGATTGGATTGGAAAATTCGTATTCCACACCACCTGGAACGAATACGGCGAAGGACACTATATTATGCCGTCAAGTCTTAACGGCTTTGGATATGTTGATGCAAACAGACAGGTATTTTCCTCTGTAGCAGGCAAGGACGACAATGCACACTTTGACGTTGTGCCCACAGACAATCAGAAAGCAAGACTTGGCTATCTGTATCCTGCAAAGACAGTTCCCATGAGAAGAGAATACTTTGTAGAGCTTTCCTCGAATGTTTCAAACAACGCCTCCGTTAAAAAGTGGGACTTTGAAAATGAATCCGATGCCATTATGTGGGTAAAATGTAATAATACCACACCTCCCAAGTATGATGCAAACGAAAAAGCACTTGTAGGTACAACCACAACAGGTGACGGAAATATTGAATCGGTAAGCATCAGCAATAACTATATTGATGCGGAAAAGGCAAAGTACCTGCATATATGCGTTAAGTACGATGAAGGAAAAAGTACAAAGATAGAATTCTTCTTCAGATACGAGCAGGGTGACGGCTGGTCGGCTTCAAGAGGCTTCTATACAACAACGGAAGTAATTGCCGACGGAACATATCACGACTATTACATCGACCTTTCAAAGAATGATTTGTGGAAAGGTACCATCAAGGGACTTAGAATTGACCCTATGGACTATGCAGGCAACTATTACATCAAGACCATAGAATTCCTCGGATCATACGGAGCTGATTCCTGCGTTATGAATGTGGACGGCACAGAGGTTGTTGTAAACGGTGGGTTTGTGAGAAGAACAGGTGATGAAATTTTCCTTGCAGGAAATCCCTCTGACGGCTTCTATAACATTCTCAACGTATACCACGAGTATAACAGAAAGAACGGAACACTGGATCTTTTTGGAAATAACGGAAGCAAAATAAGCCTTACGGTAGGAAGCGATATCGCTTATGTTGACAACGCTCTTGTAACGCTGTCACAGCCTGTTGAAAAGCTTGACGGACTTTTTTTTGTTCCCATAAAGCTCATTTGTGATACCTTCGGCTATAAGTACACCGTAGACGGCAACGATATTTCCATAACTGTAAGAAATGACGCTTCTTCGGAGCAGGCAAAGCTTGACAATCAGTTTGAATTTAATACTCCCGGTGACTTTGAAGGCTTCAGCCTTGTAAATGCAACAGGAATTGTTTCGGAAGGTGTGCTGGGTATGAACTCAACTTCCGCAGACCCGATTATGGTTCAGGAAAAGCTGAATATTAATACCGAGTATTATCGTGAAATAGAGTTAAGATTCAAGCCCTCCTTCAGTGCAGGTGATAATGTATCTGCCTCGTCCACAATATATTTTGCAACGGACGCAGAGCCTAATCTCAATGAAGCAAAGACATACAGAATGAGTCTTGCAGATGCTCAGAAGGATTCAGAAGGCTTCTATATAATGAATTTTTACTGCACACAGAATGCTGCTTGGACAGGTATTGTAAACACAATAAGATTTGACCCTGCAAATGAAAACGGATACTATGAAATCGACTACTTAAGAGTAAAGCCCGACAAAGCATCCGAAGCCTTTCTCCTTGAAGAAAAACAGCATCAGCAGAAGGTTGAAGAATTGATGATGCAGGTTGACGAAGGTGCACCCTTCTATATTGAAAATGCAGATGCTGAGGATATTAATAGCAGAGCAAACCTTGCAACAGGCTCAACAACCGTAACAATCGTTGAGGACGACCTGAGAGAAGGTAACCACGCATATCTGCTTGTACCCGCTTCATCAAAAAAGACCTGGTGCTATTTCAAAGCAGATACCCGTTTTAAGGCAGGAGCTACCTACAAGGTTGAATTTGACCTGCGTATTCTCACCGACCAGCACGGTGCTGACGGCGTTAATGTAACAGCAAAGGTAAATCCCAAGTATACCGATATTGTAAACGGAGAAATCAGAAGTATTACCGATCACCCCATTGAGAACAGCGTATTTATGGCAAATGCGTCCGACGGTTGGGTGAGAAGAAGCATAACCTTTACAATCGGCTCGAATATTGATGTAAGAGACCACGACCAGTTCACACTTTTCGTGGATCCTCAGGACAGAGACGGACAGTTCTATAACTATTCTGCCATGATAGACAATATCACAGTATCGGTTGTAGATTAGTAAGGTCCGTAAAACCATCGAGGTTACTGCAGAAAGCACGGACGGCTAACTCTCCTTTTCATATTAATATGTTTTTTTGCCGTGATGGTACTGTGCTTTCGGCGTTTCCTGTATGCGCTGCCCGTAAGGGCGGTGCATACCAATAAAAAAATAAGCCTGTATGCCCCATAAAAGGTATACAGGCTGAAAAAGCTTATAGATGATTATTTGATTACCTGTGAACGGAATTTTGTGGGGGATACCCCTGTCTTTTTCATAAAAGTGTTCCTGAAATAGTGCTCATCGTAAAAATTAAGGCTTTCACCAATGTCTTTTACTTTCATCTTTGTGCCGGTAAGCAGATTTTTTGCTACCTCGATTCTTTTGTCGAGATGATAGGCGTAGGGTGTTAAACCGTACTCCTTCTTGAAAAGACGTATTATCTGAGACCTTGATTTTCCGAACTTTTTTTCAAGCTCCGACAGAGAAAATATATCCGAAACGTGCAGGTCGATGTACTCACGGATTTGCATTGCGGTGCTTGTGTGTGTCTGCCGTGAGTTGTACTCATACATTTTAAGCAGTATTCTGTTGATTATTTCGAGATACTTGATTGTGTGGTCGGCTGTGGCGTTTTTGGCAATTTCAATTATCTCAAGAAGCTCTGATTTTATGTCAAGCCCCGGAAAATGATGGGATTTGTTCAGCTTGAAAACGTCAAGCAGCTTTTTGAAGTTGGAGCCTTTTATATTTATCCAGTATTTTTTCCAAGGGTTGGACTTGTCTGACCAGTAATACTGGTTTTCACCTACGTGCAGCATATATGTGTCACCGGCTGAAGGATAAAAGCAGGTGCTGTCTGCGTGAACGACTCCTTCACCGCTTTCCACATATTCGATGCAGGAAAGAGTGCAGTTGTTCCTTTTTAGCTTGTAATTGGGATGAGGATATGTTATTCCACATTCCTCAAATGTAATAAGCTCTGCAAACTGTGAAGACTGAATGATCGTATAAATATCCTCAGAACCGTATTGCGACTGCTTTGCCTTTGGCATGAAATTGTCACCTCTTGCTTATTATATACATATAAAAGCACATAAAATGCTTGATTCTGTTAAAATTATACCATAAAAATACCTAATTGTCAACCGAGGAGGACTAAAATGATTAATGATTTCAGACCGAGTGCATATCCGCTACACGCAACTTCATATGTGGCATTATATATCTCATCAATCTTGCTTTGCTTTAATGAAATATCAATTCCAAGAAGAGTATCAGCAGTTACATTAAAAAGATTACACAGAATAGGAATCTGTGATAAATCGGGAGCTGTTCTGTCCGTTTCCCATTGAGAAATTGCTCTTGCTGTGATACCAAGTTATTCTGCAAGCTGTTCTTGCGTAAGATCTTTTTCTCTCCTAAGTTGTCTTATTATTGTTCCTATGGACATATTCTTATCCTCCGTTGTTATTCAAAAGCACTTTTGTAATTTTATTATATCAAACTTTTAGAGCTTTTCCACATAGCAAATGCAGAGAATAACTATAGTTGAACTATATTTTAGGAGTCAGTAATAACTATGAGAATAGCAACTCAAATTAACAGGCAATAAGAGATATTCTCACCGTGAAACTATTTGTTGAATTTTGCACCGCCTAAAAAGTTAAGTTTCAGTGTGAAAAGATAAGTTTCAGTAACACTTTTTATCACTTTTTATTTCGTTTTCTAACTTACCGGTCTCCAACTTGCCCGTTCTTCATACTCATCGTCCAACACAAATGTTTTTTCCCACTTATCAGAA
The DNA here is from genome assembly GCA_045539625.1 of Eubacteriales bacterium. Classification (GTDB taxonomy): domain Bacteria; phylum Bacillota; class Clostridia; order Oscillospirales; family CAG-382; genus UMGS1387. Next base: position 1,749 of record JAZQFS010000017.1, on the reverse strand, counting down.
TGCCAACTATTGTTGCCGTCTTTATGAAATCTATTATCTATAAACATACAAAGCAGCAATATAACATCCATTATTCTCTCTTTATCGGATTCAAACCAAATTGTATACTTGTTTTGTTCAAAAGAACTATACGATTGTTTGGTAATTACTGCAACCTGCTTACCGTTTTCTAAAACTGAATATGTACTATTGCTATGAGCTCTTAACTCAAGTACATCAGCCTCAATGTGAAAATGAAAAGCACCACCATATTCTTCAGTTTCACTGTATCCAACATAATTATCATTCAAATATATATCAAAAGAAAAAAACGAGTCCGAATATAACAAAGAGATAATACCGGCTAAGATACGAAGTATTCCTCCTCTTTGTCTCATTTCGAAGCAATTGTCATCTCTACACACTTTTATACGTAACGGAAGCATATTAAAATTGTGATTTGCTTTTCCAAAAACACTGTTATACCCTTCAATTTTATATAAATATTGTTTGGGTTCCATTGTTCTGATAACCGAAATCTGCATATATTGTATTTCTCCTTCGCCGTTTTTGGGTATGAATTCGAACTCTTGCAAAAAATGATATATCGCTTATGCGATATGATATACGGCGTTGCCGTATGATATATTTTCACTACGTGAAAATATGATATAATATCCGTTCCTTCATACGCGAAGCGTATATCATCTGTGAAGCAGATATCATAGCGTCAGCTATATCATCCGTGACCAAAGGGAACGGATATCATTGAAAAACGACAAGTTTCAAAAGAAACTTGCCGTTTTTCATGGCAAATAACTCATATATTGATACAATGCACCGGGCGGTGCATTTTTTTATGAGTTAAGTTTCTTTGTGGAAAGATAAGTTTCATCGTGAGGAAGTTGAGTTTCCGAGTGAAAAAGATAAGTTTCAGTAATACTTTTTATCGCTCTTTATTTCGTCTTCTAAATCGATAGACAAAGGATATGCCATTCTGATTTTATCATATAATTCTTTGCTCTTTGTAAGTACAATTGTAAATGTGCTGTCAAATGCAATAACTTCAGTTTCTGCCAAAGGGTGCTGCATTGATAAAGGAATTTGATAGTATCCTTTATATTCATCGCTCCACGGTAGTTTATGCGACATAATTTCATCTTCAGAAATATCTTTTGAAAATGACAAAAATGTACCCCAAATCCATTGAAAATCTTCCGTGTTGACAATTTCAGTTATTCTCTCGCCTGAAAGAAAAACTGTATTCCAGTCAAATAACTCATCATATTCTTTAGTCGCGGGAAAACACTCGTAATTAGCAATAAGCCAGTTGTAATTAAGCTGATCGTTTTCCATTGAATTAAATACTTTTTTCATTAATGTGTAACCGGGTTCACCTTCACCGATAAAAACACCGTAAATCATTTTGTATTCTCCTTTGCTGTGTTAATTGAAGCTATGAGAATTCTTTTTATTTCAAGACAATCGTTCAAAAGAGATTTTCCCATATCTTCAGTTATGAAATCAGATATTGTAAGTAATTTGAGCCAATATTCGGTTTCGGCAGTTTCTTTTAATGCAATGTGCATTTTGGAGATGAAATCAGCTTTACTTTGACCGTAATTAGCTTCATTTATATTAGCACCAATGGATGTTCCGCTACGAACAATTTGTTTTGATATTATCGTTTCTTTTTGTGTTTTGATAAGGTATTGGTGTAGTTTAATAATTCTAGAAGCAAAAGAAATAGATTTATCTATCAGTAGGTTT
>JAZQFS010000016.1:0-70670 GCA_045539625.1 Eubacteriales bacterium | reverse complement strand
GGCGCTTGTGAAAATTCTTGAAGAGCCGAAAAACGCCCTGACAAAGCAGTATCAGAAGCTGTTTGAAATGGACGGCATAAAGCTCACCTTTGACAAAAAGGCACTTGAAACTGTAGCCGAAAAGGCACAGGAAAGAAAGACGGGAGCAAGAGGTCTGAGAGCCATCTTGGAGCCTGTTATGACAGAGCTTATGTACGAGCTTCCCGAAGGCATCGACGAGCTGACTATTACGAAGAAGCATTTTACTTCAAAAAAGTAATTTTACGGACAAATTAAGGCTGTTCACCGTATTTTGGAGGTTTGAACAGCCTTCTTTTCTTTTTCTTTCTTTCTTTCTTTTTTTCTTTTCTTTCTTTTTCGTAGGGGTCGATGCCCACATCGACCCGTTTTATTTTAAAGTTACTTTATGTAACACAGGGGATTTCGGAGCCTGCGGGCTCCGACCTTCTTTTGACCCGCCTCAAAAGAAGGCAAAAACGCTCCCCTCAATGGAGGAGTCCTCGGTGTGCACAAGGATAAAATGATAAGCACAGCACACAAAACAAACTCCCTGCTAACCCGCACACCTGCGGATTTCCTCCAGCCGGGGAGGCTTCCACCTTTCTTTAGCCGTAGTGCGGATTTTTATTATTTATAATCGGTGTTGCCTTTTGCTCTCTGCTAAAGTTGATTGTAATTTTAACGGTGTTATAATACTCGAAAAGTGCGGCTTTTTTTATGTTCGCCAAGCGAGAACACCAACTTACTGCCACATTGTTGCTGTACTGCTTATTAAAGTGGAAGCACATCTCACGGACAAGCTTTGCAACGAACCCCTGTTTTTCGGCTGTGCAAATCCAAGCACCACGCCAAAATGAGGGTGGAAGGCTCCCCGCCGTGGAGGGAAGTCAGCGGAGGTCGGGAGCAGTGCCTGATAATACGAACTACCCGACCGTCGGAGTCCTTAATCTCCGACGGTCGCAATTAGCACAAAGATAATATCCCCGACCGAGCCATCCCTCCGTTGAGGGGGCTGTTTTGATACTTTTCCAGAGGGAAAAGTATGGCTCGCTCGTCGCAACGAGCGAAATTCCTTACCAAACATAAAGTAACTTTAAAATAAAACGGGTCGATGTGGGCATCGACCCCTACGAAAAAGAAAAATAGGGAAAAGTATGACTCGCTCTCCGCAGTCGGTGAAATTCCCTGTGATACATAAAGTAACTTTAAAGGAAAACTACTCCCAAATATCAAAAAGCGGTTGTGCTTCAAAGTGATAATCACACAAATTCTCGAAATATCCGTTGATAAGCTCGGGCTCTTCAATAATCCTCAGCTTTTCCTTTCTGCCAAGGCTCTTGAAGGCGTACTCAAGCTTTGCCGCAGCATTGTAGTCCTCACACTCCCACAATGCCCGCAGACACTTTATTTTCCTGCTTCGTGTGTACTTTGATGCCGTTCCCTTCTTGTGCTGCTCCATTCTTGCCCGTATATCCTTGGCAATGCCTGTATAAAGACTTGAATCCTCACATTCTACAACGTATATATATGCCACAAAATCATTCCTCTTTACATAAAACAAGGGCAAGCCTCAGCCTGCCCTTATACTTTTATCTTCGTTTATCAGCCTATAGCAACATCTGCGTCCTCGCATACGGGCTTAAATCTGTCGGTGCTTTCAACTATCATCACCTTAACCGTTACAACCGATGTGTCGGATACCGCTACCTCGGGAAGTGAAAGCTCCCCGTCAAACATACCTTCCTCGCTTGTAACACCGCCAAACTTGACGTTTGCAAACACGCCGTCAACAAATACGCTTGTAAGTGCTACGTACTGTTTTCCCGCTTCCTTGCCGTAAAGCTTTGCAGTAACTGTGCCCGAAAGCTTGCCGTCTGCCACACTTGCACCCTGTGTGTCAACACTTACGATTGTAATTGCATCGTCGGCAGATATTGCAATTACCTTGATTACAACAGGCTTTGGTGCGAAGTGTGCTTCATCACCTGTGAAACGCACGATTACATCATAAGTGCCTGAGGTAATCTGCTTTGAAAGAAGCATTGTGCCAACGCCCTGTGCCGAAGGCTGTGTACCTGTTGCAACTGTCTGTGTGCCTTCTGCGGTGATAACCGAGCTGTTCTTTGCAAGGTCGGCAAATATGATATAAGGCTTCTTGCCGCTTTCAAATGCCCATACCGAGCCGTCAAGTCCGTCAAAGGCTGTTCCCGAAACAAAGCCTGCCTCGGCAACGGTTGTTGTGCCTTCCTCGGCAACATCGGGAAGTCCTGCAGGATAGTAGCTGTCGGTAAATGCTACGGCCGCTCCGTCTGTATAAACAGCTCCCGCAACACCGCCGCACTCCGTTCCGTCAACAAATGCTGTATTGACGCAGGATACAATCTCGTTTTTATCAGTTACATAGCCGCTTGCGCTGATTCTTGCCGCAACACCGCCTGCAACACCGTATTCCGAGGTAACCCTGCCATTATTGAGGCACTGGTAAATTTTATGCTCGCCCTTGCCCGTTTCAGCAACCGTAAGTCCTGCAATACCGCCTGCATACACGCCTGTTTCGCCTGTAACGGAGCCGTTATTTTCGCAGCCGTACACGTCGGAGTTTGCCACATATCCGCAAATACCGCCTGCGGTGCTGATATTATCGTCCATTGATGCACTGTAGCCTGTTATATTACATTCATTCTTACACTGTGAAATTTCGCCCTCGCTGTAGCCTGCGATACCGCCTGCATTGCTTTCGCTTACAACTACCGCACTTTCTGCTCCCACACTTCCCTGTGCAAGACAGCCTTCAAGTGTTCCGTTATTTGTACCTGCTATGCCGCCGACATTTGCACTGAAGAGAATTGTAACGCCTAAGGCTCTGCCCGAAAAGGTACATTTTTCGATTGTTCCCTTATTTAAGCCTGCTATACCGCCAACATTTGATGAAAAGCCATTTGCTCCCGTAACTGCACCGTAAACGCAGCAGTCAGAGATTGAGCTTGTCTCGTCAACCGTTCCTGCAATACCGCCTGAAACGCAGGCAAGAACCGTCTGCTTTCCGATAACCGAGCCGTAAGCAACACAACCGGAAACGCTGCTTTCGCCCGTAAGCTTTGCTGCAACAAGACCTGCATAATCTCTTGTTTCAACAAGTGCAAAGTCAAGGTTTACATTTTTAACCTCAGCACCCTCAAGCACTCCGAAAAGTCCGCCAAGTGAATTTGTGCCGTCGCAGTAAAGACCTGTTATATAGAAGCCGTTACCGTCAAAGCTTCCCTTAAAAGGTTTATCTGCAGTACCCACGGCAGTCCATTTTACGGCATCGGTTGCCGCCTCTGCAATCTCACCCGAGGTATATGTAAATTTATCGGGGCTGTTAAGAACAACATTTCCCGACAGCTCAAAGCAGGTGCCGTCAGATGCGCCGTCCTTTGTAAGAAGTGCCATATATTCAAGTCCTTCGGGGCTGTCAATAAGATAAGGATCATCCGCCGTACCCGTTCCCTTTACCGCCGTCTGTGTATCGGCTACAGGGGATACGGTCTCCTGCCCGTCTGTCTGCTGTGCCACACAAGGCAACACGCAAAGCACAGCCGCAGTTAGAATTGTTGCTAGAAGTCTTTTTCCGGTTAAAATCATAATCAAATACTTCCTTATAAAAATTTAGATAGTTTATCGCAATTATACCGAGTAAATTATACCTCAAAATCTTCTCCGTGTCAATAGAAGCATTATAAACAAAAGTATTTTTGGCAATTTGTATCACAAAGTCGTTCACATTTAGTGAAATATACACACAAAAACCCATCGCCTCGCCAAAAATCGGCAAAACAAGCCGTGATGTAACATTTATTTAACTTGACAGCCGTCGATATAAATGGTAAAATATATATGCTTTGAAGGCTGTCCTTTCAATGCGTCCATACGGGGGCGCCAAGGTTTCGACGGGGATTTTGAAGTATGCTAAGCGAGCAGAGGTTGTGGAAGCTCTTTAAAACGCCACACACTAAAAATAAACGCTAACAATAACAGATTAGCTTACGCTGCCTAAGTGCGGCGTCATCGACTTCGGGAGTACTGCGGCCCGAAACTCGGTGTCACATTAGCAGTGAACGTGAACATGGCAAAGCTTTGAGCCGTGGCATGAACTTATGAAGCTACCTTCCCTGCCCGTTTGTTTGTTGATGGGCTGTGAGGGGAATTTTAACAACAAACTACGCTCGTAGAAAGGTGTATGAATGGATTTTCGGACGCGGGTTCGATTCCCGCCGCCTCCACCATAACACGCAAAGTCGAACCCTGCATATTGTCAGGAATGTCTTTGCATTTATAGAAGAACTACCACCTAAGTCGTGATGGACTTGGGTGGTAGTTTTTGTCATAAAATGTTTTTCGAAACTATATGGTTTTTGCACTAGAATTGTTATATAATGAAAGCATAAAAAGAACTGATACAATATCAAGTATTGAATAAATAGTGTATTTATGAGAAATGGGCAGATTTATTAATATGCTTTTGATATAATATATGTTATTATAGTTTGAACAAAAGAGGAATTAATATGAATGTACTCAACGAGAGATTACAATCTCCATATAGCGATACAGTAGGAATAACAAGTCCTATACAGCAAGCATCAAAGTTGCTATGGAACATATTCAGCGAAGAACCTTTTTCGAATAATTATTCTGAAGATTCTCGTACAGCGTCTTCGGCTATTATTTTGCATTTGCTGGGTATTCTTGATAGTGTCGGAATAATAAATGGTGCAGGGTATCATTCATCCGCCATCACAATGCTGAGAGCTATGGAAGATGCACTTGACTGCTTTGCCGCAGTAGCCGCCAGTGAAGAAATGGCAATAAAGTGGTATTATGGAGAGTTAAAGGCTAGTGAGGCAGCAAAGTATTGGACCGAGGGACAAACAATAGATGAGTCAACCCCTTTAGGCGAATATAGAAAATTAATAAGAAATGGATTAAATAATTATAGCCATTGTACGCCCGAACAGATGAAATGGAATCTCTACCGACATCGAGTATCAGATAACACGTTTGTGCTGAAATTAAATTTTAACAAAGCAATGATTACCGCAAATGCGTATTACATTGATAGATATTTATGTGTTCATCTTTGTGACGTGATTGATGTTGTTTTAAGTTCGTTTAGTGACTATTTAAGCAAAAATTCTGATATTAAAACAACATTGTTTTCTTTGCGAGAATCTTGTGAAAAAGTTGTTACAAATTTTCTTGAAGATATCGGTGATGAAAAAATATACATGGATACTCCGCCTGAAATAAAGGGTATAAAACCTTATAAACTGTTAGATGAAAGAATAAAATAAATCGCTTGAAAAAATGGGTGAATATATGACATTCAACAACTATACTATTGGAGATGAAGGCTCCAATAAACTGTGTTTATTCAATTCTTTCGAATCTTACTTACTCAATAGCGAAGTAATAAGTGTTTTCGAAAAAGGGAAAGTAGTTGCCTTTATAGATTATTATTTCGACAATAGTAGCAAAACTCTTGTTATTATTGCATTTGAAACTTTAAAGAAAAAAAGCAGGAGTAGGCAAACGTATAATATCATATTTGAAGAATTGTCAAGATGTCCAACAAATTATTGTGCAACCACTAAGACACTCTATTCCTTTTTGGGAGAAAATGCAATTTGTTCAATCGTCTGAATGTGACTGGATTTGGGAAAAATAGCAGAACTGGGTAAACACAATGTATAATGCGATGCGATTATTTTAATTGTGATAAAATGTTAGTGTAAGCAAGAAATTTGTGGATAGTCCATTGGATAAGTAAAATCGAAGAAATTTTGTTTTATAGGGGTGATATTTATTAAAAGAATTGATATGGGCACCGATGGTTTAACTACTGAAGAAATAATTGAGATAAAGAGAAAGTTAAACACACAAATTAAAGACGCAAGAAAAAAGTCCCGACATAAAAAATGTCTGCTGTGCGGCAAAGAGGGTGGGTTTTGTGATTCACACACGATTCCCCGGTTTTGCCTTGAAAATATTGCATGGAACGGAAAATTGAATTCGTTTAATACATTAATTGATTCAAAATTACTTAGTAACGATTCCGGAATAGGCAATGCGGGAATTTTTCACATTATTTGTAAATCCTGCGATGGCCGTGTGTTTCAAAATTATGAAAAAGTAGAGGCATACGAAAAATATCCTACAGAAATAGCACTAAACCAAATAGCACTAAAAAATGCTTTAAGAGATATCTATAAGCATGAAACCGAAACAGAGCTTTTTGAAGATTGTAAAGGTCTCATAAAAGAAAAGAATCCGATATTATCGTTGTTTGTAAATAAGATTCTTGATGCTCAAATTGAAGCAAGAAAACGAGATATTCAAGAATGCTATGAAATCTATAATGTTTCGAAATCTTTTTTGACAACTTCTGAAAGTTGGATCAGAGTAGTTTCTTATGATAAATTAAATCACACGTGTCCTATAGCATTTCAAGGTATGATTCCACTAATAACTGGTATTGATGGAGAAGAAATCAATAATATTTTTAACCACAAACACAACTATAAAATTGAGTATATACATATTGCTGTTTTTCCTCTGAAAAATGCTACGGCAATAATTCTGTTTGTTGATTCAAAAAGCACAAGATATAGACAATTTGAAGACCATATAGCTAGCCTTTCACAGGAACAACGACTTGAAATAATTAATCGTATTATTTTTTTATATACAGAGGATTATTATCTATCCAAACAACTGGACGATGATACGATAAAAATTTTACAGGAACCCGCAAAATTACTTCAAGATCCGGTTACCACCAATCCCAAGTTAAGCCTTAAAAACGCTATCAAAGATTACGATTTGAGAAGGGATATTTTCTTACCAAATCTATTTTTAAAAGAGTATTCAGTAAAAACCGATGGTTGAAATTAGTGCTATAACATTAAATAATGTAAAAGTTCTAATTCAATAAAAAAACATTTTTTGCAGCAGATAAACACAATACAAATATCTATCTCTGTATATTGACAGAAATATCTTTACAGTTACAGAAGAACTACCACCCAAGATGTGATTGGCTTGGGTGGTAGTTCCTGTTTAATTACTCGCAATCAAATATCCACTCTAGCCATTTTGAAATGTAAATATAACAATTTAAAGCATATCTAATGCTTTATTTTGTTCATAGTACAAATTATAGCTTAAAATCAAATTATTGTGCATTTATATGCTCGACAAAATATCTAAACTAAAGCTATGTTTTCAAAATTTACATTGAAAAAACGAATATATTATGGTATAATATGTAATAAAATGTTGAATTTTGGAAGATGATAGGATGGTGGATTATGTGAACAAAATAATAAGTATTTTTTCTGAAATGCACTTGTATAGTGGAAAAATGGAATATATTATTAAGTTGTTAGTTTGGATTATATGTTGGATTGGTGGTATATATGTTGTAAAGGATTTAAATGTTGGCGTAGGAAGTGCATATTTTATATTTTCACTTGCTCTGCTAATGGAATTTACTCCAAGGATACACGGAAAAAACGAGTTAGTTACTAGAATTCTGCTCTCATTGTTTTGTTTTGCAATAGGTTCCATTTTGGTTATATCCGCAATTATTCTGTTTACTGCAGAATATAACGAAAATTTGCATACAACTATGTTTATAATCTCTATATGCGTTATGGCCTATATGTTACTAGATTGTTTTATATTGTGTGTAAGCAAAGAAGATAACATTTCAGATATTGAAAACTCCAGTGAAAATAACGATGATAGAGTGCAAAAATTCAATGAGAATTTGAATACAGGAAATTTAGGAAGTATTAATGCGAGGTGAAAAACATGTGTAAAACAATCTCTTTTATTAGCGGAAAAGGTGGTAGTGGAAAAACCACATTAGCATTAAGCATGGCTTCTCTTTTATCTAGGTGTGGAATAAAGACCCTTTTAGTAGATTGCGATTTAAGCACTAATGGTGCAACATATTTCTATGAAGACAAATTGTCACATAAAAAGAAGAATATACTGTCATTTTATGACTTACTTTTTTGTGATAATAACAATAAAAAAACAAGTTTTGTAAATATAAATTCTAATTGTGATTTTATACCTTCTATAACGCAAATAACAAAAGAAATCACAAAAACATATACCCATAAAGATGACGGCAAATCACTAATACATAATGATATTTTTCAAAAATATGATGTTGTGCTTTTTGATTGTCAGGCAGGGTATACGGATATATTAAAACTTATTTTGCCACTATGTGATGTTAATCTAACCGTTATGGAAACAGATGCTATAAGTTCCGCTGCAATGAGAAGTTTATATTTGAAAATTGGAGATATTATCAACGAAAAAAAAGTGTATCAAGTTTTTAATAAAGCAAGCAAAGACGAATATGAGATTTACTCAAAAGTTTCTGGTGGAACTGTTTTCACAAACATTGAGACAATAATGTTTGATTGGAAAATACGAAAAGCATTTTCTATTTCTCAAATACCTGATCTAGAAAATACGAGTGCAAATTACGGTGAACAAGTTTTTAATGTTTGTTATACCATACTTTCCGATGAATCAATTCGAGAAAAATTAAAAAAGTTTAAATCAATACTTGAATTTCACTCCGCAAAAGAGGAAGAAAACACCTTAAAAAAACAAATTTCCGAACTTAAAATTAAACACAAGGAAAAAAGGAACAAAACCAAGAATAGCGTTTTAATGATGACCTCATTCCTCCTTGTAATTGCGCTTACTATTACATTTGCGATAGCAGTGGAAGGAAAGTTTTACGAAGAAATTACAATTTTAACTATATTCCCACTCATCACAGCCATACTTTCCATTGTTGTTGCATACATAAACATATTTGATGTAAGCAAAGAGAAACGAGAGTACGAAAAAGAAATAGATATGCATCAAAAAGAATTAGAAGCGATAGTATTAAAGCAAAAACAATTTAAAAAGGAAAACCGAGAAAACTAATACAAGTATTTACTCCTGATATCGTCTTGTAAAACTATATGCAATATTATGCAATCCACTTTCTCAAATTAAAGACAATTGATTGTTTTTAGTTTTTGTGTTGATGTGTATAATATTTAAAATGTTGTATTTTCATTTACAGAAGAAGGACCGCCCTCTAAAGCAGAATTGTTTAGAGGGCGGTCCAATATTATCAATTAATTTATAACTTTTTCTTTTATTCAAGAAATCAACAATTTTCTATCAATGTCACATATCTAGCACTTAATCCACTGATTTATTTATATTCTCCCAATTCTCTATCATTGTTTTTCTGCAATCAACATAATTGATAGTATTTGCCTTCATAATAACAATTACAACTATTGTAAATACAAATACAAGTATGCTAAAAAGTAGTTTTATGTGTAAATTGTAGTTTAACATATAGATTTTTACAATTGACATTATCGAACATAATATTGACAAGAAGTAATATAAAGAAATTGATCTCCAATTTCTTTTTTGACTAAATAGCTCATCATATTTTTGATGTCTACGTTCCCAATTATATTTATTATCACCTTCTAAAAAAACATACATATACGCCGCAATTTTACAAATATTATGATTTTTACTTTCACACGCAATATACAGCGGAATAATTGCAACATAAGGAATTAAATAGTATAAAAAACTATCACTCTGTTCAGTTGCAAAAGCAAAAATTGCCACTACAGTAGCATATGCCGCCAAATTGTATTGCTTTATGGTATCATAACATTCAACAATTTCATTTCTGAGCAACTCATACTCTGACATTTTTGCACCTCTTTTTTATCTGAATTGTTTAGAAACTAAGCGGCGACATAAAGCCACCGCTTGATAGTTGATTATTTTTCTCGGTACTGTACCCATTCATTGATAGTAGAAATATTATCACCTGTTGGATAAGAAGTTGATTCAAGGTCTTCTACTTTATAGAAGTGATATGTGTATATCTTACTTCTATCTCTGTATCTGTACTGAGTTTTATATGTGGCTGCAACTTGGCGAGTTTCTTCCCAGAAGAAGACATCGCTATAACCCTCAACTACATAGTCATGCCAATAGTATCCTTGACCACGACCACCAGGAGAATCTGGTTCGGAAAAATACTGACCGCCCTTATGCGTGCAAGCACGGTAACATTTATAATTCCATCCGCTTGGCGTAGGTATTTTTGAATCAGACCATTCTGTCCAGACTTCATTAGGCGTCCTATTAGTGTAACCTGTTGCACAATAACTACAAGGTCTGTTCCCTCGGTTGTTATCGCCAACATATGCCCCATATCTATATTCAGTATGTGCAGGAACATCTACAACCTGCTGTGTTTCAACATCTCTGCTGTCTGTTTCAGTTACAGCTCCATACTGCCAAGCACTCCAAGAGCCATAATTGCTCCAAGCCCATGTGGTATCATACTTTGTCCAACCACTCATTGTGGAAGAGCTTGAAGTGGTATAATGTGTCTTGGCATAGGTGTACTTTGTGTTTACCACTTGAGCACCAGTCGGCATTTCCGACTTGAGCACCCAATTTGTTGAAACATCTTTTTGCTTCCACTGTGCATAGAGTGTCTGTTCTGCGGTTATAGATACCTTTGTAGATGATGTAATTTTTGTACCTCCGGTCTTTGCCGTATACCAACCAAGAAACTCGTAATAATCTCTTGTCGGTGTGGGCAAATCTCCATAAGTCGAACCATATGTTACTGTTTTTGAGGGTGTAGAACAAACGCCACCATTTGTATTAAATTTTACCGTATATTCGTTTGCCTTCCACCGTGCAATCAATGTATGATCCGCCGGTGTAGAAACAATACTACTTTCATTTATTGTGGCATCATCATCAGACAACGTCCATCTTGTGAATGTGTATCCCGTTCTTGTAGGTACGGGAAGCGTACCATATGGACTGCCATATGTTACGGATTTTGAGGTTGTGGAAACAGATCCGCCGACCGGGTTGAAAGTAATGGTGAAAACACCCGTTACATAGTTTTCAAACTCAGTTTTAGACAATGTAGTTATAGCTTTGGCAACCGCTATATATTTGCCTGCAAATTCGGTATTTCCGTAAACATATAATGTACCGTCAATTATCCACTGTGCTGTTTCGCCAGCATTGTTTGAAAGTTCAATGTTATTTACAATTACTTTTGTTGACTTATCATCTGTTAGTGTATCAAATGTTGAATTTTCAGCAATTAATATCTTTGCTCCGTCAAACTGAGATAGCATTGCAACATTGTCATTTTTTACATTAACGCCTTTGAAAGTAATGTTTTCAGAATTAATATTCAATGAAATACCACTATCACTTGTGAATGTTGCTTTTTCGATATATGTCGTTTCAGCACTGGACACAAGTTTAACATTGTTAAATGTTTTGCCTCCGCCGTAGAAAGCAAAGTATTCGATATCACCAATGTTGATTGTATAGCCGTTTGTGTAATCTGCGATAACATTCTCGTCGTCATCAAGCACCTTTTCTGTAAATTTGCCGCTCATATCTTCAACATTTATGGTTATCTTATTTGCCCCAGCAGTAGTTGCAGCTCTTGCGACTGACGAGTTGCTTGCATTAACTATTACTTCAGGGCAATCAACAAAAGCATTATCGCCGAGAGTTGTAACTTTTGTTGAAACGATAAATTTGTTGAGATTTTCACAGCCCTTGAATGCATTAGCACCTATCGAAGTCACACCGGGAGCAATAACTGTTTTAAGATTTGTACATCCTTCAAAAGCACCATCAGGAATAGAAGTAATATATTTGCTGAGACGTACAACCTCTATGTTTTCGTTTCCTGCGAACAGCGGCTTAAGGGTTTGAGGATCATTGCCTAATGTTCTTACATAAGTCATATTGCCGTTTTTGGAATAATAATTAGGTATCAATACATTTTTGGCAGTACCATCATATCTTGTTACTGCACCCTCTGCAATATTGAAATAAAGGCCGTTGGTATACGCTGTTTCTCCAAGAATGTATTCTTCTACCTCATAAGGCACCTCAAACGGTAAAACGCCTATTTCTCCATCTTTAAAAGTTCCCGTTTCTGAAAAGTCCCATATTTCTTTTGTTCCTTTTTCAAACATACTAAACGTAGATACAGAATATGTATTATTCTTAATGTCATAACCTACAACAGCGTAAACATCAAGTTTTCCTGCTCTAATAAATCTGTAATGACCTTTAGTTTTAAAAGTTAATGTAACAGTAGTAGAGTCGGTAATCTCTTCTTCTTCACTAAAAGTAATTGCAGCAGAGTATTCGCGACCCTCGTTGTGGGAAATATTCTGTGATTCAGTGGTTAAGGAACCTCTTTGGTATTCGTCGCTGTAACTCTTTTTGGAGTTTTCCGTAATAGCCGTTCTTAACGCTGTTGAAATATCGGTTTCGGTTCCGATTTTGTTGGACATAGTATAACCCTCTTCAGTATTCCAATGGTTAGAATACGAATCTGAAATATCGTTATACCTGGTAGTTTCATGGGAATCTTCTGTTCCTGAAGAATTCTGTTCGCTTTCAGCTTCCTTCCAATTAGACCCCTCTTTCTGATATGCGGATATCTCAAAATCCATTCCCGCTTTAACACCTAATGCGTCTACAGAATATGAGGCCCCAAATTTTCCGGCAAGTTGACTTTCTTCATTGCCGCCGTCTTCGCTACTTTCGGTATTTACCTTTCCTGTTGTATCTTTGTGTGTGTCTGTAGTACTTGAACCAGAGGTGTCGGTGTGTGTATCTTCTCCGCCATATTGCGAACTGATATTTATTTGACCGCCATCTTCAATATATTTTTTGAGATTAGCAACCTTTTCTGAATCTTGAGTTGCTGCCCACTCTTCGTCAAGGGAATACTTATTTATCCAATCTTCTGACAATGTCATCGAAGCGGATTTTGTAGTAGCCATCGCTACTGTTTCTGCTATTGCCGTAACATTTTCTGTGGCAGTGTTTTTTACCTTTACGCTTGTTTTTTCATGAACCATTTCTTCGTCTATTTCACCGGCATTAAACAAAACTTCAATAGGCACATTGTCAATCTCACCGATTTCGTATACGAAGTATATCTGTCCGTTTTCTTTATCCTCAATAATCTGTGGTTTTCCAAGTTCTTTTACGGGACGTGTTTGGTTTCTGTTACTCATCCAATGAACATAAACATCAACATCACCAGTAGTGCCGGCATCTATTCCAGTAATTATGTTGCCGTTACTGTCAGTAAGACACAAAGCGAAGAACCCATATTTTTTAAACTGAGGGAAATCATATCTTTCGCTTTTGTCTTTTGTAATTGAAGAAACCGATGTTTCCTGATTATCAAGGCTTACAAATGTAGCTTTTCCTGTTTGAGCATCCTTGAAATATACAGTATATGTATTACCAGTAAGCTTTTGAATTATTGTGTCTTTAAGTTCAATTTCGTTCTCGCATGTGCTGTCGCTAAACAACTTACCGCATGTAGAGCAAGTCCAATACTCTATATTACCATCTGCATAGGTAGTTGCTTCTTTTTCAGGAGTATATGTTGTTTGGTGTTCAACAGTGAGTATGGTGTCTTCAATTGTGATTTCAGTTGTTGCCGCTGCATCGCTAAACACTTTAGAACAATCGTCACAAGCCCAGTATGCAACATTACCGTCATCTGTACACGTTGCTTCTTTTGCAGGAATTGCAGTCAAAGAAATGTGCTTACATTTTTCTGTATGAGGAAGCAATTCAACACCGTAACCGCCAGCAATATTTCTACGAATCGAAACTATGTCTGTAGAATCTAAATAATCATTATCATCAACATCAGCTGCAAATTCATTAATAGTTATCGGATTTCCCTCGGGAGTAGTATAACCGCCCGCGATATATCTTCTCAAGAATACAACATCAGTTGAATCTATATAGCCACTTTCATTGAGATCGCCGGGGGTATAATCTAATATACTAATACGTCCGCTTACAATTGATACATCTATAGCTGAAAAATCGGAATCACGAATAGCTCCTTTATTGTAAGAAAAATCGATGTCGACAAAAGCACCGGGAATTGCATCTTCCGCAATTTCAAAAGTAAGCATTGCCATTACACCGTCTTTTATATCTTCCGCCTTAACTTCTTCCGCATCCCAAACCAAATTACAGCCACTTACCAGAGCATCACCCGTAGGTGGGGTAAATGACATAGCACTTAATGCATCACCGTTTTTTACGGACTTTAGCGTTGCTATGCTGTCATCAAAATTCAATTTCAATGTCATACCGAGTATTCCAGGATTGTTTTCAATCACAACATTAACTGTAACAGTGTTGCCTGGCTCAGCGGTTGTATTTTTAACACTTACAACTGCAGTTGTCTCTTGAACATCTGCAGCAAAAGCATTGAATGGAATGATTGTAAAAATCATAACAAATGCCAAAAAAGCTGATATGAATCTATTTTTCATTATCAATATCCTCCTTGTTTTATAGAAATTTTACCATTAATAATCTCAAGATTAACTGGAAGCATATCATTGTCAATAACGGCTCCGTTATTGTAACTTAAGGTCACGTTGTAATCTCCAGTTTCTGCGTCATCTACAATCTCAAACGTTAATTTTAAGATGTTGCCGTTTGTTACATCTTCGATTGACACATATTCTGCATCCCAAAGGAATCGACAACCATTTTTGAGTGCTTCGCCTTTAGGAGCCGTAAATGTAGTTTCACTAAGAGCCGTTCCTTTTTTGACTTCGGTTAGCGTCATCACTTCTTCATCAAATTTCAGTTTTAATGTCATTCCAAGTATTCCCGGGTTATTGTGAAGTTCAACACTTATCGAAACTTCTTCTCCTGCTCTTACAGAAGCATTGTCAACAACTATCGTTGGATTTTCATAGGCTTCATCTTCATTGTCATCTTCCTCGATAGGGTCATCATTCGAGGGTTCGTCTTTTGAAGAGTCATTGCCAGTGTTTTCATTTTTGGAGTTTTCATCTTTCACATCATCCCACTCTCCGGCATTATCATCGTCGTTATTATTATCTTTGTCGTTGTTGCCATCATCTTTATCGTCATTTTTAACAGGGTCTTTTGGGGAACCACTGTCATTGCTTGAAGATGAATCACCATTCTTGCCGGGCGCGGTTTCATCATTGTCTGTTTCATCATCCTTAGATTCGATTGAAGAATTTGATTGTTCAGACTGTTCTATAAGTTTATCAAATCTCATAAAAATGGTTGCAGCCTGTGCTCTAGTAGCTTTTCCCTGAGGTTCAAGGGTTGTTACTGTAACACCTTTAATCAGTCCCGCTTCATTCGCCCAAGACAAAGCTTTTACTGCATATTCGCTGATTTTACTTTCGTCTTCGAAGCTTGACAAATCAACACTATCCGAACCGAGCGAAACATCAAGGCCCTTCTTCTCAGCATACCGATAGAGAATTGTTGCAAACTGTTCTCTTGTGATTTCATCGTCGGGTGCGAAAGTATCTTTGCTATAACCGTTAACGATACCATTTTCAGATGCCCAAATAATTGGAGTGCAGTAATAATATGTCGGGTTTACATCTGAAAACTGAAGCTCACTCTTAACCTCCGGTGACCCTTCTAATCTATAAATGATTGTAACAATCATTCCACGAGTTATAGAGGTCTGCGGTTCAAAGGTGGTAACAGTTATACCATTCATCAAACCTTTATCTTTTACATATTCTACGCTTTCTGCAAACCACTCATGGTCAGGAACGTCGGTAAAAGAAGCTAAACTGACCTTTGACATAACTGTTAACGAGCAAATTAGAATTAATGTTAAGAAGACTGTAATAATTCTTTTGTTCATTATTATCGCCTCTTTATGCTATAGATACTTTACCGTTAATAATTGCAAGATTCACGGGAAGCATATCATTGTCAATAACGGCTCCGTTATTGTAGGTTAAGGTCACATTGTAATCTCCAGTTTCTGCGTTATCTGCAATCTCAAAAGTTAATTTTAAGATGTTGCCGTTTGTTACATCTTCAGGCAATACTTCCTCCGCATCCCAAGGAAGTTCGCATCCGTTTTTGAGAGCTTCTCCTTTGGGAGATGTAAAGGTCATTTCACTTAGAGCTGTTCCTTTCTCCACTTTAGCAAGTGTCATTGCTTCGTCATTAAATCCAAGTTTCAATGTCATTCCAAGTATTCCGGGATTACTGTAAAGATCTACAAGTACTTCCACAGTATCTCCTGCACTTGCAGTTACACTTTCAACAACGATTGTAGGTTCATCATAAGTTATCGATTCCTTTGCGAAATGAACATTCGCATTCAAAAGAGCGGTATTACCTGTAGCAATATTTTCGCAAAGAGCTTCCCACTCTTTCTCTGTACCAAGGTAATACACATCTGTCAAAGAATCACAACCGTTAAATGCATTTCTACCGATTTCTTCTATTGTTGTAGGAATAGTAATAGATGTTATTGCTTCACTGGCAAATGCGTTACGGTCGATGGCAAATACTGTATCACCGTCGGGTGATGTTTCGGGAATTACAATGTCCGCATCTTGGCATTCGCCCATGCCAACAAGATAGCAAGTGGCGTCTCCGTTGGATTCATATTCAAGACCTTCGGATGCTTCAGGCTTATTGGGGTCAGCAGGAATTTCTCCATAAACTGCTGTATAAACATCATTTGAAGTTCCGACTGTTATTGTGGCTTCTGCTGTTTCTGCAACAACATCACCGTTTTCATTTATCCACCCTGCAAATTCAACGCCATCGCTATTAGTTTCAGGTGCTATAACATTAACCTTGTCGCCTTCAAGATAAAGACCGTGATTACACTGGTCGTCAATAAGACCACCTATAATTTTAACCTTATAAAAGTCATCTGTCGCAAGTCTGTCTACATCATACTCAAAATACTTCTGTGCGTTTGCACCATATTCGAGCATTGAAGAAAGCATAGCCTTGAGATTTTCATCATCAGATGCTGTACCTGTCTTGCCGAGTTTGCTATACGCATATTGAAGAATGCTGTATTTTACAACATCGCTGTAATACGCTTCACCGTCAACAACGGTATAGGCACGAGCATATATAACATCTGTCATCTGCTTTGCTGCAAGTTCGGTATAGTCAAATACCTTATATGTTTCGCCACTTATTGTCTGATTGCCAACGGTTGAAAGTTCGGCAATATGTGTGCCATACAAGTATTCATCGGAAGGTTCATCCCACAGAAGAACCGTGGTTTCTTCTGTGCTTGTTGATGCAACAGCATATTTAATGCACACGCTGTCACGGAAGGAAAGGTTGCAGTAGTCTATGCTCAATTCGGGTGCTTCACCATTTGCCGAAGCAGGTACTGCCACTCCGATTAAAAGCATAGATACAACCAACGTTAATGCGATTAATTTTAATGTGTTTTTCATATCAATTCTCCTTTGTACTTACTAAAAATTTCCCCAGGGCGAAAGCGGATCCCACTCGCCTTGATTGTTATCAATATTTGAAGATGTTGTAAGTATATCTTCTGATACAAATACTGTTACTTCAAGTTCCGGTTTTTCATATTGCTTTTTTTTCATTATGTTTCCTCCTTTCCAATGCTTACTACAAAATTCCAATTATGTGGTACTGTCATTTGATTGCAGACGATACCAACACAATTTTACCCATTCATCATATCACAAAATGTGTTTTAAGTCAATGATTTACGTAAAACTACATAATATTTTTACAAATTAAGGCATAACAAAGCAGACCAATGTAACTTTAATTTCTTTCATTGGTCTTTTCGTGCTGTAATTTTATAATTCTAATGCTTTTGTGTAGAGTTAAGTTGATTTTTGCTATTTTTAATACCACATAATTGGAATTATGTCATTTTAGCATCGTAGTAACCCTAGTTTTTCAATGTGCCTCTTATGCACCTCACCCGTTTCCATCGTATAAATTCTCGTCGTATTCACACTTGAATGACCGAGAATGTCGGCAAGGCGCACAATATCTTTTTGAAGCGAATAGTAAGTGCGTGCAAAAAGATGGCGAAGATTGTGCGGAAAGACTTTATCCTTTGATACTCCTGCGGATTCGCAGAGCTTTTTCATATCTGACCAAATATTGCTTCTGTCAAGCGGTTTACCTGTTCGTGATACGAACACGAAGCCGCTTGTTATTTTTTGCTCTCGGATATATCTTGTGAGAACCTTACAAAGTGTTTTGGGAAGAAATACTTGACGCAGCTTACCTTTGCAATTGATGTTAGCAACTCCTGTATTAACAGCAGCAACAGTTATAAATCTTAGTTCTGACACACGAATTCCCGTTGAGCATATGGTCTGCATCAACAAGTAGAGTCTTTCATTCTTCTTCGACTTTGCCGCCTCAAGAAGTCTCTCATATTCTGCTTTTGTAAGCTCTTTTTCCTTTGAGGCAAATATCTGTTTTTGAATCTTTAAGGACTTTACCTTACAGTCATACCACTCGTTGTAAGTGAAAAAGCTGTTTAGGGAAGATAAAACTGAGTTAACACTTGCAGGCTTGTAATTGTCAACAAGATACGATTTGTATTCAAGGACTGCGGGCTTGTCAACTTCCTTTCCATTTAACCACATTGAAAAAGCGCAGATATCACGAATGTACTTGTCTACTGTAGCATCACTTTTCTCTTCGCTGACAAGAAATATCTTAAATTCTTCAATTAGTATTTGAGTAATTTTTTTCATTATTTTGACAACTCCTTTTCATTGATTTTTCGTATATATATTTTACCATATCACAAAAATCTCATTCTTCTTTGTGTCTGTGAGTCGTCAATGATTTACATTAAATTAGTTTTATTCCTGCAAAAAGCCCAAACGAGATTTGCGTAAAACGCGCACTCGGTTTGGGCTTATCTCTGCCTGTTCTGTTCGGGAATTGCGCTTACGCGAAATCCCCCTCACATAACCCCTCTGAAATTGGGTAGTTTTTATTTTGCTTTGGATGCACAAATCGATGCCAATAGATGTTTTACACGGCATTTTGCGAAATGTTTTTTAGTGCCAATCGTTTTTTCTCTATGGCATTTTTGAAACCGTCATGGAGTTGCCAGTAAGTTGTCAAGATTTGCTTTGAATTGCTCGTCAAAATCTATGATTTTTATTACTGTTTTGGCTTCTTCGCCCCAGTCTGCAGTCACCGCGAATGCCATATGCTCGAAATTGTCGTCCATAAAAAGAATCCCTTTTATGTTATTGATAATAACATTTATACTTCTGTTTGAAGTGTCCCACACTTTACAATTATGGGTGCCTCTCGGTGTGGTTATTTCAATCATTACGAATGCTTTGTCAAATACAGGAATTCCCGTTTTACCTTCTCTGACAAGCTCATCGTGAATCATTTTTATCCAGTGTTCTTCTACCGCTTCTGTCAATTCCTTTGTTGACGGTAGCGGTTCATTTATTGTAAGGGTGACTGACTTCTTCTTTTCTGTCCGCTCACAAGTGAAAAAAACAGGGTTAAATATATGACACGGAATATGGATGAATTGTTCTTTATCATGTATAATAGCAATCAGCTGACTTCGCAAACGCAGGGTGTCTTCATATGCAACTTTCAATTTTTCAACATCTGTCTTGCCTTTGAAGTTAATATTCTTTTCAATTCTTTTGAGAGTTTTCATCAGATCTAATTTCATATACTTTTATCCTCCTTGAGTTTTTTACATCTTCGTACATATCAAGTATCGGCTTGTCCTCTTTGTGCATCGCTATAGAATATGTGATACCCGATTTACATCCGGTTTCATTTTCATCGTAAATATCAAGCTTGACGGCAGAGAAGAAGTACACAAGCTTCAAGAGGTCAAATGCGGGATTTATATAAAACCTTTCGGGCCATATTTCAAAATCTCCTATCTTGGGATCGTATGTTAGAGTTCCGTTCTTGAGACATTTCCTTATGGTATTATCCTCGTTATATATCCGAAACAACGATTTTCTAAGTGTTTTCGTTGTTGTAAGATAAACACGCTCATACTGTGTTCTGAGCTTTATCGGTGACCTTGAAAAGCGGACAGGTCTTTCACGCTCGGTATAATTTTCACTCATAAGACTTTTTCTGTGCCACATAGTCTGGCGGATAATGTTTGTTGCAATGGCATCTTTCTTATCGTCATCACAAATAAGAATCATTCCGTTTGCCTTTGTTTCGTAAGAGCCGTATCTTGTATAGAAAAGAGAACTTTCCGCACGAACCTGCCATTCAACACTGCCGTCTCCTATGTCGTAAACCGCGTACTTTTTACCGTATGCCAAAAGCATACCAACAAAACGGGTTGTTGAAAGTATTCCGTGAGCAATATTACGCCAACATGCAGAGGGAATGAAATGTGGCTTTTGACTGTCAGGTACTCTATCCGTTATGACACATCCATTTTTCTCCAAAAGTGCCGCCGTTTTTGACACCTGAATAACACGCTCTTTTTCACCACCCGAAGAAATCAACGGTTTTGTATTTGGAAATAAAGCTTTTCCTTTTTTCAGTACTGTTACTATACCGTCTTTATTTTTAGATATGTACTTATTCTTTGTAAGTGGCCTGAATGCATAGGACATTTTAATTTTGTCCCCTGTGTTTTCTCTGTCGAGCACATCAAGACAGCTTTCATAATCAAGATAATTAAAACGAATAAGGTGGCGTATAAGATATAACTGGTTGTTGTGTAATTTCATAAATACCTCCATATAAAAAGTCAGGTGATACGAAAAGCTCCAATACCTTCATATCACCTGACAATTATTTCTGTTTGCTTCCACGGAAGACAACCACCTCCTATACAAGAATGAAAACTACCTAATTAGTCATAGGGCAATTCGCCTTTGAGATACTTAATCATTCTGCCTGTATAGATTCTGGCATACTTCTGTTTTGTCCCGATATTAGCACCTATTTCACAAAAGGGCTTTCGTTCGTCTGCAATTAGCTTTGATAACTGTCGGGGCGATACTGCAAGAAACTTTGA
Organism: Eubacteriales bacterium; assembly: GCA_045539625.1. Taxonomy (GTDB): domain Bacteria; phylum Bacillota; class Clostridia; order Oscillospirales; family CAG-382; genus UMGS1387. The sequence goes on along the minus strand of JAZQFS010000016.1, from coordinate 49,669 downwards.
TGCAACTTTAAGGGGTATGTGATGGGGGTATTTCTCTCGCAGCATTTTTTCCATTCTTTCATCCATTGACTTTTCCTCCTTTCTCCGCATACCATTTTCTGAATGCAAGCTCGTTATTGGGATTTTGGTAAAACCGTATAACTGCATCAAGAAAAGTAGCACACAGTAATTTTTTCTCCATGCTTGGAATTTCTTTCGGGTTTATCCGAATATTAATATCATTTTTAGACACCTCCTTGAATCGTCTGCATTGTGTCACCGTACGGTTGACAATGCTATTTTACAGTATATTTCGCCGTTTGTCAACCGTTTGTCGACAAATTCATATAATTTTACAAAAGATATTGACAATGTGGATTTAATGAGTTATAATATGTATGTAGATATGTGCAGAATTACAAACAAAGGAGTTTGAGTGATATGAATGACAGCAAAAAAGAACAGGCTGTTATAGACAGCCTGCCCGATGTGGATTTGCATTTTACTTCGTTTGGAGAAAGACTACGAGAACTTCGTAAAGAAAAAGGGCTCTCGCAAGATGAATTTGCTAAAATGCTTGGTACTTCAAAACAGATACTCAGCCGTTACGAGCTTGGACAGCGTTCACCCAAAATTGAACAGGTAAGCAAGTATGCCGAAAAATTAAAGGTTTCAGTTGATTACCTTTTGGGTGATACCGAATCGGAAGCAGTGTACGAAGAGTTATGCAACGAGCTTGAAGGTCTTCCTTTTTACAAGATTTTCATTGAGGTAACAATGAAAATGGGGTTATATATTTCCGATATTGTAAGAGTTACCGGGCTTACCGACAGACAAGTACGTTCTATTATAACCCGAAGGATGAAGGACGCACCTCTTCCTATTGCAATGCAGTTATCAGAAACGCTGAATGTACCGCTCGAAGTGTGGGCAGGCGGCAAAGCATATATGCCAAGTGAGCTTTCTGCAAATGCGTATGAGGTTGCAAGAGCATATGATAAGGCAAGTCTTAAAGACAGAAATACTGCAAGACTTGCACTGAATTTAGATACAGTTAAGGAATAATGTAACTTGCACTAATTTTTACACTTTGGAAAATTATAAACATTGACATTGTTCCAAATGTGGTATATAATATTAGCAAAAAGAGGTGCCATTGTGGATATACTAACAATAAAAGAAGCAAGCTTGATGTGGGGTATTTCTATCAGAAGAATTACCGTATTATGCAACGAAGGCAGAATTGAAGGTGCAACAAAAATTGCCGGTGCATGGCTTTTGCCTAAAAATGCACAAAAGCCTGCTGATGCCAGAATCAAGTCCGGTAAATATACAGATTGGAGAAATAAAACTGTTATGGAATCCAACAATTTTGAAAGTAATTTGAAAAACCTTAAAGGTACTTTTGCGGTAGAAGGTATGAAAGTAAGTAAAAGCGGGATAGAAAACCTGAAAAGAATTGACAGCGGTAAAATTAGCTATACCCAAATGATTGAAGAGCTTAAACGAAAATATATGCAGAGGGTATAATTATGTTTTCAAAATACGAAGTATATACCACTACACAATCTATTTATTGTTATCCAAACAGCAATGTGTTGAAAAACAAGCTGAACATAACAGATAACAGTATTTTAAAAACGGCTGAGGAAGAAATAACCTTAATTAAACAAATGGAGCTTTTGAAAAATCCCATCAAGGGTAATTTTACAAAAGCCCATCTTATGAATATACACAAGTTTATATTTGAAGATATTTACTCGTTTGCGGGAAAACTCAGACGAGAACAAATCAGTAAAGCTGATACAATGTTCTATCCTCCGAACTTGATTGACAGAGAGCTTGATAAAGTGTTTGCAAAGATAAAAGAAAAGAATATGTTAAGAGAATCAAATGAAGAAAAGGTTTTTGATAATCTTGCATATGTTATGGCGGAACTCAACATAATTCATCCATTCAGAGAAGGTAACGGACGTCCCATTCGTGAATTTATTCGTCTTATGGCAAAACGAATGGGGTATGATGTAAATTGGGGCAATGTTGATAAAGAAGAATTATTGTCAGCTTCAATACAGTCAGTGTATGATCATAAGGTTTTGGTGGCTGTGTTGAAAAAGACATGTGATAGTAATAGCAAAGACAGATTCAAGGAGTAATTATATAAATGAATGTATCTGAACTAATAGAATGTTTTTTAAAACAGAATATACAATCCGAGGCAGAAGTAAGAAGTAAACTAATAGTGCCCTTACTTGAATTACTGTGTTATCCTATAGAACTACGAGCAGAAGAATTTCCTGTATATGGTTACGAGGGTGGGAAACCATTAACTGCGAAAGCCGCGGATTTCTTACAATTCACATCAAACGAATTTGCAGAAAATAGGGAAAATAAACCAAGTAATTTGGAATGGGTATATAATCATATTTTGCTTGTTTTTGAAGCGAAGAAACCAACGCAAAAATTATTAGTTAAAGGTCAACCTGTATTTTATTCAGCATGGACAAAATCTGTTGCATATATGATATCTAATGGGGTTAATATTGAGGGGTATATAGTTAATGCAAACTATTCTGACACATGTGTTTTTTCATGTTTGGTTAGTGAAATTCCTGCGAAGTGGGATGAAATTAATAGATTAAACTACCAAAACATATTAAAAATCAAAAACTCTTCGGAATATAAAGATACATGGAACAAGGTAGGCATATACGAACCTTACAAAAATGTAATGCGTACAAAATGCACAGAAGAATTGTATGTAAGCGTAGATAGAACTCTTGAAAAAACTTTATACTCTCCAAATCTTCGAATAGATACTGAAGTTCAAAACTATACGGATATTATAGATAATACTAGCAAAATCATTGTTTCTGAACCCGGCGGTGGAAAAACACATCTGATTTATATGATGTTAAGAGATTATTTGCTAAAATATAACGAGTCAGACGATAAAATTCCCGTTGTTTTAGAGGGGAGATATTTTGGGAAAGTATATAAGTCAATAGTTGAAGGTGTTCTTAAAGAACTAGGTGTTATCCTCCCATTTGCAACAAAGGAATATGTAGAAAAGAGAATCAATGAGGGCGGATTCATAATACTTTTTGATGCTTTAGATGAGGTAAAACACAATTATGATGAATTGCTATATGAATTGCATCAGTTAAGACGATATACCTCAAATATTATTGTGGTTACATCAAGAGAACAGAATTACAAGGACGACTTATGTATCGATTTTACCAAGTATACACTTGAAAAATTGTCAGATGAAAAGCTACAAGAGTTGCTTAAACTGTACTCAAATGATATGATACCATTTAACATTCATCATATACCAACCAGATTGTTGGAATTAATAAGAACGCCACTGTTTTTTAAGTTGTTCATATCGCTTGTCTTAAAAAGCAGCACGTATAAAATCCCATCAAATCATTCGTCGTTATTCGAAATGTATATAGATGAGAAAATTAAAAACATGTCTTGTTCATTATACGAAGAAAGCATAATTAAACAAACTCTTTCAAAATATGCAGTACTCACTTATGATGAAGAAGATAGTACAGATTTATTTTTCGAAACATTAAGCGAATTCTGTGAATCTGGCAAAGCAGAAAAAATATACGAGATAATATGGGAAACAGGCATAATATGCAAAGGGGCTCAAGGAATTAAATTTTTCCATAAAGCCATACAGGAATTTTTTGTAGCCCTGTATGTTTCCAAAATGAATCCCGAGGATATATGTGGGTGGTTGGATAAAGTAATAAACAAAGAAAAATACTACGAGATAATCTGTTATTTAACCGGTATAATATCTAATCAAAAAAAACAAAATATCGTTTTAGATTATCTTGAGAATTACAATTTAAAATTATACATAAAGGCTACAAAGTCAAGAAGGAACTTTACTACTGTTGAAGAAGATTTAAACAGTGAGTATGCAGAGGCATACTTTGAACAGATTTTAAAAAGTTATACTAATATAGTTGAAAAGTATTTTTACAATATAAAACATTCATTCGATGGGTATACATTGCTGGATATCGGCAAAGCTTGTATTAAAGGAACTATAAATTTCGTTGATGGTTCAATATCAATGGTTATATACAATGGTAGTGATGAAAGCACCCAAATTGAAGCAACAATTTCCACAGGTAATGCCCCTATGATTATTTCAAAAGATGGATTTAGTTCTCCAATTTTCTCTTCTGTTTTTTCATCCAGAGGTATTCATCAACGATATTATAATCTCGAACTTCTTTCATATGGGTTTGACTCTTCCAGGGAGATAGCCATAGATTTAATTAAGACACAGATGAAAGAAGCTTTAAGCAACAAAACAGTATTCGACACCGAAATAGATGTCTTATTAGTTGAAAAGGTGCAAAATTTATTAAAAGATATAAGGATCGGAAATAAAAGGTTGAGTTTATATGAAAATGATGTGGAAAGTATTATTTCATATGTTTGTGATACAACCAATAAAGTGAAAAATGCATCTTTAATAGAAGCGTTATGTAACTTGTTAATAAGCAAAAAAATAGTAGTAGAAAACTTTCTAGACATTAAGGAAGATATGACTCCATCCGAAAGATGTTATTATGTTGATTCGGTATACTCGGACGAACAGCTATTAAAAAAAGTAAAAAGGATAGTAGAATTAGTAAAAAAAGCAGTTTATGAAATATCTCATGAGTACATTCCTATACTGTCTTCTGTGTATAAAAACACTCAAACCATAGCAATTGTATATCGTAATGGTAAAAACAGTGGTTATGAATATATAGAAATTGCTAATAAAGAATCTTGCCTGACGAAACCAATAATAGAATTTTCCTTAGAGCCAATACATATATTTAGAGAATTAGATGATTTTTATAAAAACAATCTTTTAAAACTAGGAAAAAACGAAAAAGATATTATAAGTAGAGGAAGTTCTGTAATATTTAGATTTTTTGAAAAGGAAGTTTTTCATAAGCTGATATATGAAGAAATAGATGAATTATTTTCTAAATTGTTCTCTGAAAAATAGAATGATATCAATATTAATAAGAACGAGTTCGTATTATAGAAAATATTTATCTCAAAAACGATAGGAGGTGAAGTAATGAACGCTGTTGTTTATGCCCGTTTTTCGAGCCATAGACAAGGTGAGCAATCAATAGAAGGTCAGGTTGCCGAAGCTGAACGCTTTGCGGCAGAACACGGACTTACAATTATACACGTGTATGCTGACAGGGCACAGACAGGGCGAAACGATAACCGAGAACAGTTTCAGTTGATGCTTTCAGATGCGGCAAAGCATAAATTTGATGCACTTATAGTTTGGAAAACAGACCGTATTGGGCGAAACAAGGAAGAGATTGCACTTAACAAATATCACCTCAAGAAAAACGGCATTAAAATCTATTATGTTGCCGAGATGATACCCGATACACCCGAAGGTATTATCCTTGAATCTGTTATTGAAGGAATGGCGGCTTATTACTCCGAGCAGTTATCGCAAAACATCAAGAGAGGTCAAAGAGCAAGTGCAGCAAAGGCACAAAGCACGGGTGGCAACAGACCTTTAGGGTATCTTACCGGTCCTGATAAGAAATTCATTATAGATCCCGATAACGCACCAACTGTCAAACTTGTTTTTGACCTTTATGCGAAAGGCAAAACCATATCTGAAATTGTGCAGAAGCTAAACGAACAAGGCTGCAGAACATTAAAAGGAAAGCCTTTTACGCACAATAGTCTGCGGACAATATTGAAGAACGAGAAATATATCGGCATATATACTTACAAAGATGAAGTTCGTTTGGAAAATGCCATTCCTCCCATTGTAGATAAAGAAACCTTTTACAAGGTTCAGGAAATGCTGAAATACAATCAGAAAGCGGCGGCACATAAGAACTCTAAAGTCGAATATCTGCTAACCGAAAAACTTTTCTGCGGCAAATGCGGTGCTATGATGGTAGGGGTGTGCGGAACAAGCAGAACTGGAAACCGCCATCACTATTATTACTGTCACAATCAACGTAAGAAACTGTGTAACAAAAAGCCGGTTCGGCAGATATGGATAGAGAATCTTGTGCTTGAATATGTGATTAAACTTGTCCAGGACGAAGAACTATTAGAGTTTATAGCAGAAAATACATATCAGTATTACATAGCACAGAATACCGACACCTCATATACAGATTCTCTGCAAAAGAGCTTGGCTGAAGTAGAAAAAGCCATTTCCAATTTGGTTAGAGCTATAGAGCAAGGCATTTTCAACGATGCCACAAAGCAGAGAATGGACGAGCTTGATGAACAAAAGAATGAGATCAAGGCGGCACTTGCATCGGCAAAATTAAAGGAAAACTTAGGGCTTACAAAAGAGCATATAATTTATTTCCTGCATCAGTTTGCCAATATGGATTACACTGATTTAGAATGTCAAAAACGATTGATAAGGACCTTCATAAATTCTGTGTTTGTGTATGACGATAAGGTCGTATTAACATTTAACTATTCAGGTGATAACCGAACAATTACACTTATGGAGATTGACGCCGGATTACAGCAGGGTGTTCGACTGCCCGGTATGTTGAGCCACCAGCGGCAAAGTGCCGCGGCAAATCCGAGACCTAATCTCGGATTTAAACCCTGTTTTTGTGCCCGAATACAGCACCGCCCGACTGCCATAATCTGGAGCAGTCGGGCTCATTGCTTTTAGCGGCGTTTTCACGTCCATGTTTATTTTATAGGAATACCCCACTTGGTCAAGATTTGAAGGCTTTGTGGGGGGTGTGTTCTTGTTGGATTTAGGGAATTTGCAGGGATTTGGAAAGTTTGGGAAAGGAGTTTGGGACGGGTAGTTAATAAAAGACAAAGGAAACAAGCATTTAACTTGTTTCCTTTCAGTTTTTACTGATTAAATTGTTCAAGATATGCCATTAATTTGTAGAATGTTATTCCATTGATCTTATAAGTATTGGCAGTAAGGTAAGCTATAAAGTTACCATTGCTATCTACGATTATCGGAGGGTAGGAAGCATATTCGTTAAATGCACTGTTTGAATTATACTTACTTCCGTACGTTCCATATTCATTGAAAATACTTGTTGACGAATATTTGCTTCCATATGAACCATATTCATTTGAAATACTATCAATATCATATTTGTTAGTTGTCAGTTTTCCCAAAAATGTTTTCCCATCATTGGAATAAAGTTTCAGTGGAAATTTTGCAGTTGCAAATTTAGCATACATAGTGTCTACACTGCTAATAGAAGTGTTTCCGGAAGGCCCGTAATAAGAACCACCTGTTGAACCGCCCGATGAACTGCCCGATGAACTGCCCGATGAACTGCCTGTGGATGAACTAACAACGATTGTTCCCTTTATATATTGATTGTTAAAACTGTTGGATATTTTAAATTGAGTTGTTCCTTTAGAAACACCTTTTATTTTTATTCCCCAAGGCAACTCATCACCGTCTGTCCAATTCGCAACAGCTATGCTTTCATCTTCTACAGCAAGAAAAACGTCAAAATCATCAGGAAAATTTGAACAATCATAATCCAAATATATTATTTCGGATTTTCCAACATTCAACATTACGTTGGTTGAACTCAAAGAATAGGAAATCTCTGGAGTAGGCTGACTCTTATTCTTAGGATTTACTGTCACATTAATTACTGCGACATCATTTGTATATCTGTTTGATACCGTTATAGTAGTAGTTCCGGAAGCAACAGCAGTAATAATAATATCCATCGGCGACGATGAAGCATTATCGTTTGCCCATTTTGCAGTTGCAACACTTTCATCTGCTGAAGTTAAAATCATTTTGATATTTCCGGGTATACCAACAGATGAATATTTCAATTCAACATTTGTCGTTTTTCCTGCATCAACAGTTACGCTTTGAGTGTTTAATCTATACGTAACACTTTCTGTTGTTGAAGATTGTGCGTTTTGTGATTCACCCGTGTTTGCCGAACTTCCTCTGGTAAATTTTCGATACGAAGTATATCCCAAATCTTCTGTGCTGTAATACCCAAAATCATTCAAATATGTATAGAAAAGATAGTTTATAAAATTTAAACCGTCATTATGCATAATAGCCGCAATAAGTTCTTCTTTATCTTGGCTGTTACCTTCATATTCATCAAACTCATAATTATAACTTTGACTGAATTCTGCAATATCCACATACGCTTCTCCGCTTGAATATTCCACAAAACCAGCATTGTTAGTATATGCATCAAAATAATACAAACCTATGCTTTGAGAATAATCCAAAGTTATATCAAAGACATAATAATACGAATGTGATGAATAATAAAGATCTTTCACGCACATCATAAGATAGTTATCTTCTTTGTCGTAGCACAACTCGAGAGAATCGTAACCTGAACCATCTTCTTTTTCATATTTTTCTGTGTATATATACCACCCAAGATCATCATCATATTCATCATAGTTTTGCATCACAAAACCTTTGAGAAGTGAATATGCCATTTCTTTTCGGCTGCCTCCAGCTTCATTTTGCTGTTGGTTCTGAGTGCTTTGGGATGTTTCCGGAAATAATGTGCTAAGAGCAGTAACTTGATTTAATTTATAACCTTCAAGATATGTCATTGGCAATGCAAGATTAAGATTCTGACCTTCTGTATAACCGGCAGACGTAATACCAACAACTTCTCCGTACTTATTAAGGAGAGCACCTCCGCTGCTTCCGCTCGAAATCGCCGCATTTGTCTGAATATACGTCACTCCGCCGTCTACTCTGGCAGGATTTGATACAATGCCTTCAGAAATGGTATTCTGAAGTCCGAGAGGACTGCCTATTGCATAAACCTTTGCACCACCGACAACTGTAGAAGTATCACCTATATTAAGATATTTGTTGCCCGAGCAACTAGTCTTTATAATCGCCCAATCTTCCTCAACATTATAATCGTAAACACCAAGAACTTTGTGGACAGCTTGCGTATCAGACAACTGAATTAATGCGGAATACGCATCTTCAATTACATGATAATTTGTAACAGCAGTACCTTTGTCATCTATGAAGAAACCGCTTCCCGAAGCAATTGTGTCATAATTTTTATCGTAAAGCTCAATATAGAACACAGCAGGAGAACATTTTGCAAATATTTCTTCGGCAGTCAATTCACCGCTTTGAGTGGGTTTTGTGACATTTGCTCCTCTATTGTAAACACTATCGAATTCACTCTGTGTAAAAACACCTGCAGAAATCAATTTTTGTGCAAGTGTCTGCTGTGAGCCATTGAGGTATGCCGAAAGTGCCGCATGAGAAACAGTAACAACATCTGCACGCCAAAAATCATCAATGTTCACTTCAGTAGAAAGTGTTCCGGTTTCTCTGGCAAGAGTATAAGGATCATTCCAGCTAAAATCTCTCCCATTTGTATCAGAATATCCGAGAGCACGGAGTACAAAAGTTAAATATGTTGTAGCATTAGCACTTCCCACGCCAAACTCTGTATCAGATTGTCCGTTGGTCAATCCTTTAGAATAAGCATAGCCAACATAATTATCTGCCCATCCGGGGACATCCGTAAAAGGATGCTTCCATGTATCATTTGTTACATCACTTTCTTTGCCAAGGACTCTAATAAGCATAACAAGTGCTTCAACTCTGGTAGGCTCTCTGTCTAAATCAAAGTCCGTTTCTGAAACACCCCTGAAAAGGCCTAGTTCTTTCAGTTCACTAGCAAGAACTTCTTCTCTCGAGACATCTCTTTGAGCAAATACTGTCGTAGAAATTCCTGTTACGCACATAGCAAATACTAATATCACAAACACAAAACGTTTCATACAAACCTCCAAAGTCAATGACAATTTATAGTATCATAATTCTACCACTATAAAACTTCGTTGTCAAGTTTCAATTATTGTACCTCCCCACCATTCAAAACCAAAAAACAACCTTTTCTTCCCATCCCCACACAGACCTATGGCTATCCTCACCATCCCGCCTCCCGCACCCATCCTCCCCAGCCTATCCATATACCCCTTTCCGCGAAACACAGTAGTTCAACGCCGCCTCCACCAGCGGCAAAGTGCCGCAGCAAATCCGAGACCTAATCTCGGATTTATTTTTTATTTTCCGTGCCCGATTGGCGGTTTGTTAGTATTTATATTGTTTTTTAACGGAAAAGGTATTTATAAAAATATCCCACATAGAAAAGGTTACTTTCTATGTGGGACTCTCATTATTTTGGCAAGAAAGGCACCTACCATCAAAAAAACACACACCCCTTGACCTTCTCCCCTTTTTATGCTATAATCTGCGGTAATGATTAAAAAACTCCCTCTCCCTCGAAAGGACTCATCATTATGGCAACGCAAAAGAACTACAGAAAAACACTTACCGCCTGTTACCTTGGCTTTGTAACACAGGCTATAACCGCAAACTTCACTCCCCTTCTGTTTCTCACCTTCAGAGGTAGCTACGGCATAACTCTTGAGAAAATCGCCCTCATTCCCATGGTGTTCTATCTGACTCAGCTTATAGTCGACCTTGCTGCAACAAAGTTTGCCGACAAAATCGGCTACCGCACCTGCGTTATTGCTTCTCAGGTGACGTCGGCACTTGGGCTTGTTTTGATGGCATTTCTGCCTGACCTTCTGCCCTCGCCCTTTACGGGAATAATTATTTCCGTTGTGCTTTACTCGGTGGGAAGCGGTCTTATTGAGGTGCTTCTCAGCCCCATCGTTGAAGCCTGTCCCTTTGAAAATAAGGACGGCGTTATGAGCACCCTCCACTCCTTCTACTGCTGGGGTGCAATGAGCGTAATTTTGGGCTCAACGCTGTTTTTCTCGCTGTTCGGACTTGAAAATTGGAAAATACTTACCTTAATCTGGGCAATTATTCCCTTGTACAACACCTTAAACTTTATAAGCTGTCCCATTGAAAAGCTGGACGGCGGTGAAGAAAGTATGGGCGTAAGAAAGCTTCTTGGGACACCTGTGTTCTGGCTGATGATAATGCTTATGATATGCTCGGGTGCGTCGGAGACCACCATGGCTCAGTGGGCGTCCGCCTTTACGGAGTCGGCTGTCGGAGTATCAAAAACCGTGGGCGACCTTGCAGGTCCCTGCCTTTTTGCAATGTTTATGGGCATTGCACGAATGATGTACGGCAAGTTCAGCGAAAGGCTGAATTTAAGCAAGGTTATGCTGCTTTGCGGTGTTATGGCGGCTTGCTGTTATCTTGCGGCGTCGCTGTCGTCAATTGCCGTCATCGGACTTTTGGGCTGTGCGTTGTGCGGACTTGCGGTAGGCATTATGTGGCCGGGCTCCATCAGCATTTCCTCACAAAGCTGTCCCAAGGGCGGCACGGCAATGTTTGCTTTCCTTGCTCTTGCAGGCGACCTTGGTGCTACCGTCAGCCCTGCAATGGTGGGACACATTTCGGAGAATGCAGGCGGCAACTTAAAGACAGGCTTGCTTTATGCAACGGTTTTCCCGATACTGCTGGTAATCTGCCTTGTTGTGCTTATCAGAGCAAAAAGCAAAAAGAACAAAACACAGCATTAAACTTTTCCTTACAATAAAAATACACAAAAGAACACCCCGTTCATTTTTGGCATTTCGCCTTGGTGAACGGGGTATATTTTATCATTTTATACTGTGAAGGTTACGGGACAATATACTCCTTGCAAAGAGGTACAAAGGTGCTTGTGCTTTCCCACAGCATAATCTTGTCGCCTGTGCCGAGCAAATGGAACTCATTATCGACATATACATAACCCGTCGATGATTCCATACAAATATCGACATCTACAAAATAAACATTCGCAAGTATTGATTCTTTGTAATCTGCAATAACAACCACAGCATCACTGATATCATACGGTGCTAATATATACACTTCCGCAGTTTCGGGGATATACTTGATTTCAAATCCGTTTGCTGCAATATCACTACAAGCATCACAAATCCAATCATCGTCTTCGTCTATATGCATAGCCGCTGAGCAGAAATCACAATAGCAGTTGCCGTCTTCGTCTATATGTACAGCCGCTGAGCAGAAATTGCAAAAACAGTCGCCGTCCTCGTCTTCATGAGTAGCTTCTTTGCAGATGTCGCAAGCACAGTCGCAGTCCTCGTCTACATGAAAAGCAGTTTTGCAGATATCGCACAGGTGGTCGCCGTCTCCGTCTGAACACCAGCTCATTAATTCATCACAGGCGTCGCAGAAGTGGTCGCTGTCTTCGTCAAGGTGATTATCGGGATTTGCAGGGATTTCTTTGCCGCCTTTTATATACTTTTGGCAGGTTTCGCAATACCAACCGCTCTCATTTCCGCCGGCAAGACAGGTTGCCTGCTGTGCTTCCTTATGTATGCAAAAGTGTTTGTCGGCGGCGTTGACATAACTTGAGTTACCTGCACCTATATTGATTGCACCCCATTCTTCTTCCGTGCCAAGATAATGTATTGTTTCAAGATTGGAACACAATGAAAGTAAACTATTACCAAGACCGGTTATTCCGTTTTCTATGGTTAAGTTTGTAAATTTATCGCGATAGCCAAACCAAGGGGATTGAACGTAATTCTTGGTTGCACCCGTTCCCGAAAGGGTTATCGTACCTGTGGTTTCGTTAAAGGTCCAGGTTACATTTTCGCCGCAGCTTCCCCAAGCAATATTGCATTTGTCACATATACTGTCGGAATTTTCATCAATGTGTATTTCTGTTTTGCAAACGTCACACACACAGTCTGCGTCTTCGTCCTTGTGGGCTATGGAAGTGCCGCAAACGTCGCACACGCAGTTTTTGTCCTCATCAGAGCACTCACTTAATTTTTCGGTGCAGACGTCGCAGATATGGTTATTGTCTTCGTCCGAGCACTTACTTAATTCTACGGAGCAGACGTCGCAAAGGTGATTATTGTCTTCGTCCGAACACTCGGTAACAATCTCCTTGCACACGTCGCAAGTGTGGTTTTTGTCTTCGTCCTTATGGTCGGGAAGTGTTTCGCTTACTTCTTCATTGCTGTAAACCTTTTGGGCAGAATTACATTCTTCATAGCCGTAGTAAACCACGTCGCCGCCAAGGATTGGATAAGCATCCGTTCCGATTTTCTGACCGAAGGCATCGCCCAACTTGTAAGCAACCTCACCGGAAGCAAGCTGCTGCGGGGTAACGGTTATAATGCCGTTGGCATTTACATTTTCGGTTGTGAGGTAGGGTGCGGAATCAATAGTGTAGCAGTTTGTCACAGTTTCTTCGCCGTTTAACGTACCGAAAGCAGAGAGATGTGCTTTGCCATCAAGGTCGGTGTCATCAATAAAGCTGCCTGCCCAAAGATTGTTTTTAAGGACTGCCTTTGTACCTGACGGGCTGAAGGACAGCACACCGCCGATGTAAATGGTATCGTAATTATTGTGAGTACCGCTCTTATAGGAGGTCTTTATAGTGCCGTAAGCAGCGCAGTTGCGAATTGTAACATTAGATTTATCGTAAAGTCGTCCCACAAGACCGCCCACACCGCTGTCTGCACGGTAAATGCCAAGGTCAAGAGTTCCGTACCATGAGCAGTTTTCGATAGTTGTTTCGTGGTTAGCGTAACCGATAAAGCCGCCCACAAAGCTTGAGCCGTGAGCGTTTTCGGCGAGAGTTACATTTACATACGATGTAATATTACGAATTGTTGCACCGTTATGGTCGGGAACATCCGTACCGTTTGCACCGGGAGCAGAGCCTATAACACCGCCAACGTAGCTGCAATCGGAAGTGAGCTTCACATTGCCGTAAACGGTAAAGTTTTCAACAGTACCCAGACGTACTTCTCCGAAGAGTCCCATTCCTGCTCTTTGCTCGTCAATATAAAGATTTGTGATTGTATGATTTCTGCCGTCAAAGATACCTCGGAAGTTGTTGCTGTTCTCGCCTGTAAAGCCTATCGGTATCCACTTTCTGCCTGTGCCGTCAGACTTTCCTTCAAGGTCGATGTCATTCAGGAGAACTGCGTTTGCCGTTCTGTCAACGTTGTTTATGTGGTTTGCAAACCAGTAGAGGTTACCGCCGTTTTTGATTTGATAGTAGTTATCTTTAAGCTCAGGTTCTTGGTATTCATCGCAAACAAGGCAAAAGCCGTTGTTTTCATCAAAGTCACAGGGGGTTGTTCCCTTACAAATATCACACTTATGGTCTTTATCCTCGTCAACGTGATTGCCGCCGCAGGTAACGGTATACAAGTGAATCATAAATCTCTCGTGAACCATCGAAGAAATATCTGTCTTTTCTGTGTATGTATCGATTATTTCTGTGGACTCTTCGTTTAATTTTGCAATGATTGCGCAAAACTCCTGAGGGTCAACAAAAATGTTCTTCGTAACGTTATCGTCCGCTGACCAATTGTAATCTGTATCACCTGCACCTATACCTCTTGTATAATGTTCGGGAAGATTATATCCTATAGCGGTTACCGTGCCGCCTGAAATGGTGATGTCTGTTCCGCTGCCGTTATGTCCGCCGCCGATACCTGCTGCATAGATACCGCGCTCGGCAATTACTGTGCCGCCCGTGATGGTTATATTTGTTCCGTCACAGTTGCTTCCGCCGCCGATACCTGCTCCATACATACCGCCTGTGGCAGTTACCTTGCCGCCCGTAATGGTTATATTCGATCCGCCGCAAGCAAAACCGCCGCCGATGCCTGCTGCAGAGTTACCGCCTTTGACATTCAGCGTACCGCCCGTAATGGTTATATCTTTTCCCTCACCTCTCTCACCGCCGCCGATGCCTGCTGCGTCAACGTCACCTTCAATAGTCAGCGTGCCGCCGCTAATGGTTATTTTTCCGTTGCTTTTTTCCTTGTCACCGCCGATTCCCGCTGAATCACAGCCGCCTTCGATATACATTGAGCCTGTGGAAGCCTCGGTTATTACAAGCTCGGCACCCTCGGGCACACTGATTCCCGCAAACCGGTATAAGGTGGATGAGTTGTAAATTTTACCGTCACCCTTTATGGTGAGATTAAGCTTTGCTCCTTCTGATACAAGAATATTGCATACCGTAATGGAATTGATCGTAACATTGTGCTCACCGCTTTCAATTTTCAGCATATTTGCTAATTTTGTGTCGCTGTCGGTTACGGTAAGCTCGCCCGAATAGGCTGTGCCGTTTGCGTATTTTACACCGTCCGACTGTGTAACGGTTACATCGCCCTGTGCAATATCAACCGAAAGTGCACCTGCTGTCACCGCCGTCATAAGCACTAACGATATAACTGTGAATAAAACCGTAAAAAATTTCTTTGTTTTCATATTTTCAGCCCTTTCATAACGATTATATTTTTCTTTTTTCCATTATAACACATAGATTCCAAAAAAACGGTTTTGCGTAAATTCTGCCGTTTTTGCGCAAATTCTACCGTCAGAGAGGCAATTTCCCACTTTTACGGCTGTTTTTTTCGGGGGTGACAGATGATTTCCCCAAACTTTATAATTAAGTATTGCTTCATTTATTTTTCTTATTCTTCAAGGCAAAAAAATGCAAAAAAATGAATATAGTTATACTTTTTGTACTTTGTGTTATAGAAAATCAATGAAATTTATGTATAATGTAATAAAGACATCAATTTGCCGAAAAATATGGTGGGATTGAATATTTTTCTGTTTATTTTCTACAATTTGTATTGACTCCTGCCTCATTTCTTGGTATAATAGTATGTCAAAATTTATAACAAAGGAGAGGTAAAATGAACTTCAGAAAACCGTTTAAGGCTTTGGTGACCGTTGCCACTGCCGCAGCTCTTACAGTTGCCGCAAATGCAGCCTTCACTAAAACCAACACCTACAAAGACGGTCAGTTCACCGACGTAAAATCAGGTGCATGGTATGCAAAGGAAGTTGCTTCCGCATACGAACTTGGCTTTATGAACGGTACGGACGACACCGTATTCAGCCCCGACGGCAATGTAACAGTTGCTCAGGGTATCACAATGGCTGCCCGTGTAAACGCAAGCTACAACGGCAAGGAAATTCCTGCAGTTCAGGGCGGCAACTGGTACGATATGTACGTAAAATATGCTGTTTCCAACGGTATTATGAAGGAAGACCAATTCGACAGCATGACACGTAACATCACTCGTGCCGAAATGGCAACCCTCTTTGCAGATGCAGTACCCGCAAGTGAGTACAAGGCAATCAATAACGTTGTACATATTCCCGACGTTATCGAGGGCAACGACTATGCAAAGAAAATTCTTATGCTTTACAACGCAGGTATCGTATTCGGAAGCGATGACTTCGGTACATTCAACCCCGATTCCGATATCAAGAGAAGCGAAAGTGCGGCAATTATCAACCGTGTTGCACTTCCCGAAAACAGAGTAAAGGGCACTCTCAAGGAATACAACTTCCGTGACTCTTATGTTTTCCTTTACTTTGACGGCAATATGAACAACGGCCTCACCAACCACGCAATGAGTATTCGTGAAAACATCGAAGCAGGTTGGGTTATTGACAACAGAGGCGGCACACCCAGAACAGACATTGAAGAGGGTGCAGGCTCTGTGGTTAACATCAGCAAAACTCAGCCCTCATCACTTTTCCGTGAGTTCAACAAGATTGACAAGGACATCGTTGTTGCTGAATTCCAGGTTAAGCAGATGGTTGACAAGGGTGCTTGGGTTAAGTTCTGCGACATTGACGTAAAGGATGCGTTTTCATTCACAATTATTGACGGCAAGTGGAATGTTCTCGGCAAGGACGGCAAATTTACCCCTCTTGCAACAGCATCCGTTAACGAATATGACAACTTCCGTCTTATTATGGACATTCCCGCAGGCAAGGTTAAGACATACATCAACAACGCATACTGCGGCGAATACGATATGCTTTCCGACAACATCGCAAGCTACAGACTCATCATTGATGAAACAGGCGACGGTGTTATGACACCCGGTAAGATGAACTTTACCGCAAACTACGGCGTATATGAAAACTTCGACATTTACGGTCTTGAAGAGGTATACGGCTGGAAGACAGAAGGCGAAGCATCGGTTAATAATGACAGAGAAATCCTTCTCAAGGGTAAGTCCTCCGTAGCAAAGACCTTCGCTCCCATCGAAACAAAGTACATCGCCGAAATGCTTGCAATCTTCCCCGAAGGCGAAAACGCAGGCTTTAAGGTACTCAGCGGCTCTACTGCTGCTGTTGACTTTGTAAGCAAGGACGGCAAGCTTTATGCCAACGGCGAAGTTGTTTACGAAAAGCTTACCAAGAATATGTGGTACAGACTTCGTGTTGAAGCAAACCCTTCGGCAGGCAAGGCTGAAATCGTTATCAACGGCCGTGAGCTTGCAACTGTAGCACTTGGTGCAACAGAGCCTGTTGACAGCATCGTAATTTACTCAAACGGCGGCAACGCAAAGGTTGACAACATCAAGGTTTACGGCAACATTGACCATTATGACTATGTTCCCGCACCTGTTGCAAAGGCAAGCTTTGACGATTACATCGTTGCAATGAACATCTGTAACCTCTGGTACAATGACGGCACACACTACGGCTGGGCTTGCATTACTCCTTACGACGAAAACAAGCCTGTTCTCGGCTACTACGACGAAGGAAGCAGAGAAAGTGCTGACTGGGAAGTTAAGTACATGGTTGAAGGCGGTATTGACATTCAGGCGGTTTGCTGGTACGCAAGTCCTGCAAAGGGTCCTGTCAAGACAACCCACCTGTCCTTCCAGCTTAACGAAGGTCTCCAGCATTCCAAGTATCAGGATTACATGAAGTACTGCCTTATCTGGGAAGCAGGAAGCGGTACAAAGTTTAATGCAGAACAGTTCAGAACCCACGTAATTCCTTACTGGTTTGAAAACTACTTCCTTGATGAAAACTACGCTGTAATTGACAATAAGCTTCTTTTACACGTATATGCACTTGATTCAATTTGCAGCGATAAGTATTTCGGCAACTTTGAAAAGGCTAAGGCTGAATTTGAATACCTTGAAGAGGTAGCACGCAGCTACGGCTTTGACGGTATGCTTTACGTTTCAAATGCATCCATCAACACCATTGAAAAGGCAGGTCTTGATGCATACGCAGCATATCACTGGAATGCACCGGGCTATCAGTACCAGGTTAACGTTGACAAGAACGTAAACCTTGCAAATGAAGCAAAGACTGCACACGTTATTCCTACAATCAGCGTAGGCTACAGCGACTTTGCATGGAGAAACATGAAGCAGCCTCTCATGACTCCCGAAGATTGGGCAAAGAGCCATGAATGGGTTAAGAGCACATACATTCCCAAGTACGCAGAAAAGGGCACATGGGAAGAAAAGATGGTTTGGGTATCTACATGGAACGAATACGGCGAAGGTACATATATTATGCCTTGCGAAGGTCTTAACGGCTTCAGCTATCTTGACGTTCTCAGAGACAAGTATACAAACCTTCCTAAAGAACTTCCTCATGTTGTTCCCAATGAAGCTCAGCTTGAACGTATCAACCATTTCTATCCTCAGTACGCAAGACTTTTAAGATTCCAGGGCTACTACGAAAATCCCACCAACGTAAATACCAAGGAATATGAATACGAGGTTGTTAAGACCATCGTTCCTACTGCCGAGACAATCGTTGATATAAACGGCGTTGACAACGTTAAGTTTGAAAACGGCGTTATGAGCGGTGTCAGCAACAAGGAGGACTTTAACTTCAATGTTAAGGGCATTGACGGCTTGAATCTCAAGGAAATTGCGGCAATCAGAGTAAACCTCGAAATCCCTGGCGGCAAGCATCTTCAGGTGTTCTACGGCACAGAAGCAGAGCCCGACTACAGTGAAAACAAGTCAATGCAGGTTAAGTACACCTCAACAGCAGGCGGACTTCAGCCCATGCTTTGTGACTTCCATTTAAGAAGCGGTCTTTGGAGAGGCACTCTCAAGGCTTTGAGAATTGACCCCTGCAACGGCAACGGCGCTGCCTTTAAGCTGGGTGCAATTGAACTGCTTAAGATTAAGGAAAATGAAATTGATGCAAAGTATGCTGTTGACAACAAGCTCTTTGTTAACACCATTGAAGCCGACAGCATCATTCTTCCCGAAAGAAACAACGGCGTTCTTGTATATCCCTTCGACCCCGAAACAGCCATCGACCACCTTCTCTATTCCTTCTTTGAATGGGATCACGAAACAAGAACAATCAAGCTCACCGCCAACAACCATGTTGTTACCTTTAAGGACGGCTCAGACAAGTATACCGTTGACGGCGTAGAAAAGAAGCTTGGCTATACAGTTTACTCCGTAGACGGTATTCCCATGATTGACTTCAAGGCTCTCAGCGAAGCTCTCGGCTACACCTACAAGGAAGAGGGCACAAACGTATACATCGAGACTCCCGAGCTTGAGCTTATTACAAGCGGCTCCTTCACACAGCCCGGTCAGTGGGACTTCAGCGGCTTTGACAGCGACGGCTGGAAGTCAGGCAACATGAACTTCACAGCCAACGGCGAGTACCTCAACTGTGAAAACTTAAACGGCACAAACACCGACCCCAATATGTCCGCCGGTTCCAAGATTAAATTCCCTGCAAGACAGTACAAGGAAATTGAAGTGAGAGTTCGTTACAAGTACGAAGCTGAAAAGCCCGACCAAATGACCTTCTACTACATCACAAGCCTTGACAGCTCATGGAACGAAACAAAGACTGTAAGACAGACTCTCAAGTCCACCGACTCCAAGGGTGAGTGGGAAGTATATACCTTTGATGTAAAGCCCCTTCCTAACTGGAACGGTCTTATTACAGGCTTCAGATTTGACCCCTTTAACAAGATTGGCTCAATCGATATAGACTACATCAGACTTATCGAAGATCCCGAATATGATCCCGAGCTTTATAATACATCAGGTATTCAGAACGGCACAGCAGAGCTTCCCGGTATCCAGACCTTCTACTCCGGCACAGCCAAGGTTACCATCGAAGAGGATGCTCAGAAGCCCGGCAACCATGTATACCGCTTCACAGGTCCCGACAAGAAGGCTTGGACTTATGCGATACATGATTATCCCTTTGAATCAGGCAAGAAATACGAAATTTCCTTTGATGCAAGAGGCGTATGCGACTCCAAGGGCAACAAGGTAAGAATGAATCTTGCCGTTAACATTCAGTATCCTGCATCAGACGGCACGAATCACCACGCAGGCAGCATCTGGCTTGAAGCCGACGGTTCATGGACACACTTCAACACAATTTATGTTCCCGGTCCCATGACAAGCAACAACGGCGTTAAATTCTCCTGCTACATCACACCTACGGGAGAAGATGTATCAGACACCTTCGAGCTTGACAACATTGTTGTTAAGGAAATCAAAGACTAAGCACAATAAAACATCTCTTTTGAAGAGCTGCTTCGGCGGCTCTTCTGTTTTTTTGTTTTTGTTAAAGTCCTTTATTAACAGCAACTTACTGTCGCAGGCTTCCAAAAAAGCAAGAAAAAAAGAGCTGCCGCAGCAGCTCTGAGATTGTCGCAAAACCTGTTATAAAATTCTTTGGGTCGCTTTCTTATAAGAAAGCGACCGAGTTTCCAAAGGCGAGAAGCCTTTGGTCGACCTCCGAGAGGTCGAAATTCCTTGTGCTTCATAAAGCGCAGGAAAGGTGAATTTACCGTCCTTAAAAGGACGGTAAAGCTTGTCGCAAAACCATTGTGAAAGTTTAGGTCAAGCCTTTTCAAAGGCTTGCAGTTTCCAAAGACAGCGTCTTTGGTCGCCGTCCGCAGACGGCGAAACTCCTTATGCTTCATAAAGCGCAGAAAAGGTGAATTTTTCGTCCTAAAAGGACGAAAAAGAGGAAAACCCTCGCCGGGGGTTTTCCTAAAACGTGAGATGAAACATACTTTTTCAGAGAAAAATTATTAACCCAGAATATTTCTTGCAACGTGAACACCGCTTGCCGAAGCATGGGAAAGAGAGTGGGTAATTCCGCTTCCGTCGCCGATGATGTAAAGACCGTCATACTTTGACTGGAGATGCTCGTCCACCTCAACCTCCATATTGTAGAACTTAACCTCAACACCGTAAAGAAGAGTGTCGTCGTTTGCCGTACCGGGGGCGATTTTGTCAAGGGCGTATATCATCTCGATAATGCCGTCAAGAATACGCTTGGGAAGCACAAGGCTAAGGTCACCGGGCGTTGCCTGAAGTGTGGGATTAACAAAGGACTCGCGTATTCTCACCGCATTTGAACGCTGACCGTTTATAAGGTCGCCGAAACGCTGTACAATAACGCCTCCGCCCAGCATATTGCTGAGCTTTGCTATGCTTTCGCCATATCCGTTGGAGTCCTTGAAGGGCTCGGAAAAATGCTTTGCCACAAGCAGGGCAAAGTTAGTGTTTTCCGTCTGCTTTTTGGGATCCTCGTAGCTATGTCCGTTAACGGTGATAATACCGCCTGTATTTTCGTTAACAACGCTTCCCTTGGGATTCATACAGAAGGTTCTCACCTTGTCGCCGTACTTTTTGGTACGGTACACAATTTTACTTTCGTAAAGCTCGTCGGTAAGATGGGAGAAAACCTCGGCGGGAAGCTCTACTCTCACGCCGATGTCCACTCTGTTGCTCTTGGTGGGAATGTCAAGATGGTTACACACACTTTCCATCCACTTGCTTCCGCTTCTGCCCACGGAAATAATGCACTTTTCACAGCTGTAAGAGCCGTCCTTGCACTTTACCTCATAGCCGCCGTCCACAATGTCTATTGTTTCAACGGGGCAGTCAAAGTAAAAGTCAACCTTGTCCTTAAGAAAAGCATAGAGGTTTTCAAGAACAACATAGTTTATATCTGTGCCCAGATGACGAACAGATGCGTCAAGCAAATGCAGGTCATTCTGTATACACAGTTTTTTGAACTTTGAGCCTGACGTCGAATACAGCTTTGTGCCCTCTCCGCCAAAGCGCATATTTATGTCGTCAACATAATGCATAAGCTCAAGGGCTCTGTTTTTACCTATGAACTCATACAGCGTGCCGCCGAAATCGTTGGTAATATTGTACTTACCGTCGGAAAAAGCACCTGCACCGCCAAAGCCGCTCATAATGGAGCAGCTCTTACAGCTGATACAGCTCTTTACCTTGTCACCGTCGATGGGGCACTTTCTTTTTTCCAATGCATGACCTGCCTCAAACACCGCCACTTTAAGCTCGGGCTTTGTGTTTACAAGCTCAAAGGCAGAAAAAATTCCGCCGGGACCTGCACCGATTATTATGCAATCATATCTCATTCTTATTTCTCCTGTCGCTTGGTACTTTACGCCATAATGCGGTTTGAAAATGATTATGATTAATTATAACATATTGCACGGTATTTTTCAAGTACAAAAATCAAAGAAAATCTCCCCGAACAGGCGGGGAGATTGAGCCTGCCAAAAAGTATGTTTTATCTCACGTTTTAGGAAAACCCCCGGCGAGGGTTTTCCTCTTTACCGTCTTTTGAAGGACGGTAAATTCACCTTTCCTGCGCTTTATGAAGCATAAGGAGTTTCGCCGTCTGCGGACGGCGACCAAAGACGCTGTCTTTGGAAACTGCAAGCCTTTGAAAAGGCTTGACCTAAACTTTCACAATGGTTTTGCGACAAGCTGAATCTCTCCGAACAAGCGGGGAGATTATTCATCATTCAAATTTTACGGTAATGCTTTCGCCGCTCTTCAGGAAAATCTTCTTAAAACCGCAAAGGCTCTTGTGAGGTATGTACTCAAACCTCAGCACCGTGTAGGCTGTGTCAAAAGAGCCGTTGTTTGTTACTTTTACGGTGCTCTCGTCAAGCCATTCTTCGCAAATGTCGGAATATGTAAGTCCTTCGCCGAACTCAAAGACGGGCGTTCCCTTGTAGAACTTGTAGGTTCTGTTTTCCATGGAATAGTCTTTAAAGTCGGGCAGGTCGTCCACCGACTCATAGAAGGTTACGGGAAGACGTCCCGACGGGCTTACCTTGCCGAAAATGATGTCACCGAGTGCAAGTCCTCCCATGGCACCGGGATAAAAGCACTGAATTACCGCATCGCACTGCTGTTTCTGTGCCTTAAGATTTATGGCACTTCCGCTGACGTTGACAAAAACTACGGGCTTGCCCAGCTTTATGATGGTGTCATACAGAATTTTCTGTGACAGCGGAAGCTCAAGGTCAAGCTTGTCACCTGCGGCAGACTGATTAAAGCTGTCTCCTTCTTCCCCCTCAAAAGTGGGATCGATTCCCATACACATAATCACAACATCGCAATTTTTGGCAACCATTTCGGCCTCTCTCAGACTTGAACGAAGCTTATCTATGTGCATTTTTTCATTGTAAATATGACAGCCGAGGGAATATTTCACGTTTTCGCTGTACTGCTGTATTCCTCTGAGAAGTGTGTAATAGTCTGAGGGCAGACCGCTGTAATTTCCCAGAAGCATTGTCTGTGAGTCGGCATTGGGACCGATTACCGCAACACGTGCATTTTCCTTTAAGGGAAGTATGCCGTTGTTTTTGAGAAGCACAATACTTTCCTGTGCCATCTTGCGGTTTGTTTCCTTATGTGCCTTACATTCAACCACGTCATAGGAAATATTGTCAAATTCGCAGTCGTCGGCAAACATTCCAAGCCTGAAGCGTGCCGTAAACAGCTTTGTAACCGCCTCGGTGATTGTTTCTTCCGTTACAAGTCCTTGCTCGTATGCCGCCATAAGGTATGAGTACGCCTGTCCGCAGTTAAGCTCACAGCCGTTATTTACCGCAAGTGCCGCACTTTGAGCCGCATTTTCGCAAAGCTTGTGGTTTTCGTGGATATCACGTATTGCACCGCAGTCACTTACAACATAGCCGTCAAAGCCCCATTCATCACGGAGTATATCCTGCAGGAGAGTTTTACTTGCACAGCAAGGCTCGCCGTTTGTTCTGTTGTATGCACCCATAACCGCCGAAGGGTGAGCGTTTTCTATACAGTATTTAAATGCCCAAAGGTAGGTTTCTCTCAAATCCTTTTCACTGACGATGGCATTAAAGCCGTGTCTGTACGCCTCAGGACCGCTGTGAACGGCATAATGCTTAAGCGTAGCGTCAGCCTTGCGGTATTTTCCGTCGTCCTGAAGACCTTTTACAAAGGCTGTTCCCATACGTGCCGTAAGATAGGGATCTTCGCCGTAGGTTTCGTGTCCTCTGCCCCAGCGGGGATCTCGGAAAATATTTATATTGGGAGACCAGATTGTAATGCCCTCATACCGCTGCGTTTTGCCGTTTTGCTTATATTGATTGTAAACGGCTCTCGCCTAGGTGCTTATCTGGTCGCCCACCGTCTGAAGTAACTCATCGTTAAAGCTTGCCGCCATGGCAATTGCCTGAGGGTACACCGTCGCCGTACCCTGACGTGCAACGCCGTGTAAGCCTTCGTTCCACCAATTATAGGCAGGAACGCCCAGTCTTTCAATTGCAGGCGCTTCAAACTTCATCTGTGCCATCTTTTCACCGAGAGTCATTTGGGAAACAAGCTTTTCAGCCATTTTTCTAAAGTCCATAGTAAAACCTCCCATACTTTACGTATACAATATACCACATAAGCCCCGCTTGTTCCAGCCAAAAACCGATAACAACAGGACAAATTTTAACTTTTTTGCCTTGGCATCTTTCACCTTTGTTTTTTTATCAGCCTTCATCTTTTTCTCTTGCCTTTTTATATCTTTTGTATTATAATATAATAAACTTTACCCAAAGGAATGAAAAATGTTGGATAATATTTTTACCTGTCCCGTGTGCCGTGCCAACCTTTCAAAGCAGGACGGTGCTTACAAATGCGGGAACGGTCACCTTTTCGACATTGCCAAGGAAGGCTATGTCAATCTAACTTCTCCGTCAAAGCATACAAAAAAAGGCTCAGGGGACGGCAGGGATATGATAAGAGCACGCACAGGCTTTCTTGAAGGCGGATATTACAAGCCGCTCCGTGACAAAATGTGCTCACTTTTACAGCAGTATTGCCCCGATAAAGGGGTAATTCTTGATGCAGGCTGCGGTGAGGGCTATTACACAAGTGCCTACAGCCTTGTTGCAAAAAGCAAAAACGGCGCGGTTGTGGGAATTGACCTGTCAAAAGATGCCGTAAAGCATACTGCAAAGGTATGTGACGGTGGAGAATTTGCGGTGGCATCGGTGTATCACCTGCCGCTGTCCGACAACAGCTGTGACATAATTGTCAACTGCTTTTCGCCCCTTGCCGCCGAGGAATTTTCACGTGTGTTAAAGACGGGCGGATATTTTCTTTACGTAGTACCGGACGCAGACCATCTGTGGGAGCTTAAGCAGGTGTTATATGATGTACCCTACAAAAACCCCGTCAAAACAGAAGAATACGACGGCTTTGAGCTGACAGGCACACACTGCGTGTCGTCAAGCTTTACCCTTGACAACGCCGAGCACATACAGGCGCTGTTTCATATGACGCCCTACACCTGGAAAACTCCAAAGGAAGGCGTGCAAAAGCTGAAGGAACTGAAGGAGCTTGATGTTTCGGCTTTCTTTCGGATTCTGGTTTACAAAAAAGTGTAGAAATCAAGACTGTTTCGCTTTGAAACAGTCTTTTTTGCACAAAAAAATAAAACGCCCATCGGCGCTGTTGACTTTTATTTCATATCGGTGTATAATAGTCTCGCTGAAGCTTCAGCCGAGGCAAGACCATTATCGGTTTTTTACCGGCGGTTGTGCCACGCTCCGTAAAGGAGGTGGTGCTATGTGGAAATACATAAGGTTTTTCCTTTTATTGTTTTTTCTCACATTTTTACTTTGTATAAAAGTAAAATAACCGCCCCATCAGCCAAAATGTAGCGGTTATTTTAATCAATTCATTCTGGCACAACCGCAATGGGTCTTGCCTTGTATCTTTATTATATACTGCAATTTCAATTTTGTCAATACCCTGATACGGTATTGGCTTTTTTATTGCAATAAAACCAACTATTAGTACGCTTTACCCCAGTAAACCAGCTTCTTTGCAGGCTTGCCGCAGCATACGCACTTGTCGCTGAGTGTTTCCTGCTCAAAGGGAATACATCTTGAGCCAACACCTGTTTCAGCCTTTACGGTGTCTTCACATTCTTCGTCGCCGCACCACATAGCACGAACAAAACCGTCGCCGTTCTTTTCAAGAGCGTCCTTGATTTCGTCCATGGTTGTGCAGTTGTAGGTGTGCTTCTTGCGGTTTTCAAGAGCTATGTTGTAAATACCCTCTCTTACCTCTTCAAGCTTTGCAAGTACGCCGTCCTTGAAGTCTTCCAGCATATTGTCAAGTGAAAGGAAGGTCTTTTCGCCGTTGTGACGGGTAACCGCAACACACTGTCCGTTTTCGATGTCACGGGGCCCTATTTCAATTCTTACGGGTACACCCTTCATTTCGTACTGAGCAAACTTCCAGCCGGGGCTGTTGTCGCTGTCATCTGTCTTTACTCTGATGCCGCAGGCGGCGAGCTTGTCGTGAAGCTCACGAGCCTTTTCAAGCACGCCTTCCTTATGCTGTGCAACGGGAACTATAATAACCTGAATAGGTGCTACTGCAGGAGGAAGCACAAGACCGTTGTCGTCGCCGTGTGTCATAATGATGGCACCAATAAGACGGGTGGTTGTACCCCATGAGGTCTGGTGAGGATATTCGTCCTTGTTGTCCTTTGACTTGTAGGTGATGTCAAATGCTCTTGCGAAGCCGTCGCCGAAGTAGTGAGATGTACCTGCCTGAAGTGCCTTACCGTCGTGCATAAGTGCTTCAATGGCATATGTATCCTCAGCACCTGCAAACTTGTCGGAGGGAGTCTTGGGTCCCTTTACTACAGGCATTGCAAGGTCATGCTCGCAAACGTCGGCATAAATGTTAAGCATCTGAAGTGTTTCTGCTCTTGCTTCTTCTGCAGTTGCGTGCATTGTATGTCCTTCCTGCCACAAGAATTCTCTTGTTCTGAGGAAAGGTCTTGTTGTCTTTTCCCATCTTACAACGCTGCACCACTGGTTATAAAGCACGGGAAGATCTCGGTAGGAATTGATAATCTTTGCAAAGTGCTCGCAGAAAAGTGTTTCGGAGGTGGGACGAACGCAAAGACGCTCTGTCAGAGGCTCGCTTCCGCCGTGTGTTACCCATGCAACTTCGGGTGCAAAGCCTTCAACGTGATCCTTTTCCTTGTTGAGAAGGCTTTCGGGAATGAACATGGGCATATATACGTTTTCATGTCCTGTTTCCTTAAAGCGTGTGTCCATGATTTTCTGGATATTTTCCCAGATAGCATATCCGTAGGGACGGATAATCATACAGCCCTTTACGCTGGAATAATCAGCAAGGTCTGCGTTTTTAACTATGTCGGTATACCACTGTGCAAAGTCGGTATCCCTTGAGGTAATCTGTTCAACCTGTTTCTTGTCTGCCATTTTTATATATCCTTTCGTGTTTTATACTTGTTATTTCAAAAGAAGACTTACTGCTTCCTTGTAGCTTTCAACCTTTGCCGAAGCGGACTTTTCGTCCTTATCCGACACAAGGTAATAGAACTTGATTTTAGGCTCTGTACCCGAGGGACGCACGAAAATCTTATCGCCGCAGTCTGTTACAAAGCAAAGCACGTTTGACTTTGGAAGAAGAATTTTCTCTGTGCTGCCGTCACTGCCCGTCTTAACGGAGCAAAGGTAATCTTCAAGCACCGTCACCTTTTTGCCTGCAAGACTTTTTGGTGCGTTGGTTCTGAGCGTTTCCATAAGCTTTTTCATATTCTCCGCACCGTCAATGCCGGGGAAGGAAACATTCTGCACGCCTTCCATATAGTAGCCGTACTCTTCAAAAATACCGCACAGCACATCGTAAAGCGTCTTGCCCTGCTTTGCGTAGAACGCCGCCATTTCAACAATAAGCATTGATGCACTTACTGCGTCCTTATCACGGGCATATGTTCCGCAAAGGTAGCCGTAGCTTTCTTCAAAGCCGAAGATGTAGGAATATTCCTTTGTTTCCTCAAATTCCGTCATCTTTTCGCCTATAAACTTAAAGCCCGTCAGCACGTCCATAATCGTTATGCCGTTCTTTTTGCAAATGGCATCCGCCAATGGTGAGCTTACTATCGACTTTATAACGCAGGCGTTGGCGGGAAGCGTGCCTGTTAATTTTCTTGCTTCAATGATGTAGGAAATAAGCATACAGCCTATCTGATTTCCCGTAAGAGGAATAAACTCGCCCTTATCCGTTCTGAGAATTACTCCCACTCTGTCGGCATCGGGATCTGAGCCTACACAAAGGTCACAGCCCTCTTTCTTTGCAATTTCGATTGCAAGGCTGAAACCTTCCTTATCTTCGGGGTTAGGACTTTTAACCGTCGGGAATGAGCCGTCGGGAATCATCTGCTCCTCTACACAGAAAAGGTGCTTTAAGCCTCTTCTTCTGAGCACTTCGGGAATGAGAATACGTCCTGTTCCGTGGAAGGGAGTGTATACAACCTTGAAGGAGTCTGCAATATCGCTTATTGCGTCCTTGTTTACGCTCTGATTTAAAACAACAGCCATATACTTTTCGTCAATATCCTTGCCGATAACCTCTATAAGCCCTGATTTTACGCCCTCGTCAAAGTCGATTTTCTTAACGCCCGTAAAAATATCAACGCTGTCTATGGCATCGGATACAACCTTTGCCTGTTCGGGGCTTATCTGTGCGCCGTCCGACCAGTACGCCTTGTAGCCGTTGTAAGCTTTGGGATTGTGAGAGGCGGTGATGTTGATGCCTGCCGCCGTCTTCAGCTCTCTTATTGCATATGAAAGAAGAGGTGTCGGTCTTGGTGCATCAAAGATATAAACCTTTATGCCGTTTGCCGCAAGAACCTGTGCACAGGTACGTGCAAAAAGCTCAGACTTTATTCTTGTGTCGCAGGCTATGACAACGCCGTCCTTTTCTCTGCCGTTCTCTGTAACAAGCTTTGCAAGCCCCTGTGTTGCCTGTGCCACGGTATAAACATTCATACCGTTAATTCCTGCTCTTATAATACTGCGAAGACCTGCCGTACCGAAGGACATGGGTGCGTAAAAACGCTCCTTGATTTCCTTGTCATCATCTGCTATTGCACAAAGCTCCTCTTTAAGCTCCCCGTCAAGCTCCTCAAAGTCAAGCCACTTTTTATATTCATTTAAATAATTCATTGATTTCACCTTTTTTGTTGCCAAATTACTGATTTTCCATACTTTCTAATGCCTTTGCAAGCTGGTCGGGGCAGGACGTGCTTTTAAAGCCGCACTTAATTCCCGAAAGCTTTTGTATTGCCGTTTTGGTATCCATACCCTCAACAAGCCTTGCAACGCCCTGAGTATTGCCGTTGCAGCCGCCTTCAAATTGGACGCTTATTATCTTGCCGTCCTCTACCTCAAGGTTTATTGCTCTTGAGCAGGTACCTTTTGTAATATATCTTATTTTTGCCAATGCTTTTTCATTCCTTTTTTGTAAAAATAGCCTTTTCTTCCGTATGGGCATAAACACTTTTACGCCATTATACAGAATATCTATTGTAGTATATACCATAGATGTTAAAAAACTAAAGGACTTTTTTTAACAATTCTTGATTTACCTTTTTTCTTTCAATAATGTTGTGTAAAAATCTCACTTTTTTATAAAAATGTATAGAAGTATTCAAAAAATAGTGGTACAATAAATACTGAATATTTATGTACACTCTCAACGAAAGGATACTGCCATGCTGTCCGATATAACCCTTGGTCAGTTTTTTCCCGGAAACTCGGTGATTCACAGACTTGACCCCCGATTTAAAATAATATGCATAATTCTTTATATAGCGGCAATCTTCACAGCCTCCTCATACCTGTCCTTCGGGCTTGTGGCTGTTTCGGCGGTGCTGATTGTGGCACTTTCACGCCTTAATGTGTCAATTATTCTAAAGGGCTTAAAGCCTGTTGTGTTTATTGTTGCTTTCACCGTTATTGCCAACATTCTGTGGACAACGGGAGAAAAGCCTTTGCTTGAATTTTGGGTAATAAAAATTTACCCCGAAGGGCTTATATACGCTTTTCTTATGGCGCTCAGAATCCTCTGTCTTATCGTCAGCACCTTCGTGCTTCTCACCTATACCACAAGTCCCGTTGCCCTGACAGATGCCATTGAAAGACTGCTGTCGCCCTTTAAGAAAATAGGACTTCCCGTCCACGAATTTTCCATGATGATGACAATTGCTCTTCGCTTTATTCCGACGCTTATCGAAGAGACCGAGAAAATCATCAATGCCCAGAAGGCAAGAGGCGCCGACTTTGAAAGCGGCAATCTTTTCAGCAAGGCAAAGGCAATGGTGCCCATACTCATACCCCTTTTTGTTTCGGCGTTCAGACGTGCCGATGAGCTTGCAGGGGCAATGGAGTGCCGTCTTTACACGGGCGGTGAGGGCAGAACAAGAATGAAGGTTATGAAGGCAAAGCTGTCGGACGGCGTAATCCTTGTGCTTTTTGTCCTGTTTCTTGCCCTTATGATAACACTTAAAATAATGCTGGAGAGTGCAATATGACACCCGAAGAAAACATACGCACAGGTGAAAAAATAGCCCTCAGTCTTATGTATGACGGCTCACATTTCTGCGGCTGGCAGGTGCAGAAAAATGCAAGAAGCGTTCAGGGTACGCTGCAGGACGCTCTTGAAAAGGTGCTTGGCTTTCGCCCCGACGTGTGCGGCTGTTCAAGGACAGACTCGGGCGTTCACGCCAACAACTACGTCTGCCACATTTTAAGAGAAAACGTAAAGCCCCACAAGGACAGGCTTGTTATGGCGCTTAACGCACATTTGCGTGACAGCGGTCTTGCGGTAACGTCTGCCGGGTACCGTGACGCAGACTTTCACGCAAGATATTCCTGTACGGGCAAGGAATACATCTACAAAATATGGAATGAAAAATATATGAATCCCCACCTTACGGGAAAAGCCATGTTTTATCCCCGTGACATTGATATCGACGCTCTTTCCTATGTAAGCGATGAATTTCGGGGAACACACGATTTTCGTTCCTTTATGACAAAAGGCTCAAAAAACGAAGACAACACCGTAAGAACGGTAAAATATTTTAACGTGGAAAAGCAGGACGGACTTATAACAATTTCGGTATGTGCCGACGGTTTTCTTTACAACATGGTGAGAATTATGGTGGGTACATATCTTGATTTGGCACGAAAAAAAGCTCCCGCAGGCTCACTTTCCCTGATAATTGACGGCAAAAACCGCTCTCTTGCTGGAGACACCGCCCCTGCCGAAGGTCTTTATTTAAACAGAATTTTCTACTGATTTTCCAATTCTCGGCGAAAGGAAATAAACTTATGTCAAACTACATTGCCCTTTACCGCAAATACCGCCCCAAGGTTTTTTCGGACGTTGTGGGACAGGACCATATAACCAAGGTATTAAAAAGCGAAATAATGCAGGACTCCGTTTCCCATGCCTATCTTTTCTGCGGCTCAAGAGGAACGGGTAAAACCACCTGTGCCAAAATTCTTGCAAAGGCAATAAGCTGTGAAAATCCCAACGGCGGCGACCCTTGCGGTGAATGTGAAAAGTGCCGCGCCTTTGACAATTCCTTTGACATTGTGGAAATGGACGCCGCTTCAAACAACGGTGTGGACCATATACGTGAGCTTCGTGAAAAAATCAACTTTCTGCCTATAGAAATGAAGCGCAGAGTCTACATTGTGGACGAGGTTCATATGCTGTCTCCGGGTGCTTTCAACGCTCTTTTAAAAACACTTGAAGAGCCGCCCGAGCACGTAATGTTTATCCTTGCCACAACCGAGCTGAACAAAATCCCCGCCACCATTCTGTCTCGGTGCAAACGCTTTGACTTTCACAGAATAGGTTCGGACGACATAGTAAAAAGACTTGAATATGTGTGTGCACAAGAAAACATAGGCATGGAAAAGGATGCCATACGCCTTATTGCAAACCTTGCAACGGGTGCTATGAGAGATGCTCTGAGTATGCTTGAGCTTTTTGTGGGACAGCAGAATGTAACACGCAAGCAGGCTGAGGTGTCGCTGGGTGTTGTGGGCAACGAAATTGTCCTTCGTCTTTTGCAGAAAATTGCGGCAAAGGACTGTGAGGGTGCTCTTGAAACGGTAAACGAAGCCTATGCCTCAAGCAAGGACCTGTCAATTCTTTGCACAGAGCTTGGCAATATGCTTCGTGACCTTCTTGTAATGAAGTACGCAAGCAAAAACGTGTCAACTCTTATAGACGACCATGGCTCGGACGTAATAGGTGTTCTTCGTGACATTGAAGACCTGTTCTCTCCCGAAAGACTGCTTTACTGCACCGAAATTGTGGAAAATGCAAACGAAAAGCTGAATCGCAGCGGTCTGTCAAGAAAAACGGTGCTCGAAATTATGGTAATGCGTCTTTGCGACAGCAGGCTGTCAACAAGTCCTGCCTGTCTGCTTGAAAGAATAAGTGCACTTGAAAAAAATCCGCCTGTCGGCAATTCTTCATATCAGACTCCTGTGACCTCTTGTCCTCAGCCGGCACCTGAAGAAGTAATGATGCCCTCGGACGTGCCCAACGATTTTGACAGCGTTTTTGAAGCATCCCTCAACGAAGCATCAGGTCCTGCCGCAAGAAAAGAGGCAGAGCAAAGAGCAATCAAAGATGCACAGTCCGACAGTGAGAAATCCGTTAAAGCTCCCTCGCAGGGCTCTTCTCAAAAAACGGGCGTCGGCGGTCTCGGTGAGGAAATGGTTGCCTTCAGCGACCTTATTGACTCGGTGCACGACAATATGATTCTTCATTCAATGCTGACAAACGGCGACACAAAGGCGTACATTGACGGCGATGTTTTAAATCTTGTACTTGAATCCATCGGCTACTTTATGATTTCCTCAAAAACCGATATGCAGGAAACACTTGCCGCCAACGCAAGCAGAATTTTAGGCTTCAACGTAACCTTAAAGGTTCACAAAAAGGAAAGCGGCAACAGCACGGGTGCAAGCCTTTTTCCTGAAATTTGACAATAGGGAGATACAGTTATGAAAAAAATTACGGCTCTCTGCCTTGTATTTATGTGTGTACTTGCCGCTTTATGCTCCTGCTCCTCGGGCAAAAGCATTGTTGGCAAATGGATTGACGACAGCACAGAGGGCATATACGAATACACCGCCGACGGCTATTACTACGAATACGTAAACGAAAGCTTTACCTCCGACAAGACACGCTATGAGGTCTCCGACGGAAAAATCACCTACTACATCGACGGTCTGCGTCCCGAAGACGGCTTTTCGGTAAGCTATGAATTTGACAAGGACGGAAATCTTGTCATCAACGGCGAAATTGTGTACCGTCCTCTCACTAATCCCGAAAAGGAAGATTGACATTGAAAACAGTATCACTTTACACCGACGGTGCCTGCAGCGGCAATCCCGGTCCCGGCGGCTGGGGAGCCATTCTCATTTACAAGGATAAGGAAAAGGTAATGTCGGGCGGAGAAAAAAATACGACCAACAACAAAATGGAGCTGACGGCAGCAATAGAAGGTCTGTCGGCGCTTAAGGAAAAGTGCCTTGTAAAGCTGTACTCCGACTCAAAGTATTTGATTGACGGAATGACATTGGGCTGGGCAAGGTCATGGCGTGAAAAGAACTGGAAAAAGTCCGACGGCAAGCCTGCACTTAACACGGAGCTGTGGGAAAAGCTGCTGGAGCTTGACGAATTTCACGAAATCCAATACATCTGGGTAAAGGGACACGCAGGAAATCCCTACAATGAACGGTGTGATGCCTTGGCGGTTGCAGAGTATCAGGCGTTCATATAGAACAAAAGGAGAGACAGTCTTATGAAAAACAAAAAGCAATTTTATCTTGTGGGCAATGCCCATCTTGATCCCGTGTGGCAGTGGAGATGGCAGGAGGGCTCGGCGGAGGCAAAGGCGACGGTACGCTCGGCTCTTGACAGAATGAAGGAGTTCCCCGACTTTAAATTTGTCTGCTCCTCAGCCTCGGTTTACCGCTGGATACAAGAGTTTGACGAAGAAATGTTTGAAGAAATAAAGATGAGAGTTGCGGAAGGCAGATTTGTAATTGTGGGAGGCTGGCACGTTCAGCCCGACTGCAATCTTCCCTCAGGAGAAGGCTTTGCACGCCAGTCACTTTATGCGCAGAGATATTTTAAGGAAAATTTCGGTGTTACCGCAAAGGTTGGCTACAACGTAGACTCCTTCGGTCACAACATAATGCTTCCCCAGATTTTAAAGAAAAGCGGTATGAACAATTACCTGTTTATGCGTCCCTCGCCTCAGGAAAACAACCTTGATTCTGATATTTTCAACTGGGTAAGTCCCGACGGCTCAAGCGTTCTTACATACAGAATCCTCGACCCTTATTGCTTTAAGTTTGAGGACGAGGAAAAGCTTCAGGAAAGAATTGATTATCTCAATAACACAACAAAGACCGATATTGAGGCTATTCCCTTCTTCTACGGCGTAGGCAACCACGGCGGAGGTCCTACAATACGCCACATTGAGCTTTTGACGGAATACGCAAAAAAGCACCCCGAATACGAAATGCACTTTTCAAATCTTAAAGATTTTTATGACAGGGTGCGTGCTGACGGCTATGAAATTCCCGAATATCACGATGACCTTCAGCACCACGCCGCAGGCTGTTATGCCACCGTTTCCAAAATCAAAAACGGCATAAGAAGAAGCGAGTGTGAGCTTGTTGCTTCCGAAGCCTACAGCGTTCTTGCGAATAAGCTTTGCGGCAAGAAGTACCCGACCGAAAAATTCGCCGATGCCTGGAGAAACGTATGCTTTATGCACTTCCACGACATTATGGACGGCTGTTCAATCAAGGAAGCCTATGACGATACGGCATATATGTACGGCTCGGCACAGGAGACGGCGGCTGTTGCGGAAAACAATGCACTTCAGACAATCTCCTGGGCTGTTTCAACAATTCAAGACAAGGAAAAGGGACTTCCAGTATTTGTATTCAATCCCCACTCCTTCCCTGTCCGTGCCTGTGTGCAGGTAAACAACTGCTGTCACGGCGTTTGCGACAAGGACGGAAACAAAGTGCCCTTCCAGCTTGTTTACTCTACCACAAAGGAATGTTACAACCGTGAGGACACAGCGTTTATGGCAGATGTTCCGCCTCTCGGCTATGCGGTATACTATTTGCAGAACGCAGGTGTAAGAGAGCTTCCCGAGGGCTTTGAGCACGACAAGTCCGACTGCAACGCATACCCTCAGGGTATAAAATGCTCTTATGAAGAGCACAAGGCGGTTATACTGCTTGAAAATGAGTATTATGCAATAAAGTTTGAGCAATACTCAGGCTATATTGTTTCCTTCTATGACAAAAAGAACGAGCGTGAGCTTATACGTGAAAGAAGTGCCGTGCCCGTTGTAATTGACGAGTATTATCATGATACATGGAGTCATGCAAAGAACTTTTTCACAGATGAAATGGCACGTTTTTCCGATGCCGAGGTTGTCATTACGGAAAGCGGCGGCGTGAGAGCATCGGTTAAGGTGATAAGCAGATACAACACTTCCACTCTCACCCAGATTTTCACACTTTATTCGGGAAGTGACAGGCTTGAAGTAAAGGCAAGCGTCAACTGGAACGAAAAGCACAAAATGTTAAAGCTGAAATGGGCGTTTGACGTTGAAAATCCCAAAGCTGTTTACGAAGTGCCCTTCGGCGTTATCGAAAGACCTTGTGACGGCGAAGAAGAGCCCGGTCTTACATGGTTCGGTGTCAAGGGTACAAACGGTGGCTTTGCAATAGCAAACAGCGACACCTACTCAGGCTCCGTCAAGGACGGCACGCTTTACCACACAGTTCTCAGAAGTCCCATCTACGGCGACCACGGAGGTCCCCGAAGCCACAAGTCCGACTACACCGAGCAGGGCATCAGAGAATTTATGTACACCGTAATGCCTTTAGGTGACAGCTATGCAGATGTGATAAAGACGGCACGTGTACTTAACAAGCCTTTGACGAACATCATTGAAAACTGGCACGAAGGAAAGCTGACAGGCAAGGCTTATGCAGGTATAGATGTATCGGCGGACAATGTTATTGTAAGTGCCATAAAGAGAAGTGAGGACGGAAAGGGACTTGTAGTACGTATCTACGAAACCGACGGCAAGACGGCAAAGGTGACAGTATCGGGAGATGTACTTCCTGCAAGTCTTGAAACAACACTTACCCCCTACAGCTTTGAGACCTTCTACATTGCTGACGGCACAAGTGAATGGAAAAAGGTATTGCTTACGGAATACGAGAATTAACGTATTTCTCTTATACGGTTATATAATTTATGCAAGCAGCAGGTTGACGGTTATGTCAGCCTGTTGTTTTTTTGTTTTTCTTGGAGAGATGTTTTTGTAACGCAAGGCGGTTTTGGCACAACGATTCACAAAGTAACAAAATAAGAAAAGACTGCCTTAAAAAGACAGTCTCTTGCAATGTAAAATATGATTATTTTCCCTGTTTTATGTTTATAAGTCTTAAAATAACGGGGCTCAGCACAATGTTTGCAACAAGCTCAAATATAAAGTTGAGTCCTACAAAGAATACCAAAAGATATCCCCATGTTGACATTCCCTCAGCCGCCGCACCTGCATTTATTGTGTCCATAAAGAATACAAAGCAGCCGCCGATGAAAATTGATGTGTTGACAACAGGACACACAATCGCCGAAAGAATTACTGCAAGATAGCGGTTTGTCTTTTCAACAAGCTTGTATACAAGTCCTGCACATAAGCCTGCCGCAATGCCCTTCACCATAACCGTAAGCACCGTTCCGAAGGGGCTCAGTCCCATCCAGAAGGCTGCGTCCGCCGTCAAAAAGAACACTGCTCCCGAAACGCCTCCAAGCCAAGCACCTGCTCCCACACCGCAAAGCGCCGAGCCTATTACTACGGGTATAAGCGTCAGCGAAATTGATGCAAGTCCGCCGATTTTCACAAAGCCGCCAAGGTACGCAAGCACTGCCGTCAATGCCGTAAGAAGCGAAAGCAGAGCCAGTGTCTTTGTGTCAGTTTTTTTGTTTGCTGCCATTAAAAATTCCTCCTTGCTGTCGTCCTCATATGAGGTACAACGCATAAAAATTTTATATCAACCGCCCTAAGCAGACGGAAGTATACAACAACCTTTAACTGTTCTTTTTGTAAATTATGTTAAGTCCTTTGAGCACCATATGCTCATCAAGAGTAATTTCGTGCCTGCAGTGAGGGATTATCACAGGTGCAAGTCCGCCCGTTGCATAGACGGGAACAGCTTTGCCAATCTGCTCATAAAACCTGTCAATCATTCCGTCAATCATGGAAGCGTTGCCGAAGATGACGCCGCTTTTCATACAGTCGGCGGTATTCTTGCCGATAACATTTTCGGGAGCTTCAAGGCTGACAAGAGGAAGCTGTGCCGTTCTTTCGTTCAGCGCATTAAGTCCCATCGTGATGCCTGCCATAATGGAAACACCTATAAAAGCGCCGTTTTTGTCGGTTGCCATAATTTTTGTAGCCGTACCCATATCCACAATAATTGCGGGACTTGAATAAAGCTTTGCACAGGCAACGCAGGCACATATAAGGTCAGAGCCAACAGACGACGGGTTGTCGCAATGAATGTTTATTCCTGTTTTTACCCCGGGAGCCACAATAACGGGCTCAACTCCGTAAATGAATTTTACCGCACTTGTGATTATGCTGTTCAAAGGAGGCACTACAGATGAGATAATGGCACCTGTGATTTTAAGGCTGTCCTTGTTATACATCGACAGCGTGCCCGTGATTTTTTCGGCGTACTCGTCAGCAGTTTTGGAAGCATCTGTGCTTATACGTGCAACAAACAGAAGCTCGTCCTCTTCAAATCCGCCAAGGGCAATATTGGTGTTGCCTATGTCAATTGCAAGCAGCATAGAGCATCTCCTTCCCGTATCGTCATTCCGAGGTTATTTTATCACAGCCTTTTACATCAATAATTAACAGCATCAATCATTTTTGTAAACATTCAGCCGCTGAGATAAAAAGACCTTTGACTATTCTCAAAGTATATGCTACAATAATTATAATACAGGTAAGTGTAATGCACTTCGGGAGGCTAAGGCAAATGAACAAGATTTTCAAAGAGAAGGTTTGGGAATCCTTGATATCCGTTCTGCCTGTGGCGGCAATTGTACTGGCATTGAGTATCATTCTTGTACCGCTGGACGTGGGAAATATGATGATATTCCTTGTAAGTACGGTTTTGCTTGTGTTCGGTATGGGTATGTTCCAGCTTGGTGCCGACACGGCAATGAGTCCGCTGGGTGAAGGAATAGGTACGGATATCAGTAAATCCAACAACACACTGGTCATTATAATCATAAGCTTTGTGATGGGACTTCTTATTACCGTTGCAGAGCCTGACCTTCAGGTACTGTCAAATCAGGTGCCCTCTGTTCCAAATGCCACGCTTATATGGACGGTGGCAATAGGCGTGGGGCTGTTTCTTGTAATGGCGGTAATACGTATTATCCTTAAAATAAACCTTTCGGTAATGCTGATGGTTTTATATGCGGCAGTGCTTATTCTGTCATTCTTTGTGCCTGACAATTTCCTTGCAGTTGCCTTTGACTCGGGCGGAGTTACAACAGGTCCCATGACAGTTCCCTTTATAATGGCAATGGGTATCGGTCTTTCTGCCATGAGAGGCGACAAGGACGCTTCCAAGGACTCCTTCGGTCTTGTGGCACTTTCAAGCATAGGCCCCATACTTGCGGTAATGCTTCTGGGCTGCTTCTATGCCCCCGACGAAGCTTTGGCTTCCTCCACGGAAATTGCAAAAGTTTACACAATGCGTGACGTTATGAGGGTTTTCATAAAAGAAATTCCTCACTACGCAAAGGAAGTGTTTATTTCGCTTATGCCTATAGCGGGAGTGTTCCTGCTGTTTCAGCTTATACGCCGAAGATTTCACAAAATTCAGGTGCTTAGAATGAGCGTGGGCTTTATCTACACATACATAGGTCTTGTACTGTTTCTGTGCGGAGTAAACGTGGGCTTTGCGCCTATCGGCTCGATGCTGGGAGAAAAAATAGTTGATGCAAACTTCAAGTGGCTGCTGATTCCCATAAGTATGCTTATCGGTTACTTTATTGTAAAAGCAGAGCCCGCAATACAGATACTCAACCATCAGGTGCAAACTGTTACAAAGGGTGCTATTTCAAGCAAATCCATGAATTTTGCCCTGTCTGTGGGCGTTTCTGTCAGCGTGGGACTTGCAATGCTGCGTATTCTCACAGGTCTTCCCATTCATTACATCATAATTCCGGGGTATATTATAGCACTTGTTATGTCAAGATTTGTGCCTCAGATTTTTGTAGGTATTGCCTTTGACTCAGGCGGAGTTGCATCAGGTCCCATGACCAGCACCTTCTTGCTTCCCTTCTGTATAGGTGCCTGCACGGCTGTGGGAGGAAATCTTATGACAGATGCCTTCGGTGTTGTTGCACTTGTTGCGCTGACTCCTCTTATTGCAATACAGATAATGGGACTGAGCTACAGATTCAAGCTTGCAAAGCAGATAAAGACAGCAACCCCGCAAGAAACCTTTATACCCGACGACAGCGACACCATCTTGGAATTTACGGAGGAGTAAAATATGAATACAAACGAAAAGCAGTCAGCATTCAGAGTGCTGGTATCAATTACCACGCCAAAGCTTGCTGACAAGGCGGCGGAAATGTTCATACTTGACAACATTCCCCTGCAATATGAATGTACGGCAGTAGGAACGGCACCCAGCGAAATGATAGACATTCTGGGGCTTGGCAATCCCGACAAGGTAGTACTGTTTAGCTATATGCCGAAGGAAGTTGCCGATGCCATGCTGAAAAAGCTGAAAAAAGAGCTTAAGCTGGGTACGGTAAACAGCGGTATAGCATTTACGCTTCCGCTGAAAAATGCCAACTGCCTTATAGTAAAAATGTTTGATGGCTTTGATGACGGAACTGACAAATGTGAACAAAGGAAGGTGAATATACAGATGACCGAGACACAGTATTATTTAATAGCCGCAGTAGTTAATCAGGGCTACAGCGAAAGCGTTATGGAGGCAGCACGCAAGGCAGGTGCAGGCGGCGGAACGGTAGTGCCCAGCCGAAGCATTGTTAACGAAAAGGCAATCGGCTTCTGGGGCACAACCATTCAGGACGAAAAGGATATGATTTTCATTGTTGCCGACGACGAAAAGCGTCTTGACATTATGCAGGAAATAAGCTCAAAGTGCGGTATGCACAGCGAGGCAAAGGGACTTATTGTTTCGCTTCCTCTTGACAATGTAATAGGCATTGACAGAGAAGACTGATATTTTTCTTTTGATACCGGGGATTTACGCCTCGGTATTTTTTTACTTTTTTATGCGGCCGCAGGCAATTTCGCCTTTGCGTTATAAAATGCCGATATGGAACAAAGCAATAAAAATGCTCAAAAAAGCTAAATATTGCGAAAAAATATAAAAATATTGCTTTTATACCCGAATTTCTATTGACAAAGAAAAAGATATACTGTACAATGTAGTCTCAAAAAGATTTTCACAAACAAGGAGTGACGCATAATGATTAAATTCGGTACAGGCGGTTGGAGAGCAGAAACAGGTAAAGACTTCAACTATGACAATATCCGTGCCTTTGCACAGGGCTTTTGCAACTACGCAAAGAAGAAAAATCTTGCAAACAAGCCCGTAATCATCGGCTTTGACAGACGTTTTCTTTCGGACAACGCCGCAATATGGCTTTCAGAGGTACTTGGCGCAAACGGCATTGAGGTTATAACGTTGCACCGAAGTGCACCCACGCCCTTTGTTATGCACTATGTAAAGAAGAACGGTCTTTTCTTCGGTATGGAGGTTACCGCTTCCCACAACCCCTCAAACTACAACGGTATTAAAATCATTATCGAGGAAGGCAGAGATGCTTCCCTTGAGGTTACGGGCGAGCTTGAAGAGTACATCAACGCAGTAAAAAGCGAAAACGTAAAGTCAATTGACTTTGCACAGGGCGTTGAAAAGGGAATTATCCGCTACCTTGAAAACCCCTTCAACGATTTTATTGACGACATTCTCGCTCTCAGCGATGTCAAGGCTATAAGAAACCGCGGTCTGCGTATTCTCTTTGACCCCATGCACGGCTCAGCAACCTATCCTCTTATGGTAGTGCTTCACACGGCACGCTGTACGGTAGACATCATCAACAGCTCAAAGGACGCATACTTCGGCGGCTCAATGCCCGCCCCCACCGAAAAGACACTTAAAGGTCTTGCCGACAAAGTTGTGGCAGGCGGCTATGACCTTGGTATCGGCGTTGACGGCGACGGCGACAGACTGGGTATTATCGACAGCGAGGGCAACTACATTGATGCCAACGAAATCCTTTGTATGCTCTACTGGTATCTCCACGAGGTCAAGGGCTGGAAGGGACCTGTTGTAAGAAATCTTGCCACAACACATATGCTTGACAAAATCGCAGAGGACGTTGGAGAGGTTTGCCATGAAGTGCCTGTAGGCTTCAAGTACATTTCCTCAAAGCTTGACGAGGCTGATGCAATTCTGGGCGGTGAATCCAGCGGCGGTCTTACGGTAAGAGGTCACATTTACGGCAAGGACAGCGTATATGCGGCAACACTTTTCGTTGAAATGCTCAGCAAAACAGGAAAGACTCCCAAGGAGCTGCTCACAATGCTTCGTGAAAAGTACGGCGATTTCGTTATGGTTGAATCAAACCTCGGCTTTGCGCCCGAAGCAAAACAAAGTATTCTTAACACCGTTATGGTTGAAAAGAAGCTTCCCGACTTCGGCAAGAACATTCAAAAGGTAAGCTACGAGGACGGCTGCAAGGTTTACTTTACCGACTCCTCCTTTGTAATCTGCCGTTTCAGCGGAACAGAGCCCCTTTTACGTATCTTTGCGGAAGGCAAGTGTGCCGAAGCTGCACAGGGATATATTGATGCGTGGAAAACGCTTCTTAAGCTTTAAAATTGAATATGAACGAGGAAGGCTGTCTCCGAGTGGGACAGCCTTTTTATGCTTTCAGCCTTACACTGTGTTATATTTCCTTTTCTACCTCAGGCAAAACCTCGCCGATTATCTGCGAAATGTGACTTACGGGAACAACCTCAACCGTAAAACCTTCAAGCTCCTTTTCTGACAGCCTTTCATAGTTGTCACGGGGAATGAATACCTTGCTGCAGCCTGACATTTCCGCTGCCTGAATCTTGGCAAGTGCTCCTCCTATTGCAAAAACATTGCCGAAAAGGTCAATCTCGCCTGTGTATGCGGCATTGACACATACCGCCTTGCCGCTTACCGCAGACAGTATGGAAATTGCTATTGCCGTACCTGCCGAAGGACCGTCCTTTACCACAGCACCCTCTCCGAAATGAAGGTGCAAGCCGAAATCACGCTTGTTTTTCATATAGTTAAGCCTTACATATGTCTTTGCGATTTTCACGCTGTCAAGGGTGCTTTCCTTGGGAAGTCCCGTTACCGTTGTTGCACCCTCGTCGGGAGTGATAACCGTTTCAACGGAAAACGCCATGCCGCTGTTTGCACCTGAAACCGCAAGAGCCTTTGAAAAACCGGGGACAGCCTGAGAAACAAGGTTGCCTCTCTGTATAGGCAGTGCTCCAAGCGAGGAAACAACATCTTCTTCGTCAATTTCAATACTGCCGCAAGCACCGTTATACAGCTTGTCGGTGACAATTCTGCGTGCCGCCTTTTCAAGGTCTCTTACACCCATTGAGGTGCAGTAGCGTGACACAAGAAGCTCTGATGCCTTGTCTGTGACGGTGATCTTCAGCGAGTCATCCGACATATTACGGCAAAGTGAAGGAATAATGCATCGGGTAAGAATGTGCTTTTTCTCGTTTTTTGTGTAGCCGTCAATGTGAATTATGTCAAAGCGGTCACAAAGCCAGCTCTCCATATTTGAAATATCGTTTGCCGTTGCCACAAACAGCACGTCCGAAAGGTCTATGGGCACGCCCAAAAATCTGTCGGCAAAGCCGTTGCAGTTGTCAAGTAAATCAAGCAGTGCATTGCCTGCGTTGACACCGTGGCGTGAGCCTGTTTTGTCGATTTCGTCAAGCTGGATAAGTGCGTTTGTTGTGCCTGCTCGGGAAAGTCCCTTTACGATTTCACCTGCATCTGCATCAACATAGGTGGGAGAAAAGCCCTTTATTACCGCCTCGTCTCCTACTCCGCCAAGGGAGATTTTGATATAGGGAATACCCAGACCGTCAGCTATGCTCTTGCAGATGGTGCT
Organism: Eubacteriales bacterium; assembly: GCA_045539625.1. GTDB lineage: Bacteria > Bacillota > Clostridia > Oscillospirales > CAG-382 > UMGS1387. Next base: position 6,403 of record JAZQFS010000016.1, on the reverse strand, counting down.
CTTGCCTGTTCCTGCAGGACCTGCAAGAAGAATACGGCAGGAGGAAAGCTTTGTGTTTTTGGACAAAGCCTTTGCACACATAAGTCTTGAAACCTGTTCCTTCACGCTGTCAAGACCGTAGTGGGTTGCGTTGACGGAAGCAAAATATCTTTCTCTGTCAAAGCTGTCAAAGCCGCATCTGTCGGGAATGAGCGAGGTGAGATAGCCTGCTCTTTTTTTGATTTTTTCCTTTTCCGAAGCTGTTTTTCCCATCACATTAAGCTCGTCAAGCGTTCTTCTGATTTCTGTACGCACACCGTCATCAAGACGGTCCTTATTACGTGCAAAGCGCAGGAACACGTCGTTTTCGTCATATAAACCTTCAAGCACGTCCTCTATAAACCGTTCAGTTACCGTCATCTTTGCTCTTTTGCCGCACTCGTCCCACATAACAAGTATTTTACGCACTACCGTTCTGATGTTTTCCTTTAACATTCTCACGCCTCTGTCACTGCAATAGCGGCTTACCGTTTTTTCAAGTGCCTGTCCTGTAAAGACAATTTCGCCCTTTTTCACTTTGTAGGCACAGAGAATTTCGGGTACAAAATACTTTTCGCCGATGTCGCACTTTTCTTCGTCTGTGTAATCGTCAATATGTATTACATCAAAGCGGTTGAGAAGGTAGTCGGGAATGTTCTCTGTGGAGTTTGCCGTTGCAATAAACACGGTATTTGTGGTATCAAGCGCCATTTCAAGAAAGGCATCGTAACAGCTGTTGTGGTCGGAAAGGCAGTCAAGAAGTGCATCGGCAGGATTGCCGTCCTTACCCCCTGTGCCCATCTTGTCGATTTCGTCAAGGACAACCACTCCTTCCGTTGTTCTCATGCCGTAAAAGCTTTTTACAAGCTTTCCGCAATCTGCACTGTCATAGGAAGCATCGATGCCTTTTATGTCAATAGCACTCATAACGCCGTTTAAATTGATAACGTCAAATGGCAGACCGCAGCCCTGTGCAACAGCCTTTGCAATTGTTGTCTTGCCTGTGCCCGATGAGCCTGCAAGAAGTATGCGAAAGCCTCTTTTGCCTGTGTGATAAGATGAGGTAATGCAGTCGCAAAGCTTGTTTTTCACCTTATCCATCTTGTAAAGCTTTGAGTCAAGGGCTGCCATAAGCTTTTTTCTGTCCACCTTTTTTCTGCCGTGGTAAACAGATGAAATGTTGAGAATATACTCAAGCTTTTTGTCAACCTTGCTTCTTATACCGCTTCTCTGTGAGAAAAGAGTGTCAATTTCTCTTTGCTGAGAGGGTGTAAAGGTGTTTCTGCACATATCGTACTTAAGTCTGAGGATATCCTTGTCGGTAACTGCAACACTGTTTTTTTCATCAACAAGGCTGTACTTTTTTTCACCCAGACGAGTTTCTATGTTTTTTCGCACGTCCTTGTCAAGTCTTAAAAAGCGGCTCATTGCCGACAGCTTTTCTGCATTGCCCTCAATAAGAGAGAACATTTTATAAAAAGCGTGGGTGCATATGATTTTTGCAATATAAACACCGCTTCTTTTATTTGCGATTACGTGGATTTTTTCACGGCTGTTTGCCTTTTTCACCTGAAGCTCGGTAAGAGAAGAGGTGCGTACAGTCTGTGTTTTGCAATCATCGGTACGGATTTTAAAATATACGGCACAAGAAAAATCAACGCTTTTCTCTGTTACATAGCCGCAAAAATGTGTGTATTCAAACAATCCGTGTCTGTCAAGAAGGTCGTCTTCATCATTGAATTTTGGAATAAGACCGCGGGACTTGAACTGCTCCCGAGAGGTTGAATGTAAAGCGGGCAGAGGAAGATTTCTTAACACATCAAGTGCTTTTTCTTCGTTGTCTGTGTCATCTTCATCACAAATTTTGTCCTTGAAATTGCCGTCGTCGTCAAAAATATCGCCAAAGGGATCGATGCTCTTAAGCTCATCGCCGTAATCAAATATATCCTTCATTTTGCCGTCCTCCTGTTTTGTTTTACACTACTGTATACGGCAAGAAGGATTTTTCTCCGAAAAAAATACAGCCGTCCGAAAAAAACGGACAGCCGTAAAAAAGTATTTACTTTTCCAATCGGGACAGGCGCTCGTTTATCTGCACGAAAACAGAATGTGAGGGTGTATAAAGCTTTTGCGCTATTTCAAGAGCACTTATAAGATTTTCCTTTTCAAGTGATGCTTTGCCAAGCTCTCTACGGCATATGGCAAGCTGAAGATAACACTCCATAACGGTGGTTGATATATTTGTATGTTTTTTTAGCCTGTACCCTATTGCACTTTCAAATTCCTCTTCCGCTTTTACGTAATCCTTTGTAAGCATACTGTATTTGCCCTTCAGTACACAAAGGTAAGAGGTGTCATACTCCATAAAATACCCTTTGCCCTTAAGGGTGTCGATAATAATTTCAAACTGTGCAATTTTTTCCTTCAGCAAGTCAAGCTTTCCCTGCTCAAAGTAAAGACTGCAAAGACCGAGAACGGGTGTTGCGTGCTTGAAAAGTATAAGGTCCTCCCTGTGCTGTTGTGACACCTTTATTTTATCCGCCGCTTCATATCCCGTAAGGAAATACTTTTCAGCCTCGCAAAGTGCCTCTTTGTCGCCTTTCGGCTTTCCCATTCTCATATATATGTATCCAAGCTGGTCGGCACATCTTTCAAGCAAATCATAATACAGAACGTGCTCCTTGTCTGCCTCATTTTCCAGGTAGGCAAGGTTTTTCTTTTGCATATACAGTGCTTTTTCATAGTCGCCGTATTCCATATAGGCGTTTGCCGTCTGTATTGAGGTCATACAAGCCTGCACCGAATCTTGTCCGAAATTTGCCTCGGCAAACTCATAAAGCCCAAGACGGAAGGACAGCCCCTCGGGTATGCTCATTATTGAAAAAACAGCCTTGCCCGACTCAAAAACCGCACGAAAAGTTTTCTTTGTTAGACCGAGAACACTCATTATTTTAAGTCCGCACCAACCAACAGCTTTTTTCTTGCCGATTGAAAAGTTGGAATAATTAAGGTCGTCAATATCCTTTGTAAAGGCATTAAGAAATTCACGGCAGTTGTCATACGTAACATCAAGCTCACCCAGTACCACCTGCCCTATTATGGGGTGAAGAAAAAGCATATCGGTATCGCTGTCATAGCACAAAAGCCGCTTTTTGATAAGCCTTGTACGGCACAGCTTGAAAAGGTCGCCGTTCCAATCCCTGAAAGCACCGTTCGGCACACCTCGGTCCGAAGTCAGCGACATATGGCGAAGAAAGGCTTTTTCATCTTCCGACAGTGCCGTCAATTTAAACAGCTCTCTGATAAAGCCGTAGGCTGTTTCGTTTTTATCGTTATGGGTGACATAGCTGTCTGACAGAGCCTCAAAGCCTGCTTTTTTGAGAATATCCACCGTTTCCTTAAGGCTGTAGGAGTTTTCCGACATATACATTGCAACAAGCTCCAGCGTCAGGGTATGGCATCGGGTAAGCCTGAAAAGCTCACCGAAGCTTGCATCTTCCCTGTTAATTCTCACAACACTTTCGTCGCAGTAGCTTATTACTAAGTCCTTTAGCTTTTCTTCGTCTTCAATCTCCCCTACTACAATCTGCTTATATCTTTTTTCCTGATCGAATCTTGTTGTTATAAGCACTCTGTAGGGACAGTCGGAAACAAGATACGACAGCAATTCATCGGGCTTTTCGGTGTCATAGTTGTCAATTATGATAAGCGTTTCACTGCCGCAGTGCTGTCTTAAAGCCTTGATTTTTCTCTTTGCATATTCTTCATCGTTTTCGCCCCGTACCGTATCTCTGAAAATATCCCTGACAGCGAAAATCTCATCGTCGGCAACAAGTAAAACAAGTCCCTTGTCCTCTTCGTATCTTGCAAACACAACATTTTCTATGCTGTCACGGTTTTTCAAGGCATACTGACGGGCAAGCTCGCTTTTACCGATACCGCCCATGCCTTTTAAGAATATCACATTAATTCCGCTTTTGAAGCTTTTGTCTATTTCTTCCAGAAGGTCATCTCTGCCGTAGAAAACCTGACTGCATTGGGAGGTTCTTGATTTGAGAACGGCAGACGGCACATCGCTTTTTTTGGGGACAAAATCCATTTTGCATAATTGCGACAATTCATTTTCCACACGTATCCGTGTTGGTTCGTCAAACTCAGCCTTACGGTCTTTGTTTACAACATAAGGATTGTCAAGAAGCGCCAGAATAGTATAACAAGCAAGGAATACACAGATGTTGTTCTTTGTAACTTCACCTTCGTACGACAAGCGTTCCTTAATGTGTATACAATTTTTATCAAATATTTCGGCAACCTGTTCAAGCAAAACCGATTTGCTGTTTTGTACATTCTCCTTTGAAGCTTCTTCTTTGATAATGCTGTATTTTTTCCCTTTTTTTATGTCTTCCGAAAAAAGCTCAAGCATTGCCGCATCTGTGAAAAAATCCTCTATTTTCGCACGCTGCATATTAAACAGCGAGGTTACACTGTCCATAATGTTTTTTATTTTGCTGAAAGCTCTGGCTTTTGAAGAATGTTCTCCCTTTACCACAACTGCCATAGTGTCGCTGTTAGCATCAACACCAAACATTTTATTATACAGACTGTCACAAAAAAAGCTCTGAAAAAAAATCTTATTGCTGTCACTTGGTATACTGTTATCGCTTGTAAAGCAATAAAAAACACGTGCAATATCATTGAACGCATTGGTATCGGGCACTGCCCTGACATACCACTGCGTTTTTACAGGATTTAATACTTTTTCTATCAAATAAATAAAGGTCACTTTCATAAAAAGGCTCCTTTTTTTCAAAAAAATATCGTTTTCACGGAAATTTCCCGCTTTTTCCTATTTGACTCACGCCTTTTCACAGAGTTTTATATACTCAAGGAAGAAAACTTCCCACAAAAAAACACGGAAGGCGGAAAAAGCAATGATGACAAATCTTGAAAACCTTATAATCACAGAACTTGACGAGCAGGAAAAGAACACCTGTATAAACAAAATCCTTGCCGACGTATACACGGTAATTTCAAAGGAAATAACAGATGTTGCAGGCTTCATAACAAGCCCCGATGAAAAGATGGAGTATCTTCGCACAAAGCTTATGATTGTTCTTCACCGCTTTGTAAGCAGAATCGCCCTCAGAAGCAAGTCAAATCTTATAAGACTTTTCAGCGAATCGGGGGTTATAAAAAAGCTTGGTACAGAGCTTTGCGACATCGAAAACGACATCACCTTAAAGCTGTTTCAGTGCACTGCCTCTGTTGTAAAAGAGCCGCAGGAGCGCAGAGAAGCCTATGTTATGACGGTTGTCAACAACTTTCTTTTCAGCCTGCTGAGAAAAAAGACCGCCTCTTGTCTGCCTCTTGACACACCCATCGGCGAGGACTCGGGTTGTACCCTTTGCGACATTATACCCGACAGTGCCGACACACCCGAAGAGGCGTTTGTAAAGAAGACAGACCTTGCCGAGGCAAAAGAGGAGCTTATTCAAAGACTGTCTTTGCTTAACAAAAAAAGCTCGGCATACGTTGTATCATATCTTTCCTCGCTGCTTGGAATTGCTCCCAGAGAGGTTGTAAAGCACATCAATACTTACGGCTTTGACAAGGTTTTCTGCAATTACATAAGCAAGACCGAAAATGAGTTCGGCATCTGTCTTGACGGCATAGCAATAAACGAAAAGAGCGATTTCAACAGAGAAAAAACACTTGCATCAGTGTGCGAAAAGACAGCAGATAACATTTCAAAAATCACATCCGTCACCGACAAAGCTCTTGTTGCGGACAAGCTTCGCAGCGACATCTGCCTCTGTCTTGCACAGGGCAAAAAAGCTGAAAACAGAATCCTTTTCCATGCCGCAGAAATATTTGTAAAGTCAGCATTCGGCAACAAAGCTGTGACGGACGGCGACTTTAACGCTCTTTGCAAGGCACTTGTAAAGTCACATCTTGACGGCAGTACGGGCAGAACTCAGGTGAGCTTTTCACGCTTTGCCCAAACCTATACCAAAGAAGTAGACAAGGGTATAAAGCTTGTATCCGACGCCATGGCGGACAAAATTGCACATCAGCGCTCCTTTACGTCAAAGGCGTAAGTGCCCGTCAAAGCCGTAGTTTTCTTTAATTCACCGAAGGTGCAATTCATACCGCAAGGCAATTCATTGAGCTTGCTGTGCAAACTCATTGTATCACAAACATTATCAAAAATCAACAATATTTTATAATGAAAAAGGCTGCCCTATCTGAAGTGAACCCCAAAGTTTAGACAATAATTAAATATTAAATCACTTGTGAATGAGCTCGGTATTGCACTGGGCTCATTCCTTTTAGTTTTAATGAAATTCTTTCATTGTTGTAATAATCTATGTATTTCTTCAATTCA
>JAZQFS010000015.1:0-16747 GCA_045539625.1 Eubacteriales bacterium | reverse complement strand
ATCGTTCTTGCCGTTGATTACATCGGTGTCTGTTCCGCTGATGTAAGCTGTGCCTGTTGCTATCTTTTCAAAGTCAAGTGTAAGGTCTGCACCTGCATTTATAAGGTCTCTTTCAAGAGCAATTACAAAGCCGTATTCCTTAACAACGGCGTCTGCCTTTGCGGTATTGAGAATACCTGCCTTGAATCTTACACCTACAGGATCCTTGACTCTGAGTGTTACTTCGTCAACGTTATCAACGCCATTTGCAAGAGTTGCTATTTCTGTAATACCGGTTGCACTTGCAATGTAGTACTTGGAGGATACTGTTGTAACTGCATCGGCATCTGTCTTTTCAACAATCTGAATAAGCTTTGCTTCGTCTACTACAAGGCCGAATGTATCACCGTCAATCTTAAACTGAACACCGTCAACTTCTGCATATCTTACGTTTGCTTCATCAGCCTTTTCAGCAAGCTCAACGGATACATAGCCTACAAGTGTGTCATTATCATATACAAGGTTACCGTCTGTTACAACTGTACCGCAAAGGATTTCGCCGATTACGAATGTACCGTTCTTAAGTGTGATAACGTCGCCATCGTCTGCACTGATTGTACCGACAGTAAAGGTGTTGCCGTCTGCGTCTACTGTGTAGTCGTCAACAACATTAACAACATCAACCTTGGCATCCTCGCTGAGTGCACATCTTTCAAATTCAATCCAGTCAACATTTGCCTGACACTTCTTGGCACTTGGCTTTAAAGCAAAGCCTGTAATTGTGCCTTCAACGTCTGAAATATCAAAGCTGTAGAGAAGCTGTTCGCCCACTGCCGTAATATCCTTTGAATAGGTGTACTTTTCTCCGTCTGCCGTGATTTCAAGAACAAGCTCAAGGTCTGTTTCATCTGTACCCGACAAATCCATACGTACATTGAAGCCGTCGAAGTTATCAGCCTTCAGAAGAAGTGAAGCATCGCTGATTGTTACGCCTTCATCGTATGAAAGAACAGTACCGATACCGTTTTCGATTACTACGTTGAAGCCGCCCAGAGTTATGCCTTCGTCATTGCCGTCTTCGTCGAAGTGCCAGCCTTCTGCAAGTGCCCATACAGCATAAACAGTTGTATCAGAGGTTACATTTACAGTGTCTGATGTTTCGCCGTCAATTTCAGCCGACCAGCCAAGGAACTTATAGCCGTTTCTTGAAGGAACAACTTTTGAAAGCTCATAATCGCCGTGTGCATAGTAATCAACTTCGGGAAGGTTTTCAACCTCGTCGTCCGTACCCTTATCATAGGTAAGAGTATATACATCGGGCTGACCTGTGATTGTAACTGTATATGTAGCTGAAATCTTGCTGTCATATGCGCTCTTTGCCGTTACGGTAACTGTGCCGTTAAGCTTTGCTGTAAGAACGCCGTTTTCATCAATTTCAGCATACTTATCGTTATCAACGCTCCAGATTACGTCTGTTGCCGAGTCGGAAGGAGCAACCGATGCTGTAAGCTCAACAGAGCCACCGAGAGTTGTGATTGTGTTTTCGCCTGAAATTTCAATTGTTTCGGGAACATAGATATATTCGGCATTGAGGGTTGAGGGAACTGCATTTTGAAGCTGTTCAAATACCTTCTGAGCAATTGCTTCCATACCCAAGTCGCCGGGATGTGAACGGAATTCTACAGTATATCTGCCTGTACCGTCCGCAAGCTGGTCATCATATGCCGCATAAGGCTCCCATGCAAGGTAAGGATTATACTTCCAGCTTGCATTTCCTCTGTCGTAAACCTTGCCTGTTTCGGGATGTGTATAGTATCTCTTTGAAGCATCAACCTTGCTGTAATCGGCAATATATGCCATATCTGCCACGTAGAAGTGGTACTTTGCGGCATACTTTTTAATTACGTTGGTTCTTGTTCCGCCGCCGAAGGGGGTAATTACAACAACTACCGACTTTGAAGGACGGCATTCATCAATCATACCGTAAAGAACATCGTAGAAGGTTTCTTCAATAATACCCGAGCCGCCGAAGTTTTCGGAAAGCTGTATGGTAATTATGTTAGGCTGTTCTTTAAGAATGTAATTCTTGATTCTGATAAAGTTTGCTTCATTTACAAGCTTATCCTTGGCAGCTTCTGCCGTTGTTTCGTTTTCACTTGCGTTTTCTGTTGTCGATGAAGCAATTCTTTCAGCCTTAATTTTACCGTTAAGTCCGTTTGCCAAATAGTATTGAACTCTGTTATAGTAGTCAAGCTCAGGCTTTGATGCCGCCATACCTCTTGTAGGCTCTGAGGGTGAGCACCAGATTGCAAACTGGTCTGTACCGCCGTGATTACAGTAGGAGTTACCAAGAGCAAGATAATTGAAGTCATATGCTGCAATCTTGTTTCTCTGACCTGTGATTGTAAGAGTAACGGAGCCCTTAAAGGAGGAGTCCTCAACTGCTGTTGCGGTAACTGTTACGGTACCGTTGGATAATGCGGTAACTGTCACTGTGCCGTCTCTGTTCTCACGAATTTTAGCATTGCCGTTATCAACGCTCCAGGAAACAGCGTTTGTTGAGATGCTCTTATTTGCATAAACGCTTGCACTTAAGGTAAGTGAGCCTGAATCCTCCGAAATTGTTGTGCTGTCGGATTCTATCAGAACTTCCATTTCAAGGGGAATACTTTCTTCTTCGGAAAGTAAAGGATTGTAATTTGCAATTGTAATCTCATCAAATTCAATCCAGTCATGCTGTGAATACTTGTAGCCTTCTACGGGCACATAGTATCCGATGTCGTCCTTCTTAACATCTGTAAGCACCGTCTTACACTGAAGAGGGAACATCATACTTGTAAATACTGTATTGAAGGATGCACCGTAGCCGCTGTCGGGAAGATAGAACACCTTTGTTGTCCAGTCTTCGCTCTTTTCAAAGTTAATGTCATGGCTGTCCCAACCGTCTTCGTTACCGCCTGCATCTTTATCATTAAGATAAAGTCTTGCTGCTGTGGTAGCATTGGAACGGTATGTAAACCACATATACGGATAATCTCCCAGCAAGAGGTTTGAAGGATAGCTTGTAGGATAACAAGATCCGTGATTACCGTTATTTGTCGTTGAAATTCTGTAAATTTCGGTGCCGTCGGCAAGGGTATCCTTCTTATCAACCTGAACGGTAGTTTCATTACCGTCAAGCACAGCGTATGACCTTGTAGCCTTCATCGTTTCGCCGTTGAACACAGTAAGTCCCTGGTTCTGGCCGGCTGAAAAAGTATTTGTTGTAAAGTCCCAGGTATAAGCAATCTGATTTCCGACGGTGCCTTCGGCAACCTCAGATGTTGTATACATATAAACAATGTCAATACTTGTTTCGTTGGAAATCTGAAGAATGAATTGCTTTATCTGCTGTGCATCGGAAGGAACCTTTGACATATCAAAGGTATAGGTTTTTGTTCCGTCTTTGTTAGCTATACCGCCGCTGTATGCCGTGTATTCTTCAGCAGTAACTATATTGTCAAAGTGATAGTAAATCTTGGCATTTGTAACATCGCCGCCTGCCTTGATTACAAGGTACTTCTGATTGCCGGGAGCTGTACCGTATACGATAAGTCCGCCTGTGCCGCCCGTTGTGTCGGGCTTTGTAAGTGTAAGCACGTCTTCGCCAAGCGCTACAGTATGAGTGCCCACGCCTGTCTCTTTGTCAACACATTCTTCAAATACAGCTTCATCAAGCTCTGTTACGCCGAGAAAATCGTGGTAATGACCGTACTTTGAAGAGTCAACGTTTACGTAAATCTCCTTGGATACGCTGTATTCGGGATCTTCGTTACTTGTTGCCGTAACAGTAACCAAGCCTGTGCCAACCTTTGCACGGATAAGTGCTGTACCGTCCTCATAAATCTTATATGATGCCACGTTTTCGGGGTCTGAAACAGACAGTGTATAGCCTTCATCGTAAGTGCCTTCAAGCTGTGACTTGAAGGTTACGGATACTTCTGTTTCTGCTCCGGGAACGGAAAGGTATGCGGAAGGAGCATTGATGTTGAGGCTGAAGCCTGCATCAAAGCCTGTATAAAGCTTAACGCTTTCAATTGTTCCGCTGCCGCGCTGAGTACAAGCAAACACGAACGATTCGCCGTCAATCCAGCTTTCAAACTGTGTAAGGTCTACATAATAGTCTCTTGACTGCTCAGAGGTTGCCGTTACAACGAACTCACCGTATTCTTGGTCAATCTGATAAGCAAAGGTGTATTCTTCGCCTACCTCTGTGCCGCTGAGACGTATAAGCATCGCTTCATAAGCACCGGGATTTAAATTTATCGGTAATCCGTCAGGATTTGCCATAAGAGCTTCAATGTCGATTTCGAAGGGGAACGCAACCTTTACATCAAAATCTACGGTAATGTTGCCGAGAGTAAAAGTAGCCTTAGTTGTACCTTCAGCGACAGCAGTAACGATAGCTGTACCGTCTCTGTTGGTGGAAATTGTTGCAATCTCTTGGTCTTCGATTGACCATTTGCCGTTTGTAACGTCAATCTCATCGGCATATGCGCTTACAACAGAAGGAATAAGCAATGCTGTGTCGTCCTTTGCGCCAAGCCTGCCTTCCTGAGCTATTGTAATTACAGGTGACATTGAGGTAGCATAAAGAGTGATGTTCTTATTGTTAAGCGCCACCGATTCAACTGCAGATCCTCCGATTGAGGTTGACCATGAAGGAACATAGTAATTGCCGTAGCGTCCCCTTGTGGGCTTGTAGCTTGTAATAACCTTTCCGTCATCGTCAAAAAGAACGTACTGCTTATCAAGCACCTGTGTGCCGTCTTGTGTCATAAACTTGAACTCATACGCAGGCATTGCGTAGAAGTTATCAATGTAAATGGTGGTGGGCACTGCGTTTGTATCTCTAACCTCGGCTTCAAGCTTAAAGGAAGAGGGATCCTTTGTATCTGTAGTCCCGTCATTTGTCATATCAAGAAGCTCACCGAAATGCTTCCAGCCCACGTTATGAGATGAGCCGATAGATCTTATAACATCGCCCACGCCCGTGGAGGAGTTCATAAGCCAGAAGTTTGTGTTGGGAGAGTAGTTTGTATCGGTAATACCGTTTACAACCTTGGAGTAGTCAAAGGAATAATAGATGTAATTATGTCCCAGAAGTGCAGAAAGCTTTCCGTTAAAGTCAAAGTCGATGGAGGGGTAGCTTCCCTTGCCTTCAGGAACATACCATGCCATTGTCTTACCCTTTTCTCCAAGAGGGTCATTTGACACGGTAAATGTTGTATCTGCGTTGGGCACTCCAAGTGCCTTCAATGCCTCATTTGTTGTGTTTTCACCCGTCAGGGGTTCTGTTGTACCGGTAAGCATATTGATACCGGGCTTGATTGTGGATACGGCATTAAGCTCTGCATCAGATGCCAAAGTGCCGTCTGTGATTTCCTGTACCGTTTCAACCGTCGAAACAGACACAGGGGCTGCCATAACTGTCGTGGAAAATACCATAAGAACAGCTAAAAGCACGCTGAGAATTCGTTTCATAATCAGCAACTCCTTACATAATATTTGTATTTTTATACTAACATACAATTAATTAAAAATAAATATACAATACACACAAGAATATTGAAAAAATGCACCTTCAGTGTAACAATACATCTTTATTTTACATTAAAATATAACAATCGGGTATAATTAATTATAAATAATCTGCAAACGTCATTCATTTTGTTTTAGATATTTGTTCATTTTTATTGCATTTTTGTACCATATTCACAAGTTTTGTCGGTTATCAAGCATAAAAAAAGCCGTTTTTCTTGTGCAAATTAACCAGCTTAGTCAATTTGCAGAAAAACAGCTCAACCTTTTGTGAATTTTGCACAGACAAATAGAAAGATTTTTAAGCAATCTACCTATAACGGAAAATAAATCAGCCGAACGGTTTTAAACACGGCAATCTACGATTTTTTCAATTTCGCAGACGTAAACTGCGTGATAATCGGCATTGGGATAGCACTTTCCGATAAGCTCTTTATCGATAAAATCATCTTCCTTCATATTGGCACAGAACAGCTTTTTTCCCACAACCGTAAGCTCTGCCCTGTCAAAGAAAACAGCGTCATCCTCTACCCTTGCGCTGAGACCTGACTGCTTCAGCTTATCGCCGTCACGTCCCGAATGTGAGCCGCAATAAGAAAGTGCCTTCTTCATATCTTCACCAAAGAAGGAAAGGGTGATTTTGTCCGAATTATCAATAAATTCCTTTGTATATCTCTGCGGTCTTACAAAGCAGAAAAACACGTTTTTGTTCCACAGCACGCCCATTCCGCCCCAGCTTACCGTCATGGCATTATACTCAAGACCTTCGGTTTTGTTCTTATCGTATGCCGCAAGAAGCGCCCACTTATCGTCCAGCAATTTGAAAACATTGTCGTTCAAATCCTTGGGATTTACAATTTTCATAACAATCTCCACCTTTCACAGTATCATATTCCCTTTTATCAAAAATCATTCATCTTTTGCAAATACAAAAGCGGAACAGCCAAAAGACCGTTCCGCCGCAAAATGCCGTTTATCGATTAAACAATACCCTGAGCCATCATAGCATCAGCAACCTTCTGGAAGCCTGCGATGTTTGCACCTGCAACAAGGTTGTAGCCGAGACCGTACTTTTCGGAAGCGGCAGCAGCACTGTCATGGATATTAACCATAATGCGTTCAAGCTGTTCGTAAACCTGATCGGCGCTGAATACGGTGTGACCTGCATTCTGTCCCATTTCGATACATGAGCAAGCAACGCCGCCTGCGTTTGCAGCCTTTGAAGGACCGAGAACCACGCCGTTAGCCATAAGGTAAGCCATAGCTTCGTTGGTGGTAGGCATATTGGAGGCTTCGCAAAGGAACTTTGCACCGTTCTTAACCATAGCCTCTGCTTCCTTCATGCCGATTTCGTTCTGGGTTGCACAGGGAATGTAAAGGTCAGCCTTAACACCCCAGGGCTTTTCGCCGGGGAAGAACTTTGCGTTGGGGAACTTTTCTGCGTAAGGAGCACATACATTCTTGCCGCTTGCACGAAGCTCAAGCATAAAGTCTTCCTTTTCCTTTGTGGAAACTCCGTCGGGATCGTATATGTATCCGTCGGGACCTGAGATTGTAACTACCTTTGCACCAAGCCGGTTGAGCTTCTGAACTGTACCCCATGATACATTACCGAAGCCTGATACTACAACTGTCTTGCCTTCAAGTGATTCGCCGAAGTGCTTAAGCATTTCTCTTGCGAAGAATACTACGCCGTAGCCTGTAGCTTCTGTTCTGCCAGTAAGACCGCCGTAAGGAATACCCTTACCTGTGAGAACGCCTTCATATACGTTCTTAAGTCTCTTATACTGACCGAACATATAGCCGATTTCCTTTGCACCGACGCCAAGGTCACCTGCGGGTACGTCTGTTTCTGCACCGATGTGGCGATAGAGCTCACTCATAAAGGACTGGCAGAAGCGCATGATTTCTCCGTCGCTCTTACCTGTGGGATCGAAGTCCGCACCGCCCTTGCCGCCGCCGATGGGAAGACCTGTAAGGCTGTTCTTGAAGGTCTGCTCAAAGCCGAGGAACTTGATAATTCCAAGATATACGTTAGGTGCAAATCTCAGACCGCCTTTGTAAGGACCGATTGCACTGTTGAACTGAACTCTGAAGCCGCGGTTAACCTGAACGTTGCCGTTATCGTCAACCCACGGTACTCTGAATACGATAGTTCTTTCAGGCTCTACCAATCTTTCAAGAAGAGCAACCTTTTCGTATTCGGGATGCTGTGCGATTACAGGCTCAAGGCTTGTGAGAACCTCTGTTGCAGCCTGGATAAATTCGGGCTGTTCTGCGTTCTTCTCCTTTAACTGATCAAGCACTCTCTGTAAGTATGACATTGTTTTTTCCTCCAATGTATATAGATTTTTATTATGATTGACAGGCATTTTTCAAACCTTATCACCCATTGTACGGTGTAAGTATATCACACATTATTGTATAATGCAATAGTTTTTTGCAAATTTGAAATTTTAAATAATAAAAATTCATATTTTATCCTATTTTTCAATTCTTTTCGGCATAATCAAGCTTTTTTGAAGGAAACGCAAGTTTAAAATTCATTTGCTTTAGTTTGTTATAACTTTAACACACTTTTTGCAGCTTTGGTAAAAATATTAACAAAATACAAGTTTTAAAATATACTGCAATATGGTAGAATAGGTGTACAATCAAAAAAAGTCAGGAGAATAACCAATGAAAAAGATACTTATAATTGCGGCAAGTCTTTTACTTATTTTGAGCTTTACCGCCTGCAAAACCGAAAAAGAGCTTGGCAAAGAGTCTGCAACAGACAAGGCAATGGAAGCACTTGACAACAAAGAAAAGTTCACACAATATCAGGACCTTGTTGACCGTTTTATGGAATACTGCGAAAGCGGAAATTTAGAGGGTGTTTACGATCTTTACTACGACGACCTTCTCACCAAGACCTACAAGCGTATATCCGACAAGGTATCAAAGCAAGAGTTTGAAGCAGGCATCAAGGCGGAAATGGAATCCATTTACAGCTATGAGGAATTTGAGTACGGCTGTGAAGAAATGCCTCCCATGAGCTCTCCCCTTTCCTATGTAAACCAACTTATGTACTATTCCGGCGGCGAAGCGCTGAAGCTCACGGATGCACAGGTTTCAAACTGCGTTGACCTTCGTGTTTACAAGTATGATACGGCGTATCCTTCCGACCATATGCTGGCGTGCATTGAGGGATATTGGTATTTTGTGGTTTAAGGTTTAGTTTTCTATTTCCTTCCCTTAGTATAATTTGGGCGCTCTCTTCTTTTCTTTGGAAGAGAGTGCTTTTTTGTATCTTTTTGAATTAGTTTTATGCTTTGAAGGGGTGTTTCGCCTCTGCGATACATAAAGTAACTTAAAAAGTAACTGAAAATAAACGAAAACGGGACAATTACGAAAAATAAAAAAAGAAAAAAACTGCCTTCACCCATTGAAGTGAAAGCAGCAATAAATGTGAATGCAAAACAAATGTCTTACTTGTTGCCCTTAGCCTTGGGGTTAACAAGATCACGCCAATCAAGAGTACCCTGGTCAAGAGCAAGAATAAGAGCCTCCGCCGTTGCAATGTTTGTTGCAAAGGGCACATTGTAAATATCGCACAGGCGCAGAATGTTGTGCTCCGCTTCTCTGTATTCGGGAGCTGCGATTGTATTTCTGAAGAACAAAAGAAGGTCTATCTCGTTAAAAGCAATGCGGGAAGCGATTTGTTCTATACCGCCCTGCATACCCGACATAAGACATTCAATATTCAGTCCTGTGGCTTCGGATATGTATTTTCCCGTAGCATCGGTGGCACAGAGCTGATGCTTACAGAGGATACCCTGGTAAGCAATGCAGAATTCGGTCATCAGTTCTTTTTTTGTGTCAGAGGCTATAATTGCTATTTCCATACAATAAACCATTCCTTTCCCAGAACGCATCCAAACAGAATGAATACGTTTCATTATTTTTCAATTTAAGCCGCCTTGGTGTTTTAAAACACCTTTTTCTTGTTTACTCCCGTGTCAACGCCTTTAAACAGCGTGACCTTCTTACCTTCGCATCTTGATGCTATGTTGTCAACGGCAACCGAAAAGGGTGTTGTGCCGCCGTATATTTCGTGGGCAAGCTTTCCCATTTCCTGTGCCTTGGACATTGAGTTGCTGAAGGGCACAACGCCGTAAAGCTGGAGCTTTGTCTTTGATATAATCTCATAAAGACCGACGTTTACACCGTCCTTTGCGTCCTTTGGCTTAAAGCCGTTGACTATAAGCCTTATTTCAAGTCCGCCGCTTGTCACATTGTCCTTGCCGTAGCCCGTAAGCTCATTGAGGGCAATTGCCGTCTTCTCGGCAGCTCTTATGGACGCCGCCGTGTGAAGAGATATAACAAACGCCTCATCCGCCATAAGTGCAAGCTTTCTGTAAAGATTGTCAGGTCTTGCGGGCAAGTCAAATATAACATACTCAAAACGTGAGGTAAGTGTTTTTACAAAATCCGCTATTGCTTCGTCGGTAAAGCTGTCGGAGGCAACGCCGATTTCGCTTCTCTCGGGATAAAATGCAGGTGCAGATATAAAATGAAGGTTTTCGCATCTTGTATCCTGCACGATTGCATTGTCAATGCTGCACGTTCCTTTTATGCAGTCGCAGATATTGAACAGCGTCGAGTTTTCAAGCCCCAGCACAATGTCAAGGCATCTTGATTCAAGGTCGCAGTCCACCGCAACCACGCTGTGTCCGTGGCGGGCAAGTGTCATGGCAAGATTTGCGGATAAAGTAGTTTTACCCACGCCTCCCTTAAAGGAGGTTACTATATAGCTTTTTCCCACTGTTACGCCCTCTTTCACGTGACACACCTTAAAATTTCATTCCGTGTCCCCTTTATTATACCAAATAAGTAGATATTTGTCAATCTTGATAAATATATTTTTAAATTTTGGATACTTTAACATACCGAGCCTTTACTGTTTGTGCAATTTTCACAATGTTATCTTAGCGTACTAAAGCATTTTTACACATATTGTCAACTCAAAAGTGTTATACAGCCGCACAATACACAAAATGTTCATAAAAAACTTGTTTATACATCTTGAAATAGTGAAGTATATATAGTATAATTGACGTAAATTAATCTATGAGGTGAATACATATGAAAAAATGTTTGGCACTTATCCTCTGCTTCTGCATGATTGCAAGCACATTCAGCATATTTACACAGGCTATCGACATTGAAATCGACCTGAGCGACCTTTTTGCTCCTCCTGCAGGCGGCGACGGCGGCGAAACAGGTGACGGTGGCGAAACAGGTGACGGCGGTGAAACAGGCGACGGCGGCGAAACAGGCGATGCAGGCGATGACAAGGAAGACAAGCCTTCCACATCAAAGCCCGGCGAAGGAATCACCGTTGTAGACAAGACAGAGGGCTCTTCCGACAAGAAGGACAACGACAAGGAAGAAGAAAAGAAGGAAGAGGTTGTTGTATACAACTCAAAGTTTGATGACGTTCCCGAAGACAAGTGGTTTTACAGCTACGTAACCGAGCTTGCTTCAAAGGGTATCATCGAGGGCTACGAGGACGGCTCCTTCAGACCTCAGAACAATGTAACAAGAGCAGAATTCATAAAGCTTCTTGTTGTTTGCATGGGCTATCAGGAAAGCGCACTTCCCACCTTTGACGATGTAAAGGAAAAGGAATGGTTCTACAGCTACGTTTCAACAGCCGTAAAGAACGGTGTGGTTGTTAAGGAAGAATACGGCAATTCCTTCAAGCCCAACGAGGTTATTACAAGAGAAGAAGCGGCAAAGCTTCTTGTAAGAGCTGCAGGCGTTGAAACAGGCAAGTTTGAAACACCTTACGCTGACAGCAATGATGAATATGTAGTTGCTCTTTACACCATCTGCCTTATGCAGGGTACCGTTGATACCGAAAGCGGCAAGAGATTCTTCAATCCCGCAACAGGTATTACAAGAGCCGAAACAAGTACGGTATTTTCAAGACTTCTTCAATACAAGGCTGATCCTGAAAAGTTTGTAAAGGAAAAGACAGAAGAATACGGACTTGAAGAGCTTAAGGTGCTTGTGGCACAGACAAGTGATTTCAACAACGAAATATACGGCATCGGGGTTTCCCCGATGTCTTTTTATTTTTACACCCTTGACAAGAATGCAGACCACAGCTTTTTTTCAAATTCACTTCTCACCTCATATGAAAGTGCTTTTTCCCATCTTCCCGAATTTTTCACCTTTACCGATATTAATATAGAAAAAGAGCAAAACGAAAGCTCCACAAAAATCAAGGTTTACCTCACAAGCACAAGCGACACCTATTCCCTTCAGGATCTGCTTGACATAAGACAGTACGGCGAAGCACGTGCATACAGCCTTATAAAGGAGCTGTCAGACGGCAAAGCCATGCAGGAAATGAGCGACCTTGAAAAAGCAAAGCTGATATATGACTATCTTACGCAGAACATTTCCTTTACAGAGGAAAGCGAAAGCTCTGACATTGACTACACATCTCTCGGTGTCTTTACCAAAAAGCAGGGTACCTGTCAGGGCTTTGCCGCTGCCTTCAATATGCTGGCAAGACAGGCAGGACTTGCCGTCTGTGCCGTTTCCTTTGATAACCACGCCTTCAACTGCATTTTGACGGGCGGTGAGTATTTGTTTTTTGATGCGGCATATGAGGTAAGCTCACGTGATTTTTCCCACAAAGATGAAAGTGAATTAAAGGATGAGGAATACAGCTTTTTTGCAATGTCACATGAAAAAGCACAAAATGTTCACGGTAATTTTTCTTTGCCTCTTGCATTTTGGTGTACTTTATAGTAAAATAAGATGAATATACTTTAAGGAAAAGTGATTATGGAAAAAGAAATATATCTTGACAACGCCGCAACCACAAGGGTTGACACTGACGCCGCACAGCTTTCCTTTGATGTTATGACAAGTCTTTACGGAAATCCTTCCTCGGCACACGGCAAAGGACTTGAAGCAGAGCATCTTCTGAAAGAGGCAAGAAAACAGGTTTTATCCTGCGCAGGCTTTACTCCAAAGGGAGCAAGCGTTATTTTCACCTCCTGCGGAACAGAAGCATCAAACAGTGCAATTCTCAGCTCTTACAAGGCTCTCGGCAAAAGAAAGCACACTGCCGTCATTTCCGACTCCGAGCACCCAAGCGTTGAAAACGCTGTCGGTGAGCTTGAAAAAAGCGGCGTAAAGGTACACAGAATCCCTACAGTCGGCGGAAGGCTTGATATGGATTTTGCCGAAAAGGTTATGACAGACGACGTTTTTCTTGTTTCGTGTATGGCACTCAACAACGAAACAGGTGCAATCTACGATGTGAAAGGTCTTGGACTTTTAAGAAAACGCAAATGTCCCGAAGCCTTCTTCCACGTTGATGCGGTACAGGGCTTTACACATCTTCCCTGTTCCCTTTCGGTCTTTGATGCCAACTTTATATCGGTTAGCGGACACAAAATATACGCCCCCAAGGGTGTGGGTGCTCTTATTGTAAAAAAAGGCACACGCTTTAACCCTCTTCTTGTGGGAGGCGGTCAGGAAAACAATCTGCGATCGGGAACGGAAAACCTGCCGTCAATATGTGCCTTCGGTCTTTGCTGCGAAAAGGCGGAAAAGGAAAAGTCGGCAAGGCTTGCACATATAAAAGAGCTCAACGGTTATGCAAGACACTTGCTTTCGGAAAAGTGTCCCTTTATTGTTTTCAACACGCCCTCGGACGGCTTTGCAGACCACATTCTGTCGGTAAGCGTTCCCGGTATCAGAAGCGAGATTATGCTCAGATTTTTGTCCGAGAAAAAAATATACGTCTCAGCAGGAAGTGCCTGCTCATCAAAAAATGCCGACAACAGAGTGCTGTCCGCCTTCGGGCTTGGTAATTCCCGTGCCGACTCCACTCTTCGCATAAGCTTTGGCATTTTCAACACCAAGGAAGATATTGATGCTCTTGCCATTGCCTTGACGGAAGGCAACGACAGCTTAATTCACACATTGAAATAAAGAGGTACAGGTATGACAGTTTCTGATGTTTACAAGCTTCTTGAAAATCTTACGGTTGAAGCATCTGCCGTAAAAAAACCTTCCCTTACGGTAAGCGACGTCGTATACGATTCGCGTCTTACCGTCAAGGACAGCATTTTTGTTGCCATAAAGGGCGTCAAGACGGACGGACACCTTTACATTTCAAAAAGCATTGAGATGGGTGCACGTCTTATAATCTGCGAGGACAAGGCGGCATTTGACAGTTATAAGGCACACTTTGCCGATGTTGATTTTATCCTTGTTTCAAGTGCAAGAAAGGCACTTGCGGTTTGCTCAAAGCACTTTTTCTCCTGTGCCTGCGACAAGCTGAGCATTATCGGTCTTACGGGAACAAAGGGCAAAACCAGCACCTCCTTTATGATTGCAAAAATCTTAAATCAAAGCGGAAAAAGATGCGGTATTATCGGCACAACAGGTGCATACTTCGAGGACTACTACGAGGAAATGAGCCACTCAACCCCCGAAAGCCGTTCCCTTCACGAATTGTTTTCAAAAATGCTGTCTCTGGGTGCTACCCACATAGTTATGGAGGTTTCCTCCCAGTCACTTATGATGGACAGAGTCTACGGCATAAGCTTTGACGTAGGTGTATTTACCAACATTTCTCCCGACCACATAGGCGAAGGCGAGCACCGTGATTTTGAAGATTATCTTTACCACAAGGGACTTCTGTTTACAATGTGCAAAAGTGCCGTTGTCAATGCCGACGCCGAAAGAGTTGATTACATTCTTGACGTATGCAAAAAATCGGGCATAAATGCCGTAACATATTCCTGCAGCACTGAAACCGACTTTTACGGACACGGCGAAAGCTTTTTCATTGACGGCGGTATGAAAACACGCTTTACCGTTGACAAAAAAGACGGCAGTAGCTTTGACGTGCTTGTGGGAGTGCCCGGCAAATTTTCGGTATTCAATGCACTTTGTGCAATAAGCGTTGCAATGCCTCTCGGCTGCAGTGAGGACGATGTAAAAAAAGCTCTTTGTGACGTTAAGGTCATAGGCAGAATAGAGCCTGTCACAAACGAAAAGCTGAAATGTCCCGTCATTATCGACTACGCACACAACGCAGTAAGCCTTGAAAGCGTTTTCGGTGCAATAAAGGCATACAATCCCAAAAGAATATTCTGCGTATTCGGCTGCGGCGGCAACCGTTCAAAGCTGAGACGCTACGAAATGGGTGAGATTTCGGGAAAGAACGCATATCTTTCCATCATCACCGCCGACAACTCCCGTTTTGAGGAGCTTGACGACATCATTGCCGACATTCTGACGGGAATACACAAAACAGACGGCAAGTACGAAATTGTAAAGGACCGAAAGGACGCCATTTACAGAGCACTTGACCTTGCACGGGAAGGTGACGTTGTTCTTCTTGCAGGCAAAGGTCAGGAAACCTATCTTGACGTAAAGGGCGTAAAAACCCACTTTGACGAGCGTGAAATTGTAAATTCCTACTTTGAAAAATAAATACCGGGCACCTGTCTCTCCCGATTTTCAATGATAAGCCATGTCAACAAAAACGTGCTTTTCATAATATGAAAACGGGAGAGTTTTTCTTTTTCTCCCATCGGAGGTGCTTGTTTATGGAATACAAATATCTGGTTTTTCTCTCCGTCACCTACAGCTTAAAGGGAATGTCGGCATTAAGCAGAAAAGGAATTCCTTCAAGGCTTGAAAAAATAAAATACATTCCGTCTCTGGGAGGCTGCGGCTATGCTCTTGCCGTTAAAGAAGAGTATTTACAGCAGGCTGTCAGTATCCTTGAAAGTGAAAATATGACAGTCACCGAAATTTTGGACGGTGACCAAAAGACATGACGAGTCTCATTTACCTTGACAACGCCGCAACCACCTTTCCAAAGCCGAAAAATGTTGCCGCCGTCCTTAACGGCTGTCTTGAAAGCTGCGGAAATCCGGGCAGAAGCTCCCACTCCCTGTCGCAGAATTCTTCAAGGCTCATTTACTCCTGCCGTGAAATAATATGCAGCCTGTTCAATTATCAAAGTCCCGAAAATGTAGTGTTTACCTACAACACCACCTATGCGCTGAACATGGCAATTAACGGTCTTTGCCCCAAAGAGGGCAACATTATTATTTCAAATATGGAGCACAACGCCGTTCTGCGTCCCGTACACGAATTATGCCAAAAATCAGGCGGAAAACTGACTTACTCTGTATTTGATGCAACAGGCAGTGACGAAAGCTGCGGTGCAGCATTTTTAAGCACCCTTGTTCCCCAAACACGTCTTGCCGTCATCAGCGGCTGCTCAAACGTCACGGGAAAGCTGCTTCCGATACAGGCAATCGGCGAAATATGCCGAAAAAAAGGCATAAAGCTTATTCTTGACATGGCGCAAAGTGCGGGAATTGTTCCCATTGACCTTTCACGGCAGTATTTCAGTGCCGCCTGTTTTGCAGGTCACAAATCGCTGTACGGCATTATGGGCAGCGGCTTTTGCATTTTCGGCAAGTGGGAAAATCCGCAAAGCCTGATTTTCGGCGGAAACGGTATTCATTCCCTGTCACGTCTTCAGGACGGACCTTTACCCGAAAGGCTGGAGGCGGGCACTTTGGGTGTACCGTCAATTGCGGCACTGCGTGAGGGCATAAAGCACGTTATTATAACGGGAACCGACGGTATTTACGGCAAGGTCACGCACCTTTCCTCTCTTCTTACGGAAAACCTTGAAAATATGGACGGCGTTTCCGTCATAGGAAAATGTGACAAAAAGTCAGGCACGGTTTTGTTCAATGTGACAGGGCTTGACAGTGAAAGAGTGTCATCATTACTGGCGGACAAAGGAATCTGCACAAGAGGCGGTTTTCATTGCTCGGGGCTGTGCCACGAAAGTCTGGGTACAATTGATGCAGGCGGAGGCGTGAGGGCTTCCTTTTCCCATTTCAACACAGAAAAAGAGGTGGCTTATCTTACCGACGAGGTGTGGAGGCTGGCAAAAGAAAAAAGCAGATAACGGTATGAGCCGCCTTTAAAACAGGCGGCTTGAGCTTGCCAAAAAGTATGTTTTATCTCACGTTTTAGGAAAACCCCCGGCGAGGGTTTTCCTCTTTTTCGTCCTTTTAGGACGAAAAATTCACCTTTCCTGCGCTTTATGAAGCATAAGGAGTTTCGCCGTCTGCGGACG
>JAZQFS010000014.1:0-7372 GCA_045539625.1 Eubacteriales bacterium | reverse complement strand
CGACATTCTTCAGATGTATGAGTACGAAGAAAAAAGAGGAGTTGTGTATTGCATAAATGCTACACTTGACGGTGATATGCTTCTTATCCATCCCGAAATTCATAATGTTTCAGGCAATGATACATATATGTACTGGTGGAGCAATATTGCAGTTGCTCAAACTGATAACACACGTACCTTTGTGCCTGCTCCGCACAGTTATATTACAAGCTACCGTGAAGGCGGATATTACATTCTTCATAAAGAAATTCCGTTTATTGAAGGAAAAGAAATAAGCACCTGTGCAAGTGCCGAGGAAGCCATTGATTATTTTTATGACATAACAAAAGAAAATAAAAAATGGATATGCTCACTTGACGAAAATGGACAGGGACTTCTTCACACCTCCACAAATGAGCTTATCGGAAGAAAGAATTTTTTGTGGGGACAGAACGCAGGCGGACGTCATTGGAATGAATGGCTGACGGTTGGCAGAGATTACTATGAAATTCAGGCAGGGCTTTTAAAAACTCAGTTTGAACACTTCCTTATGAAAAAGGACGATGTAATCAGCTGGACAGAGGTGTATAAGGGCATTGACATCGGCACAAATGAGGGTGAATTTTTCAGCGTTTGTGATAAAATTTCAGCCTGCCTTGTTGATGCCGAAAAAGAAGCTAACCTCTTTGAAGTTAAGAATACTTGTCCTCTTTGGCATCTTGGCGGAGGCGGCGGATATATTGCTTCACTTTACAGAGGAAAGAATATCTGCGAGGGCTTTGAATTTCCCAAGGAAAGTGTGGGGAAAACAAGACAGTTTTACGTTGACCTGTTTGACGGCAAGGATGTTGAGGCTGACATTTGCACAGACTTTACATCTGACATAAAAGTAATTGAATTTCTCAGAAACAAGAAAAACAAGAATTGGTTTGAGGACTATATTCTGGCTCTCGGCGAATATGAAAAGGATAATGTTGAAGCTGCCTATGAGCTTCTGAAAAAGTCTGTTGACAAAAAACGTCATTATCTTAACCTTACGGCGCTTGCACTTTTTGAGGATAGCGTAAATCACAATCACATCAAGGCATTTTCTCTAATCAACGAAGGGATAAAGCAAAGACCGCAATACTATCCGCTTGCCTGTGTATACGGCGAAATTGGAATAAGAGCAGAAAAGTATGAGGAGTTCTGCAAGTATTATGAAAACGCACCCCAATCCATAAAGGAAAGCGGAAGAATGAAGATGTATGTGTCTCAGTGCTACTGCTGCCGTGATATGCTTGATACGGCGGAAAGCTATCTTAATGAAAAGCTTGTTGTTCCCGATGTACGGGAGGGCGAGTACTCAATGTCAAACGTATGGGTGATGATAAAGAGAAAGAGACTTGCCGAAAAAACGGGCGTTTCAGCAGAAATATTGACTGATATTGAAGTGCTGAAAGAATATCCCGTTCCATATAATATTGATTTCAGAATGCATCCGCAAAAATAAAGGAGGAATTTATATGAGTATACCAAAACCGTGGACACCTGTGACAACTGTCAAAACAGGTGACAGATATGAAATTAATGTGCTGAACCGAAAGTATACACTTGACGGACAAAGTACAATGTTTTCGTCTATAATTTCCGACGGAGAAGAACTGCTTGCTTCACCAATACGCTTTGTTGCAAAAAGCGGGGAAGAACAGCATGAGTTCTGCAAGGCTCTCAGCTATAAAATGGAGGACACCGATGACGGTGAAAGTGCAACTGTTTTTTCTACTTATGAAGCAGGCTTTGCCATCTTAAACGTTTCACATACTGTGGAATATGACGGCTGTGACGAAATAACTCTGACTGTTATGCCAAAAGGCAGAACTGTTGCAGAGTGCTTTGGAATTGAAAAGTATGACCCGACTGCTTTTCATCTTGATACTCTTTATATGGAAGTGCCGCTTCGCAAGGAAGCAGTAAAGTACTTTAACGTAAATCCCGTTGGAGGCGTTGTATTTAATAATCCCGATGAAAAGGACACAAGTGTGCCTGATACGATTGTTTTCAACAGAAACGGTGTTATACCGAAAAGCGGACTTCACGGACCTTTTCAGGCACAGATTTATCTTAACGGCGACAGTAAAGGAATAGGCTTTTTCTTTGACAGCGACAAGAATTTCCATTTCACAAGAAACGATACCGCTTTTGAAATTGAAAACAGGGAAGACGAAATAATTCTTCGTATCAGATTTTTCGACAGAACGCCGGACTACTGGCTTGATAAAGGAAATGACGATAGGTTTTCCCGTGACTTAATGCCTATTCAGTACCGCTTCGGCATGCAGGTAACACCTGTTAAACTGCCTGAAAATCGTCTTTTCACCGAAAAGAATTTTCACGTGGACTGCTACTGTAAAATACCCCGTGAAATGATGTACGATGAGTACTTTTCCGGCAATGTTATAGACGGCAAAGATGAAATCGGATTTGACAGAATTAAACGTCTTGGTGTTGATACACTGTACATTCACGAAAAGTGGAACGACATACAGAACAGCCCCGAAATTACAGAGGAAACGGCAAAAAGGCTTAAATTTATAATTGAAGAATGTCATAAGCGAGGTATAAAGGTCGTACCGTATTTCGGATATGAGATTGCAACGGTATCTCCCTTTTTCAAGAAATACGGGGATATGTGCATAATACGTGATGAAAAAAAGCGTATGTCAGGAAATGTTCTTTGGAGCTGGTACAGATTTCCATATCAGAGAGATTTGAGAGCATGTCTTAACAGCGATTTTCTTGACTATTTCTATGAGGGACTTGTTGCATTGCACAAGCGTTTTGGCTTTGACGGCTTCTATTTTGACAGTATTTCCTCTGCACGTCAGTGTGCAAATACCGAGCATGGTTGCGGATGGGAAGATGAGGATGGATTTGTTCATTATACATATCAGAATTATGCTATCAGAAAGTTCTTTAAGAAAGTGTATGCTTATGCATCGGAAAATGACCTTATCATCAACCTCCATACCAACGGTGTGTATACGCTTTCCTGCATAGGCTTCTGTACATCGCTTTGGGAAGGAGAGACGGTACAGTCTCAGTTTTTAAACGGCAACGTCAAAAGAGTGCCTGAAAACCTTATGCGTGCAATGTTTTCGGCTCGTGACTTAGGTGTTCCCATGTACACGCTTTGCTACTCACGAGAGGGTGTGTGGGAATACCAAAGCGGTGCTGCAATAGCACTTCTTTACGGCTCAATTCCAAAGCCCGTTGATATAGCAGGACCGTTGGAATATACTAGCAAGCTGTGGAAAATCTTTGATGAGTTTCCGCTGGAAAAGGCACAGTGGTTGTCGTACTACGGCGGAAATGACATTGTACTTTCCGACAATGACGAAGTTAAGGTAAGCATATATAAGGCAGAGGGCAGAATACTTGCAATATGCTGTTCAATGAACATTGAATTTGCGGGTGAGGTTACAATTTCCTCATCTTACCGTCATATCAAGGACGCTTTGACGGGAAGTATGCTGTCAGATGGCGGTAAATGCAGCCTTTCCTTCAAGGGAATAGAGTGTAAAATACTTGATATAACAGAATAAAAAGAACAGAGGTGTTTCTTAATCGAGACATCTCTGCTTTTTGTTTCAGACTATTTCACTTGGGCTTGTTATGACAAAGCTGTCATAGTATTTTTCCTGAAATTCAATTGCACTTGTGATTTCTTCTTTTGTAAAGCTCGCGCCCTCGGGTGCACCTATAAGCTTGTCCTCAATATCATCACGCCGTCTTACCGCACCTATAATCACACAGTCGTATTCCTCTACAGGCGTGTCTACTCCAAGAAGATAAACGTCAAGCTCTTCGCCGTCACCGCCGAGAACATCGGGAATGTAGCCGTAGTTAATTTCGTAGTGAAGACTGTACTTTTCTTTTTTGTGAATGTATCCTATCGGTCGGTCGATGCCTATGTGTACCTTTTTTCCAAGATACTTACATAACAGCTTGTTGCGGTAAATTATGTTTTCTTTTCCCTGTATAAATCTTTCGTCCATTTTTTACACCTCTCATAGAGTATTATACACCTTTGATGATATAAATGCAACACCTTAAACCAATAAAGAAAAGGCTATTTTTGCGAAATTATATTGACTTTTTGCTGTGCTGTGCTAAAATAATAGAGTAATGGATGGTGATTGAAATTGCTTATTATTCCAAAGATTGTCAAGAGTGCTTACAGAGGACTTTTGGCGTATTACAGACCAATGGAAAGCGGTACATTTTTTCCCCGTGATAATCAGATAAGTTTTGAGTTTGAAAACGATGATTATGCCGTTACCGTAAACGGAAAAGAGTGCCCCGTAAGAGCCTGCCGTGTTTCGGCAAAGCCCTTTAACAGAACATGGCCCGGAAAGCAGCGGGACATGTCCCAGACAGAGCTTGCATCCTTTGTTTTCTTTGAGGCGGATGAGGATGTTACCTTGTCAGTTAAGGTTAAGGATGATTTTGACAAGGCGGTGATACGACCTCTTGATAAAGACGTAAATTTTGTACGAAGCGGCAATGAAATTACCTTCACCCTTACACAGCAGGGAAGCTATGTTCTTGAGCCCTTTGGCGAGCATAGGGTGCTGCACATTTTCTTTAATGCCGTAAAAGAGTATCCCGACGCAAAGAAAGCAACCTATTACTTTGGCCCGGGACTTCATTTCCCGGGGTGCATAACTCTTCGTGACAATGATACTGTTTATATTGACAGAGAAGCGATTGTTTTCGGCTCACTTTACTCAGAGGGCTGTAAAAACGTGAGAATTTACGGCGGAGGGATACTTGATAACTCAAACGAGGAAAGAATCGTTGAGCATTGCTATGAAAATTTCACAAAGGGCACAATGCGTATCTACAACAGTGAAAATATACGGGTTGAGGATATAATTATGCTTAACTCCTCAACGTGGATTTTGTCAATGTTTTATTGCAAAAATGTCAGTATCGACGGTGTTAAGCTTGTGGGGCATTGGCGGTATAACACAGACGGCATTGATATTGTCAATTCAAGCAACGTTACGATAAAAAACAGCTTTGTACGTTCTTTTGACGATACAATAACAATAAAAGGAATTTACGGATATCCTTCGGCAATTGAAAACATTACGGTTGATAACTGCGTTTTATGGTGCGGCTGGGGATATACTCTTGAGCTTGGCGTTGAGACTGACTGCAGACAGATAAAGAATGTCACTTTTAAAAACTGCCGCTGTATTCATGTTTCAAATGCTGCTCTTGCAATTCCAAGTGACCACCTTGCAGAAATTTTCGGTATTACCTATGAGAATATTTCCGTAGAGTTTCAGCAGTATACCCGTGCTCAGGTTTATCAGCATACAGATGATATGAGGTTTGAAGATTACGTCAGTCCTTGCCGACATTATCTTGCCGTAATCAGAAATAAGCCGCTGCCCGACGGAAAAACCCTTGATAACCCCGATAATCATTCGGGAATGGGAAATATATATAACATTCGTTTTAAGAACATAAAGGTGTACACCGACACCGAGGAGCAGCGTCCGTACATCAACGTACACTCTGCCATTGACGGCTGTGAATTTCATGATGTTGAGTTTGACGGACTTTATCTTAACGGCAAAAGGCAAAGTGATTTTTCATCATTTGATGTGAATTTTGTCAACACACAGGCTGTTGTAATTAAATAAATGTATCTGCAGAGCATCGTGGAGGGAGATTATGAAAAAAACAACGATGTATCAGCTTACCGAAACAAGTAAGTTTATGATGTCCTTTGTTATCGTAACAAAAAATGATAACGTGATAATCGTTGACGGAGGACGTCCCGAGGATATGCCGCTTTTAAAAGAATATGTGGCGGGAAGGCATATTTCGGCGTGGATTCTTACCCATGCCCATATTGACCACATAAGCGGCTTTGTGGATGAAATAAGAAAAACTGCGGAGCGGATTTTGATATAGAAAAGGTGTATTATAACTTTCCGCCCCTTGAAATTCCGTCTGATGTTTATATACCTGATATTGATTATTTCAAAAGAGAGCTGTATGAGATTTTGCCTGCTTTTGAAGAAATCAAGCCGTTGCTGTCCAATAAGCTTCACAAGACGTATCAGGGCGAGAGCATCCGGGTGGATGAGTGTAAAATTGACTTTATTTTTTCCTACCACCGCCATCTTACAAGCAATCTTATGAATGACAGCTCACTTGTATTTAAGGTTATAACTCCGGAAACCTCGGTGTTGTTTCTGGGAGATTTAGGGCCTGACGGCGGAGATGTACTGTTTCGTGAATCACGTCATTTGTTAAAGAGCGATATTGTTCAAATGGCACATCACGGACATATGAATGTTTCAATGGAGGTTTACGCCGAAATTATGCCAAAAGCTTGTATGTGGTGCTGTGCCGACTGGCTTTACGATGAGGTTGAGGTACCTTCGTATTTGGCTGATGCCGAAAGGCTGACAAAAATGGGACGTTTAAGAATGTACGGTACTGCGGTAACAAGAAAATGGATGGATATTCTTGGCGTTAAACAGCATTATGTAACCAAGGACGGAACAAATACAATAGAACTGTAGTATGATTTAAAATTAATATAAGAAAGGTGAGACTTATGAAATTTTGCGATATTCACATCAGAGATCCTTTTATTTTGCCCGAGGACGGAAAATATTATCTTTACGGCTCAAGAGGTGAAACCTGCTGGGGACCTGCATCGGGCTTTGACGTTTATGTAAGCGATGACCTTGAAAACTGGTCACAGCCCACAGCTATTTTTGAAAATGACGGTACATTCTGGTCAAATCTTCATTACTGGGCACCTGAAGTACATAAGTATAAGGGTTCATACTATCTTTTTGCTTCCTTTAACAGCGAGACAAGACACAGAGGTACACAGATTTTAAAATCCGACAGCCCCATGGGTCCCTTTGTTCCCATAAGTGACGGTCCTGTAACCCCATCGGAGTGGGAATGTCTTGACGGAACCTTATATGTTGAGGACGGCGTTCCTTACATTGTTTTCTGCCACGAATGGGTGCAGTGCAAGGACGGCGAAATGTATGCTTTGCAGCTTACCGATGACCTGACGGCTTGTGTAGGTGAGCCTATTCTGCTGTTCAAGGCATCGTCTTTTAAAAGGGTAAGAACGGTGAAGGACACAGGCAACGGTGAGGACGGCTGGTATGTTACTGACGGACCGTTTATGTATAAAACTGACGATGGCAAGCTGCTTATGATTTGGTCAAGCTTTTCCAAAGAGGGCGGATACTGCGAGCTGATTTCCTATCCCGATAACAACAAAATTAACGGAAAATGGGTTTGCGACGACAGATGCCTTTTTGAGAAAAACGGCGGTCACGGCATGATTTTCAAAAGCTTTGAC
>JAZQFS010000013.1:0-11184 GCA_045539625.1 Eubacteriales bacterium | reverse complement strand
TTGGAATCACAAGAAAAATTATATTGAACTATGAAACAAAAGGTCTTATTACTCCGGACAAAAAAGACGGTGCTACAGGCAACAGATATTACACCATTGATACCTTTACTCAAATCCGTACAATCCGTGTATTTCAGGACTTAGGGTTGTCGCTTGACGAAATAAGAGCATATTTCAGCGATACAACGGATTTACAACCGATGATAGAACGGCTTGAAAAAATGCGTGATGAACTTAATCTTACCATTGAAAAGCTGAAAGAAAGAACACATAAAAAAGGTGATGTTATACGAGAAATCACTATTGAACCGCAGACGATATACTGCCGTGTGTATAAATCAACCTCTATTGCTGACAAGACAAATCTTTTGAGAGATACGGCTCTTGAAGCTATGAGATTGTATGGAACAGACACAACAAGACGAATGTATTTTACAGAATATTCTGCAAAAGCTCCGCAAGATGTTTTCTATTGTGTTGCTGTGCCGCAAGGAAGCGAAGGTGAATACATAAAGCATCTCCCCGAACTCAAAGCACTTTCATTTTTCCACCATGGTGCTTATGAGGAAATTTCCGAGGCACGAAAGAGACTTCTTTCCTATGCAGAAGAAAATAATCTGACACTGACAGGTGTATTCCGTAATATTTATCTTGAAGGACCGCCACAACATAAAGATAACAGCAAATTTATCACACAGATTATTGCGATAATTGAATAAAAAAGAATGAGCCTCTAAGGATTTACAGTCCTCGGAGGCTTCATTGTTTATATGCTTTACAATCTATTGCCAATTTATTTAGAACCTTTAACAGAAAAAAAGAGCCGTCTTGTAAAAGACAGCTCCTTAGAACATAGTATTTGCTTGCAGTCCGATGATGTATCGAACGGTAATGAGGGCACTTCACCCCCGAAAAACAATTGAAAGCTTACTTGATTTCCTGCTCCAGATCTCTGAAAAGCTCGTCGTCAAAAAATTCCTGAATTGTGATTTCCAGACCGTCGCAGATTTTCTTGACAGTAGATACAGTGGTACTGTTGTTTCGTCCGCTTACAATGTTGTTCAATGTGGATTGAGTTATTCCGCACATGGTGGAAAGTTTGTTAACGGTTATGTGTTTTTCCTTGCAAAGTGTAAGTATCCGTAACCGAGTAGCTTGTCCGATGTTCATAAATAAAACCTCAATTATATATTTATATAATTATTGTACCCGCTTTTGTGTTATTTGCTTAACTTATTTGAGGTAATAAGGTTATTTTTTAGTTAAAAAATCAAAAACAAGTGGTCAGAAATGGTGTTTTTTGCAATTTTAGGGGAAAAATCCTGCGTTTTTTTGGGTTAATGTCTTAAAATCTGTTATTTTATAGCCTCGCCTAAAGCCGCATTTGCCTGAGCCATAACAAGACCGTAGTAAATTCCTTTCATGTCAAGAAGCTCTGAATGTGTTCCGTATTCGGCTATTTTGCCGTGGTCAAGTACTAAGATTTTGTCGGCGTTTCTCAGGGTGGATAACCTGTGAGCTATGGCAAAGGTCGTTCTGCCGTCCGTCATTTTGTTGATGGCGTCCTGTATCAGCTTTTCGGTCTCGGTGTCAAGAGCCGCCGTTGCTTCGTCAAGTATAAGAATTTTGGGATCGTGGATAAGGGCACGTGCTATGGCAATTCTCTGACGCTCACCGCCCGATAGGCTGAAGCCCTTTTCACCGATAACCGTGTTGTAGCCCTCGGGAAGATTCATGATGAAATCGTGGGCATTGGCTTTCTTTGCCGCCTCGATAATTTCCTTTGAGGTGGCATATGGCTTTGCATAGCGAATGTTTTCGTGAACTGAGCCTGAGAACAGATGGGTTTCCTGAAGAACAATGCCTATCTGCGTTCTGAGAGATTCCTGGGACATTTCACGTAAATCTATGCCGTCAATTGTGATGCTTCCCTCGGTGGGATCGTAAAGACGCATAAGCAGATTTACAAGGGTTGTTTTTCCGCAGCCCGAATGTCCAACAATGCCTATCATCTCGCCCTTTTTTATGTCAACATTGATGTTTTTAAGTACAGGATTGTAGCTGTCGTAGCCGAAATATACGTTCTTGAAGGAAATATCCCCTTGGATTTTGTGAAGCTTTGCCTTTTTTGCATCGTAAATTTCAGGCTCTTCTTCGAGAATTTCCATTACCTTTGTAAGAGCCGTAATGAAGTTTGACAGTACACGGGGGATTTGGGTAAGCTGCATAAGGGGCTCGTAAACAATGCCCGTGTAGGCAGAAAACTGATTGAGAGTACCAATGTCAAGAGTGCCGTTGAAAAGGCTGTAGTTTCCTGCAGCAAGAATAAGAAAACGTCCCGACTTTAAGGCAAGGGTAATGAAGGGGAAAAGAGTGTCAAAGAACAGGAAGGTTTTGATTTCGTTGTCAAAATAGTTGCCTGTCTTTTTTTCGTAGGTGTCAATTTCCCTGTTTTCGTTGCCGTAGGATTTTACAACACGTATTCCCGATATAACGTCCTGAAGATACTTGTCGCACTTTTGCCTCATACGCCAGTTTTTGCGGATACGGCGCATGAGCGTGCCTCGCAGATTGATAATAAAGAAGGTAACAAAGGGCAGGGGAATGAATACAAATAAGCACATAACGGGGCTGATGCACAGTAACAGTATAATTGCAACGATAAAGGACAGCAGCATTGAAAAATAGCTTGGAAGCTGGTTGGTAATAAACTGCTGAATTGTTGAAACGTCGCTGTTGATACGTCCCATAAGGTCGCCTGCCGCCTTGCGTGAAACGGAGGACATTGATAAGGACTGTATCTTTTCAAAGAGAATTGTACGCATCATTGTGGTGAACCTGTTGCCCGCAATAGCCGAAAGACGGCTGTTGACAACGCCGAGAGCCCTGTTGAAAAGGTCAAGCAGGACAATTGACACAACTATAACCAGAAAGCCTGCCATATAGTTGCCTTGAAGGTTGTTGTTGGTTATGTAATCGTTGATAGCCGTTTTCTGGAAAAAGGGAACGGCAAAACGGATAATAAGAGCAATGGCTGCAACAATCAGCGGGAACGCCATCATAAAGCGAATACCGCGAGTCATGGCAAACAGCTTTTTGTAAACCTCTCTTTTGCTTCTGCAGAAGGGGCATACAGAGGTGTTTTTCAGGAAAGGACGTCCGCACTTGGGACAGTAGCTTTCGGGCTCGTCGCTTGTCATCTGTTGAAGGTCACCCTTTGCAAGCCTTTCACAGGCAGCCGCCATAACGGAATATCTTGCAAGATTCCTGCCTGAGATAAATCGGCATAACATTATGCTCTTGCCGTTTTTCAAAGCATAAAAACCGCACACGCCCAGCATTACCTCAACGGTAAAATCGCTCATTTCGCAAAGCAGATGTGTTTCAAGCACCTGCCCGTCAAGGATTTTGTATATGTGCTTTTGAGTAAAGACCATGTAGCCGTTTGCTCTTTTGTCCTTGTGAAAATCGAAGGGAGTGCAGTAAAGAATGTGTTCGCTCTGCTCTTTGACCTTGCCGAAGGCGGCAGAGTCTTTTTCATTGAGCTCAAATAAAAGCCTCATTTGTATCACCACGCTTTTAGTTTACAGGTAAATTTCAATCTTCTTAAAGCTTGCCTTGTCCATTTTTGTGATTTCGGGAATTTCAAAGCAATTGCCGTCAATGTCGTAGATAAGTGAGCGCTTGTCCTCAAGAACACGTATGTTGCTTGAAGGGTTGTTCATAACAAAGCTGCTTTTGCCCGCACTTGTAAGAACGTCAAAATACAAATAGCCGAATTGCTCCTTGATGGAGTAAATCTTTTGTATTTCAGGGGTAAAATAACGCTTATCAAGCTCTTTTTTGATTAACGCCGCACTTTCCCCGCCAAAGTCTGAAAGCGACTCAATAAGCCCAATTTCAGCACCCTTGCCCACGTCCTTTGTGTCGGGCTCACGAATAGAAATAAAGGCATCGGGCTCTGTTACGGGAAAGGCTCTTACGGGAACAACTCTTTCAAAGTGCTCCTCGCTTCCGTCCTTCTTTTTAAGTGTCATGGAGATTAGTCCGCCCTCGGAACGTGAAAAGACTGCGTTTTCGGGCGACAGGTCTACGGAGATTCTTTTACCGAAAATGTCCTTATCGCCGTTGTCCATATCTTCAAGGGTTATTTTCTTTTCGTCTGTCATTTTTAATGTTCCTTTTTTATTTATTTTTTTGAGTTTTATTAAGTTACATTTGTTACTTTTTTTTATTATAAAGTTACTTTATGTATCTTTGGGGAATTTCGCCGTCTGCGGAGAGCGAGTCACACTTTTCCCTCTTTTCCTTTTTCGTAGGGGTCGATGCCCACATCGACCCGTTTTCTTAAAGTTACTTTATGTATCGCAGGGAGGTTTCGCTCTCTGCGGAGAGCGAGTAACTTTGTCCTAAGCGACAAAGTAACCAAAACGCTTCCGCTCATCGTCGTGACTTTTGAGGTCACGACTCGCCGCGGGGCTAATTAATACACTAACCGATTCAGTTCGTCGTCGGTGCGCCCTGTCCATCGCTCGCTTACGCTCGAATGGGCTGCAGTGCTAAGGCTATTGGGTACTGTTGGTCTAAACCGAGGGCTTGGGGATAGTAACTGTGAACAAGCTATTGTTCCTCAGTGACAGCCTCCTGTGCACAAAATAGGAAGCACATCGCTCTGATTTGATTTGCAAAAAAAAACGACTTTTCATCTGTGCCAATCCAAGCACCACGCCAAAAAGAGGGTGGAAGGCTCCCCGCCGTGGAGGGAAGTCAGCGGAAGGAGTAATCGCCGTAACAAGACTTTCGCCGTACTCTTTTCACATCGGTTAGTCTGTGAACAAAAGGCAAGTCCTGTGGAGATGTGAAAAGACAATCAGCACAGCCTCATTTACGACTGAGCCATCCCTCCGTTGAGGGGGCTGTTTTGATACTTTTCCAGAGGGAAAAGTATGGCTCGCTCGTCGCAACGAGCGAAACTCCCTGTCAAGCATAAAACAAATTAAGAAAGTAAAATAAGCACCTCAGCCAAGAAAAAGAATCTTAAAAAGAAAAAAGAAAAAAAGAAAAAAGAAAAATGAAAAATGAAAAGTGTAAATCAGCTTCCGTGAATAACCTTCCTGAGCTGTTCTTCCTGTAGAGTGTAAAGCTTGTAGTAAACACCCTTTTTCTCCAGAAGCTCCTCAGGTGTTCCGCACTCGGCTATTTCGCCGTGTTCAATTGCCATAATGCGGTTGCAGTTTTTAAGTGTGGAAAGCCTGTGGGCAATGGTAACCGTGGTTTTGCCCTCAATAAGACCGTCAATGGCTCGGCTGATAAGACGCTCGGTTTTGGTGTCCATAGCCGCCGTTGCTTCGTCAAGAATAAGAATTTTCGGTGATAACAGAAGGGCACGTGCTATTGAAATTCTCTGCTTTTCACCGCCTGATAATGACCTTGATGAGCCGACAATCGTTTCGTAGCCTTCGGGAAGACTCATAATAAAATCGTGGGCGTTTGCCGCCTTTGCCGCCTCTATGATCTCGGAAAGAGTGGCATCGGGACGGGCATATCTTATGTTGTCGGCAATGCTTGCATCAAATAGATATATTTCCTGTGATACAATTGCCACAGTCTTGCGAAGAGCGGTAAGGTCAATGTCCTTGACGTTTGTGCCGTCAATTGTCACACTTCCCGATATAACATCGTACATTCTTGTGATAAGATTTGCAAGCGTGCTCTTTCCGCTGCCCGTGTGTCCCACAATGCCGATGTGCTCACCGGGCTGTATGTGGAAGGATACGTCCTTGAGTATGGGACGGTTGGGATTGTAGTGGAAGCAGACGTTTTTAAATTCAATGTCGCCCTTGACGTCATTTGGAATAACGGGATTTTTGCTGTTGGTAATGTCGGGTATTGCATCGGTGGTTTCAAGCATTCTGTCGGCGGCGTTGAGTACGTCGGTGATAAGGTTTGTGAAGTTTGTGAAAAACTCAAGAGGACCGAAAATCATACCAATGTATCCAAGATATGTTGTCAGCTCACCGTAGGTCATATGACCGCCCATTACCTGAATACCTCCAAAGCCCCATATAGCCTGACTTGAAAGACCGATAAGCAACGATACTACGGGAAAAATGCAAATGGCAATAAGGTTTGTCCTGAGATTTGCCTCGTAAAGCTTGTTGGAGTAGCCTCGGAATCTGTTTGTTTCCTCAACCTCCTTGGAAAACGCCTTGATTACACGTATGCCGTTAAGGGAGTCGCCAAGCATTGCGTTAAGGGAGCCTGAGGTGCGCCATTGCTTGGAAAAGCTTCGCCATAGCTTTGGAAGCATAAACTTGAATATTGCAACAATTATGGGAACGGGAATAAATACCACAAGCGTCAGCGACGGATTTATGGAAAACAACAGTATTGTAATTCCCACAAACTTTGTTGCATTAAGAATAAAGTGGGGAATACCGCCGGTGAAAAAGCCTCTTATTTTGTCGGCATCGTAGTTGACTCTTGTCATAAGACGGCCTGTGGGGTGCTTGTTGAAATAGCTTATGGACTGGTTGCACATTGAGGCGAAAACCTCGTTTTTCATCTTTTGCGTAACCCTTGCACTGAGCTTGTCGATGGTTCTGTCAAAGATAATAATGAATGCCTGAACAAGCACCTCGGCAATAACTATAAGCCCTACGACAATAAATACATACTTTGCTTGGTGAAGACTTCCCAGCACCTGCCCCGAGGCATTTACGCCGGGCTTTGAAATAACCTGGTCAAATAGGATACGTCCGTTGATGAAGGGAACGGCAAGCTCAAGCAGGGATATTGCGAAAAGAGCAAGAATAGATATTGCAAACGCCAATTTGTGGGATAGATAATAGCCCATAAGCCTTGCGAAAGTGCCTTTTTTGTTGGTGCAGTCACGGCAGATTTTTCTCTGCTGGTCCTCATACCTTTTTCCGCACCTGGGACACTTCTGGTTGAACTGCTCAAATATTCCGTCGTCGTCCTTCACATCTTCTCCCTTTACGGTTTTGTCAAAGATGCTGCAAAAGGCAAGGAGTTTTCTCTTTTTTGCGTTGGTGCACTGAGCCGCCGTCAGGGTGTCGCATTCTTTTGCAAACTGTGACAGGCTTTTTTTGAAATCCTCAACA
This sequence comes from Eubacteriales bacterium, assembly GCA_045539625.1. Taxonomy (GTDB): domain Bacteria; phylum Bacillota; class Clostridia; order Oscillospirales; family CAG-382; genus UMGS1387. Next base: position 4,060 of record JAZQFS010000013.1, on the reverse strand, counting down.
TTGTCGCCGAAATCCTGCTTTTTGGGGGCAGAGTCTTTGCCGTAAACACAAAGCAGACGGTTGGTGGTGGTATAGTTGTCAATGTAAAGCTCGGCAATGCGGTCAATTTCGTAAACCGTCACGCCAAAAGCTGAAGTGTCGGTGCAGATAAGCTGTTTTTTGTCGGCGGTAATGCAAAGAAAGTCGTTTGCAAATTCACCCGTGGGCGACATATCCAGCTCAAGGCAGACATATATGCTTTCTTTGTTGTATCCGTGCTTTTTAAGCAGTGCTTCTGCACTTTCGGAAAGCTTGTCAAGGGGAAGCATACAATCACTCCTTTTTGGGGTAGTTTGTTCACGTACAGTATACATTATTTTCGTGATTTTTCAAGAGGTTTTGACAATATTTTTTGATTTTTTTCTCGTTTTTCTAAATTGTTTTTCCAAATTGTTTTCTCCCAGTTTGCCTGCGGACCGTGCTTTGTGCCTGTTTTGCGGGTGACGGCGGGTGTATACCGAAATTTGTGCTTTGCCTTTGATTGGGACAGGGGCGTTTTTGCGGTTGTGCCGATAGGTTAAAAAAAGAACAGTTTTTATGTTTCACTTTGCGGCGGTGAAGTTTCAAACATTTGCTCAAAGCCGATTTCTTCATAGGAATTAAAACCGAATCTTTTTGCAACTGCAGAGGATGCCGCTTTGCTCTTGCTTTCACGTTCTTTTACTGCGTCGCCCACCCACGTGTTCAAGGCCTTGTAATGATATATGTTTGTGATGCCCTTGCGGCTTATGTAGCCCGACAGAAATTCAATACGCTTGTTTAATTCTATGATTCCCAAACTTCTTAACAGAGAAGAGTATTCATCATCGTTTAGAAAGACATTGCTGTGCTTTCCCAGTGCGTATGTGTTTACCGATTCTTCGTTTTTGTATACTGTATTTTGCGGCGGCGAGGTTTGAGGTGTAGCACATATGTTCTCGTTTATATCGCAGGCAGTATTGTCACTTGCGGTACTGTTTACAGCATCATTACCGTCAACATCAGCATTAACTTTCTCATTACCATTACCATTATCATTATCATTTACATTTACATTATCATTTACATTAGGCATAGAGTTGTTTATGCCATAGGCATCACAGCCTTCAAAATTGCTTATGCCGTAGGCATCATAGCTCTCGGAATTGCTTATGCCATAGGCATCACAACATTCACCCTCTGAATTTGATTTGTTGTCGGCAGGGGAGTCTTCTTTTAGGCTGTGAGATGAACTGCCTTTTTTTCTGACGTTCTTTGTCGGAGAACTCTTTTTGGCATTTGCTGTGCTTTTACTGCTTTGCTGTGCCTTATCATCGGTCTCCCAACGGTTTTGTGCTCCCTTGATGGCGGAGGTGTATCTTCGGTTGTTGCTGTCAATCTGAGGTATTGCCATATTAAAATAAACAGCCGAAACGCTGCTTGTCAAACGGCGCTTTTTGCCTGTTAAAGCATACTCAGCCAAGGCTCTTACACATTCCTCGAATTCTTCGCCGTGAAGCTTGTCAAGAGAGGTGTAAAAGCTGCTGTAGAACACAAAGCTGTCACGCTGTATTTTCTGTCTCTTTTGAATTGTCTTTTTTTCTTCGCTTGCTGTTGTTATAGTTTTCATAATTCTCCTTTGTTTTGTTTCTGTGATTTTTCTTTGTCTACATTATACCACAAAATCATCAAAAAATCAAGAACTAATGTTCTAATTCTGCGTTTTACACAAAACATTTATTTTTTAATTGCCGAAAAACGTGCAAAAATTATTCAAAAAGTAAAAATCAATTGAGCAAAAAAAGAAAAACAAAAAATAAATTCAAATTAAAAATTAAATTTAAAAATAAAAAAATTAAAATAAAAAATTTAAAATAAAAAAATTAAAATAAAAAATTTGAAACAAAAAAATTAAAATAAAAAATAAAATAAAAAAATAAAATTAAAAAAATAATTTTAAATAAAAATATTTTTGTATCACAAAAACCCCTTGCAAATCTCGCTGAAATGTAGTATACTAACTTAGTATAAATATAAAATGGAGGCAACTATGGCAACCTCAAATAATAACAGAGACTTAAAGCATATAAGAAACTTTTGTATAATTGCTCACATCGACCACGGAAAGAGCACCCTTGCAGACAGACTCTTAGAGCTTACCGAGACGGTGCAGAAGCGTGAGATGGAGGAGCAGGTTCTTGATAATATGGACCTTGAACGTGAAAGAGGTATCACCATTAAGGCAAGAGCCGTAAAGATACAGTATACCTATGAGGGCGAGGAGTATACATTAAACCTTATTGACACTCCCGGTCACGTGGACTTTAACTATGAGGTGTCACGCTCGCTGTCTGCCTGTGAGGGCGCACTGCTTGTTGTTGACTCAACACAGGGTATCGAGGCACAGACTCTTGCCAACGCATACCTTGCCGTTGACAATAACCTTGAAATTATCCCCGTCATCAATAAAATCGACCTGCCCAGTGCCAATATAGAGGGCACACGTAAGGAAATCGAGGATATTATCGGTATTCCTGCAGACGAAGCTCCTGCGGTTTCGGCAAAGGCGGGTATAAATATCGAGGACGTGCTGGTGCAGGTGGTAAAGAATATTCCTGCTCCCGAGGGCAATATAAACGATCCCTTCAAGGCACTTATTTTCGACTCCTACTATGACTCCTACAGAGGCGTTGTTGTATATATCAGAGTGTATGACGGTAAAGTCAAGGTGGGCGATACCATAAGAATGATGTCAACAGGCGTTGAGTATGACGTAACAGAGGTGGGCTTCCTTGATGCCTTCGGCTTTGCCAAGAGCGACGAGCTTCACGCAGGCGAGGTTGGCTATATCACAGCGGCAATCAAGACGGTAGGCGATACACGTGTGGGCGATACAATAACGCTTGCAAGCAATCCTGCCGCCGAGGCACTTCCGGGCTTCAAAAAGGCACTTCCCGTGGTGTTCAGCGGTATTTATCCTGCCGACGGCGCAAGATATACCGATTTGAGAGAAGCTCTTGAAAAGCTGGCACTTAACGATGCGGCTCTTACCTATGAGCCTGAGACGTCGCAGGCACTGGGCTTCGGCTTCCGTTGCGGTTTTCTGGGACTTCTCCATATGGAAATTCTTGAAGAACGCCTTGAGCGAGAGTTTAACCTTGACCTTATTACAACCGCACCCAGCGTTATCTATAAGATAAAGCCGAGAGGCGGCGAGGAGTATTATATCGATAACCCCACCAATTTTCCCACAGGTGACGAGGTGGAAGAGGTCAGCGAGCCTATAGTAAACGCAAGTATTATCTGTCCTACCGAGTACGTCGGTGCAATTATGGAGCTTTGTCAGGACAGACGAGGCACATATAAGGATATGACTTATATCGACACAACGAGAGCCGAGCTTCACTATACACTTCCCCTTAATGAAATAGTGTATGACTTTTTCGATGCGCTCAAATCCAAAACACGAGGCTATGCTTCCCTTGACTATGAGCTTGCAGGCTATGCACCAAGTAAGCTTGTTAAGCTTGATATACTTCTTAACGGCGAGCTTGTTGACGCACTTTCCTTTATTGTTCATACCGACAAAGCATACGGCAGAGCAAGAAGAATTGCCGAAAAGCTTAAGGATAACATACCCCGTCAGCTCTTTGAAATACCCATTCAGGCGGCAATCGGCGGAAAGGTTATTGCCCGTGAAACGGTAAAGGCGATGAGAAAAGACGTGCTTGCAAAGTGCTACGGCGGTGACATTACCAGAAAGAAGAAGCTGCTTGAAAAGCAGAAGGAAGGCAAAAAGAGAATGCGTTCCTTCGGCTCGGTAGAAGTACCGCAGGAAGCATTTATGGCGGTTTTGAAATTTGATGATGAGGGTTAAGGTTTTGTTTTCTTCTTTAGGTTTAAAGTTACTTCATGTAACGCAGGGAATTTCGCTCGTTGCGACGAGCGAGCCATACTTTTCCCTCTGGAAAAGTATCAAAACAGCCCCCTCAACGGAGGGATGGCTCAGTCGTAAATTAGGCTGTGCTGATTGTCTTTTCACATCTCCACAGGACTTGCCTTT